>JAYTIV010000212.1:0-44601 GCA_043731625.1 Flavobacterium sp. | reverse complement strand
GATTGATTATTTTATTTCTTCCTTGGACACAAAACATTTCGGGTTCTGGAGCGGTAACTACATTAAAACCTAATCAACGTCCGCAAACCATTCAATCTTTAATTTCAGGAAGAATAGAAAAATGGTATGTTCAAGAAGGCGATTTTGTTAAAAAAGGCGATACCATTCTTTTTATATCAGAGATTAAAGAAGATTATTTAGATCCTAATTTGGTTAAAAATACCAAAAATCAAATGGATGCTAAAAAAATGTCGGTTGAATCCTATGATGGAAAAGTAACTTCTTTAGACTCTCAAATTCAAGCCATTGAAAACGAAAAAGATCTAAAATTACAACAAGCGCAAAATAAAATTCGCCAAGCAATTTTAAAAATTAAAAGTGATAGTATTGATGTTATAGCCGTAAAAACACAATTTAAAATAGCTACAACTCAATTCAATCGTTCGGTTCAATTAAATAAAGAAGGATTAAAAGCCGTTGTCGATTTAGAAGAAAAAAAATTAAAATTACAAGATGCTGAAGCCAAAATAATCACACAAGAAAACAAACTATTAACTACTCGTAATGAGTTAATAAATGCTCGTGTAGAAATCAATAGAATTTCAGCTGAATACAATGAAAAAGGCTCTAAAGCTCGAAGCGATCAATTTACCGCTTTAAGTAATCAATATGATACTAAAGCACAAGTGAATAAACTCGAAAACCAATATGCTAATTATAGTATTCGAAACGGAATGTATTACATCAAAGCACCACAAGATGGTTATGTAAACCGTGCTTTACAATCGGGAATTGGCGAAAACATAAAAGAAGGAACTTCTATAGTAAGCATTATGCCTTCTGTTTACGATATTGCTGTTGAAACCTACATTGCTCCTATTGATTTACCTTTAATCAAAAAAGGCGAAAAAGTCCGTGTTTGGTTTGATGGATGGCCAACCATTGTTTTTTCTGGTTGGCCTGATATGTCGTATGGAACTTTTGGCGGAAAAGTGGTTGCCATTGAAAATTTCATTAGTGATAATGGCAAATACCGAGTATTAATTGCTCCGGACAACGAAGAAGCAAAATGGCCAAAACAATTAAGTATTGGAGCTGGAGCGCAATCTATTGCCTTATTAAATAATGTTCCTATTTGGTTTGAATTGTGGCGAAGTTTAAATGGTTTTCCGCCGAATTACTATCAACCAAAAGATAAATCAACTAAAGAGAAAAAATAATGATACGATTTCTTTTGTTTTTTTTAGTATTTAGTGTTGGGATTGTTGCTCAAAATAAAGCTACAAACACTAAAGAACTCACTTATGATGAGTATTTAGGTTATGTGAAAAAATTTCATCCTTTAGTAAAAAGTGCCAATCTAAATATATCTGATGCGCAAGCCAATTTAATGATGGCTCGTGGCGGATTTGATCCAAAAATTGAAATCGATTTTGATAAAAAACAATTTAAAAATACTGAATATTATTCTATTTTAAACAGCAGTTTTAAAATTCCAACTTGGTATGGAATAGAATTAAAAGCTGGATTTGACAATAGTGAAGGCATTTATTTAAATCCTGAAAACACGTTGCCAAATCAAGGATTAACTTCATTAGGAATTTCAGTTCCTTTGGGTCAAGGATTAGTAATCAACCAACGAATGGCTGATTTACGCAAAGCTAAAATACAAATGCAATTGAGTCAATCGGAAAGAAAGTTACAGGCAATTGTTGTACTTTATGATGCATCAGTAGCGTATTTTTATTGGAAAAGAAATTATAGTGAAGTTCAGTTGTATGAAAATTATTTAAAAAATGCCGAAACGCGCTTAAAAGGTGTTTCAAGTTTGATTTTAAATGGTGACAAACCCGCAATTGATAGTGTTGAAGCCAATATTATAGTTAGAAATCGAAAATTAAGTTTGGAAGATTCGCAATTAAAATTAGCGAAATCTAAATTAGAATTAGCTACTTTTTTATGGTTGGAAAATAATGTTCCTTTAGAATTACAAGATGATATTATTCCAGAAAAAGAATTAGAAACAACCATAAAAGAATCTTTAAAAACCAACAAGCTTTTGCAAGACAATCCAGTAATTGAAAATCATCCAAAAATAAATGCACTTCAAAGTAAAATTGGAATTTTAGATGTAGAACGCAAACTAAAAGCCAATTCGTTATTACCAAAAATTGATTTGGGTTATCATTATTTATCCGAACCCAATTCGTTTAATGATACTAATTTTAATAATTATAAGATTGGAGTAAATTTTTCTTTTCCGCTTTTTTTAAGAAAAGAACGAGGAAGTTTGAAATTAGCAAAATTTAAAATTCAAGATACCCAATTTGAATTGGATTTAGAACGAATTCAGTTAAAAAATAAAATAAAAGCACAGCAAACCGAAATCAATTCATTAGAAAAACAACAAAAATTAATTAATGAACTTGTAGTTGATTATACTACTATGCTTACTTCTGAAGAACGATTATTTTCATTTGGAGAAAGTTCTATTTTTTTAATTAATTCACGAGAGAATAATTTAATATCTTCTCAATTATCTGCAATTGTTATAGAAAATCGACTTTTTATTTCTAATGCCGAATTGTTTAAAGTTATGGCAAATCCTGATTAATTTATTTTAAATAGTTACTTTTGCCAATTGAAAATTACCCATATGATTATCCCAAAAACAAGAGAGCAAATCGAATTAATGCGCGAAAGTGCATTACTAGTATCAAAAACTTTAGGAATTATTGCCAAAGAAATGGTTCCTGGTGTAACGACTTTAAAAATAGATAAATTAGCTGAAGAATTTATCAGAGACAACGGAGGAATTCCCGGTTTTCTTGGTCTTTATGGTTTCCCAAATACACTTTGTGTGAGCCCGAATGCACAAGTTGTACATGGTGTACCAAACGCAATTCCGCTTCAAAGTGGCGATGTTATTTCTGTAGATTGTGGGGTTCTTAAAAATGGATATTATGGTGATCATGCCTATAGTTTTGAGATTGGTGATGTGGCTTTAGAAACCAAAAAATTATTACAAGTTACCAAAGAAAGTTTGTATGTTGGTATACGTGAATTTAAAATTGGCAATCGTGTTGAAGATGTAGGAAGTGCCATTCAAAAATATTGCGAAAATCACGGATACAGTGTGGTTAGAGAACTTGTTGGTCACGGTTTAGGAACCAAAATGCACGAAGATCCAGAAATGCCAAATTACGGCAAACGTGGTCGTGGCAAACTTTTTGTAGAGGGTATGGTTGTAGCAATAGAACCAATGATAAATATGGGAACCAAAAATATCAAACAACTCAAAGACGGTTGGACAATCCTTACAGCCGACGGAAAACCATCTGCTCATTTTGAACATGATGTTGCCTTAATTGATGGCAAACCAGAAATTTTATCGACTTTTCAATATATTTATGAGGCGTTGGGAATTGTGAGCAATGAAGAAGATGAGTTTAGAAAAAATCCATTAGTATTATAATGAAATCTGTGTTTAACACAGATTTCTCAAATTTTCACAAATTTAAATAAACAATTATATGGAAGAATTTTATTTAAAAGATGAAACTTATAAAATAATTGGAATTTGTATGGAAGTACATAGAATTCTTGGTAAAGGACATAATGAAAATGTATATGGTGATGCTTTAGAATATGAATTTAAAATAAATCATATTCCGTATGAAAGAGAAAGAAAATACAATATTGAATACAAAGAAATAATACTACCAAGATATTATTTTTCTAATTTTACAGTTTTTGATGAAATTATTTTAGAATTAAAAGCAATACAAGAATTGTCAGGTAGTGAAATTAAACAAACATTAAATTACTTAGCAGCATCAAAAAACAAAATTGGATTATTAATAAATTTTGGAGAAGATAGTCTGAAATACAAAAGGGTAATCTTATAATAAATCTGTGAAATCTGTGAAATCTGTGTTTAAACTTATTCTCAACACCATACCGCGTCCAATTCTTATTCGGTTAAGTTTTATTGCGCGACCAATTTTAGCTTTTCTTTTGAAAGGAAATAAATTTACAGATCCAATTGACGGGAATAGTTTTAGAATGTTTTTGCCTTATGGCTATGGTAATCAACGTAACAATGTACTTTCACCAAGCACACTTTCATTAGAAAGACACCGATTATTATGGTTGTATTTAAAAAACGAAACTGATTTTTTTCAATCTGAACTCGATTCAGATTCTACTACTTCTAAAAGTAAGCGTCTTAAATTAAGAGATACTGAATCAAGTTCAGTAATAAAAGTACTCCATTTTGCTCCAGAACAAGCTTTTTATAAGTTGTTTCGAAATCAAAAAAATCTGGATTATACTACCACTGATTTACTTTCACCATTAGCAGATGTTAAGGCTGATATATGCAATTTGCCTTTTGAAGACAATACTTATGATGTAATTTTATGCAATCATGTTTTAGAACATATTCCTGATGACACCAAAGCAATGCATGAATTATTTCGTGTTTTGAAAAAAGGAGGTATGGCAATTCTTCAAATTCCACAAGACTTAAGTCGAGAAAAAACATTTTCTGATGATACGATTATTGAACAAAAAGAACGTTCAAGAATATTTGGCCAGTATGATCACGTAAGGGTTTATGGCCGAGATTATTTTGATAAATTGAGAAGTATTGGTTTTACCGTAATTGAAGAAAATTATACTCTGAAAATTTCACCTGAATTGGTTGAAAAATATTGTTTGGCCAAAGGCGAAATTATTCCAGTTTGTTTCAAATAAAAAATACACGTTTACAATAAATTATATTTATTACATTTACGTTTCAGAATTTAAATTTATGAAAATCAAATCGTTTCTTCTTCAATTTATCTTGCTTTTAGTTTTTTCAATTTCGATTGCTCAAATAGAAAAAGAGATAGTGCCTCCTTATAATATCAAAACGGTATCTTTTGTTCAAAATGGCCAGAATATTGTTCCACTTATTCGGTTGGGAGATTCTTTTCAATTGCAATTTGATGACTTATATGGTAATGAAGCCAATTATTATTATTTTTTTGTGCATTGCGATTACGATTGGAAACCTTCGCAATTATCAAAAAACGAATTCCTAAAAGGATTTGATGAACTGCGTATACAAGATTACACCAATTCTTTCAATACTTTACAATTATACTCCCATTACAAAGTGCAATTTCCAAACAAAAATTCGCAATTATTGGTGAGTGGTAATTATATGTTGAAAATTCTAAACGAAGATAAAGAAGTAGTGTTTTCAAGAAAATTTATCCTTTATGAAGAATTAGTTTCTGTACCAATGCAAGTAAAAAGAGCTAGAAATGTTCAGGAAGTAAATTACAAACACAATCTCGATTTTTCGATAAAATCACAGAGCATCCTTTTTCAGAGTCCTTTGAATAATGTAAAAGTGCTTTTGCTACAAAATGGTCAGTTAAATTCGGGCATTACCAATGTAAAACCAATGTATACCATTGGCAATGACTTGATTTATAAGTACGATACAGATACTCAGTTTTGGGCTGGAAATGAATTTCTATTTTATGAAAACAAAGACGTTCGTGCTGCCAATAATAATGTAGGTGCGATAGATTCTAATGGAGGTGTATATAATGCCCATTTGTATATGAATAATGCTCGAGCACAAAACCCATATACTTATTATCCTGATGATAATGGCAATTTTATTATAAAAAATATAAATGCAGAAAACAATGAAGTAGAATCAGATTATACATGGGTATTTTTCACTCTTTCTGCACCAGCATATTATGGGAAAAATGATATTTATGTCAACGGAATGTTTAATAATTTTGCAATTTCTCCAGAAACTAAAATGGATTATAACAAAGAAAAAGGGGTTTATGAAAAAGCATTAATGATAAAACAAGGTTTTACAAATTTTCAATATGTAATTGCAGATAAATCTGGCAAAATTGATAACACAAATGCTGTTGATGGCAATTTTTATCAAACAGAAAACAATTATTTCGCTTTGGTTTATTACAGAGAAAACAATCAGCGCTTTGACAGAGTAATCGGAAAAGGTACTGCAAGTTCAGTTGATATCATTAATTAAATTTAACTTAAAATATACACTTAGCTTTTAAAATTTCGTAACTTTGACCTATTAATAACCTTTTATCATTATGGTTTCCCAAATCACAAGAGGCATAAAAATATCTGTTTTGACGATTTTTGAAGGAACTTACTTCAAAAATCACAAGATACATTTTGCTTTTAGTTACGAAATCTCAATAGAAAATCACAGTAAAGATTCGGTTCAACTTATTTCGCGTCATTGGGAAATTTTTGATTCTTTAAACGAAGTTGAAACCGTTGATGGCGAAGGTGTAATTGGCAAAAAACCAGTTTTGAAACCAGGCGAAGTGCACACTTATAATTCAGGCTGTTTATTGTCCTCACCTTTCGGTGCAATGAGAGGTTATTTTAATATGGTTAATTTTACTACAACCAAAAACTTTAAAGTAATTGTACCTTCTTTTAGATTAAGTGCACCTTTTGCATTGAATTAATTCATTTTTTTACTATTTCTTTCCGATATAAATAGTAGGCTTTTTTTTCATATATTAGCCTAATAATGTTATACTTCTAATTTATGAGAATTACTTTATTATTATTTTTCTGGTTTGTAATTTCATCTGCGCAAACAAAAAAAATCGATTTCTTCGGAACAGAATTTTTAGTAAACAATGCTTGCGTTGTTAAAGAAACCAGCATAAAATATAATAAAAATGCAATGATTTGGATGGAAGCACCACCAACAATGTTAAGAGGAATGATTTTATCTACCATTCGAAATAAACTAGCAGGCGAAAAAGCAAAAGAAGTAAGCACAAACCCAATAAAAATGAGTTTACTTAAACAAAATTGGGAAGGGAAATTTTCTCAATTTAAAAAAGAAGGCAACGATTCAATTACAAATTTTATTCAACTTTATGGTAATTATAAAGATAAAGAACGATTGTTAATTTTAGTTTATAAAACAGCAAAAGTTGAACAATTTCGGTTACCAACCTATTTTGATTTTTTAATCAAATAATATTCTTTTGTGAAATCATAAAATGATATCTTATTCAAATCAATCTTTGTACTTTTGTATCAAATTATAAAATTCACGTTTTTAATTATCAAATTTCCAATATACTAATTCAAAATATATGTTAAAAGGTTTTTTCCATACTCCAAAAGCAGTTAACGAACCTGTAAAATCGTATGCTCCAAATTCTCCAGAAAAAGCAGCAGTACTTGCAGCTTATAAAAAAATGTGGAACGAAACAATAGATGTTCCATTATACATTGGTTCTGAAGAAATTCGCACAGGAAATACTCGCAATATGACTGCTCCACACGATCATAAACATATTGTTGGTACTTATCATCTTGCCGAAAAATCTCACGTAGAGAAAGCAATTGCGAATGCACTAGAAAGTAAAGCAAAATGGGCAAATATGGCTTGGGAACAACGAGCTGCGATTTTCTTAAAAGCAGCAGAACTTATTGCAGGACCATATCGTGCTAGAATAAATGCTGCTACTATGATTGCTCAATCAAAAACCATTTTTCAAGCAGAAATTGATGCTTCTTGCGAATTAATTGACTTTTTGAGATACAATGTTCAATTTATGACTCAAATTTATAACGATCAACCTGCATCTAATTCTGATGTGTGGAATCGTTTAGAATACAGACCTTTAGAGGGATTTGTGTATGCAATCACTCCTTTTAACTTCACAGCAATTGCAGCCAATTTGCCTGCAAGTGCAGCAATGATGGGCAATGTAGTCCTTTGGAAACCAAGTGACAGTCAAATTTTTTCTGCTAAAATCATCATTGATGTTTTTAAAGAAGCAGGATTGCCAGATGGTGTAATAAATGTAGTTATGGGAGATGCACAAATGATAAGTGATACTGTTTTTGCAAGTCGTGATTTTGCTGGAATTCATTTCACAGGATCAACTCATGTTTTTAAAGACATTTGGCAAAAAATAGGTACTAATATTCATCATTATAAAACCTATCCGAGAATTGTTGGTGAAACAGGCGGTAAAGATTTTATAATTGCACATCCAAGTGCCAATGTGAAACAAGTGGTTACTGGAATTGTTCGTGGTGCATTTGAATTTCAAGGGCAGAAATGTTCTGCGGCTTCAAGAGCTTATATCCCAAAAAGTTTGTGGAATGATATAAAATCGCAATTAGTAACCGATGTAAAATCAATGAAAATAGGATCTCCAGAAGATTTTGGAAATTTCATTACAGCTGTAATTCATGAAGGTTCATTTGATAAATTATCAAGTTTTATAGACCAAGCCAAAAAAGATGCTGATGCTGAAATTCTTGTTGGAGGAAATTATGATAAATCTAAAGGTTATTTTATAGAACCAACAGTTATTGTTACTACAAATCCAAAATATAGCACAATGGAAACAGAACTTTTTGGTCCTGTAATAACCATTTATGTTTATGAAGATGCAAAATGGTCTGAAACTTTACAATTGGTAGATCAAACTTCAGAGTATGCTTTAACAGGTGCCGTTTTCAGCAAAGATCGTTATGCCATTGAAGAAGCAACTATTGCTTTGCAAAATGCAGCAGGAAATTTTTATGTCAATGACAAACCAACTGGAGCGGTTGTAGGTATGCAACCTTTTGGTGGAGCAAGAGCATCTGGAACAAATGACAAAGCTGGTTCGGCATTAAATTTATTACGTTGGGCTTCTCCAAGAACAATCAAAGAAACTTTTGTAACACCTGAGGATTATCGTTATCCTTTTTTGGGAGAATAGTATAAATTTTGAATAAAAGTCCAATTGAAAAATTGGACTTTTTTATTGCTATAAACTTGAATAAAAACCCTATATTTGACTGAATTTAAATACTTTGAATTATGAAAACAAAATTACTTATAACATTTTTATTACTATCATTAGTTAGTTTTGCACAAACACCTATAAATTCATTTTATATAAATGATGATGTCGTTTTTACTGTTGTTACATCTGCAAATCCTATAGATCAATCGGCTTCTGGTGCTAATCAGGTTTGGAATTTTAATGACCTTACTTCAATAGGGCAATCTCAATATACAAACACAACGCCAACTCCTGATGAAGTAAGCACTTTCCCGAATACCAATGCTGTAATAGAATCAACTGATGGTGCTGGAACAACAACTTCTCAATTGTTTACCAAAAATATTAACAATGTTGTTTCAATTACAGGATTATTGGGCGCCGGATTAGAATTAAATTTTATTACCAATAATGCTACACTAGGTGCTTTCCCCATGAATTATGGTTTTAGTAATACCGACAATGTTGCAGGAACATATAATTATGACACTTTTTCTGGAACATTTACAGGGACGGTTGTAACCTCCGTTGACGCTTATGGAACTTTAAATGCAAATATTGGTTCTTTTACAAACGCAAATGCTACTCGTTTGAAAACTGTAATTAACATATCGTTAAATTATGGTTTTTTTACTAATGTAGGAACGATTACACAAACAACATATAGTTATTACAGTGATAATATTTCTCAAAATTATCCGCTTTTTAGAACTGCAACAACATCTGCAGTAGTAGCATTGGCAAACATTAATCAAACAGATACCACAATTGAAAGTTTTTCTGTACAATTATTAAAAACAGATTCATATACAAAATCTGCAACTTTGCAAATTGCACCAAATCCTGTAGTTGATTTTTTGAACATTCAAACTGATAAAGATCAAAAAATACTATCCGTTTCGGTTTCTGATTTAAACGGAAGAATAGTTTTAAATTCTAATTTAGAAAATGCTATAAATGTAAGTAGCTTACAAAAAGGAATTTATATCGCTACCATTACAACAGACAAAGGAACTTTTAGTAAAAAAATGATAAAAAATTAATTTACTTTTATTTGTTAAAAAATAAAACCCATTGAATATTTTTAGTGGGTTTTGTTTTTTAATCTCTTTAGACTTTGAATTTTAAAGGCAAGTGAACTACTTTTTTTGTTTCGAAGAATTCATTTTCAAAAAAATCAGAAATAGCATATTCGGTTGCTTTAGGGAATGATGCTAATTCTTCTGTCAAATCGCCACCTTTCAAATAAAGAATTCCATTTTTGAGTTCGTGTTTGTTTTTCTTTTTGATTTTATCTTTTATCCAAGAAACAAAATCGGGCATATTGGTTACTGCACGACTCACAATAAAATCATAATCGCCTTTGACATTTTCGGCACGCATTTGTTCTGCTTTTACATTTTTTAATTCTAATGCTTCAGCAACGGCTTTAACAACGTTTATTTTTTTTAGAATAACATCTATTAAATAAAATCGGGTTTCTGGAAACAATATCGCCAATGGAATTCCAGGAAAACCACCACCAGTTCCAACATCCAAAATATAAGTACCTGGTTCAAACTTCTGAATTTTTGCAATAGCCAATGAATGCAGTACATGTTTGGTATACAATTCGTCTATATCTTTTCTAGAAATAACATTTATTTTAGAATTCCAGTCTTTATAAATTGCTTCCAATTTCTCAAACTGAAGTTTCTGAGTATCAGTTAAATCAGGGAAATGAAGTAGAATATCTTGCATTTTAATTTTTTTAACAAAAGTAATACTTTACTGTTGAAATTTTTAACTGAATTTTGTTAATTCAAATATTTATAATAATTACCTTTGTACAATATAAAAATTATATGATAAATACCGCACCTACTTTTGCGAAGAATGACAATATGAAATTCTTCAGAACTTTAAACTCAAGAGTTAATAATTATTTTAAAGAAAATAATATTTCTAAAACAGGAAATTGGAAATTGCATCTTAAAACCATTATCCTATTCTCTATTTTTTTAGTTCCTTATTTTTTAATAATCTCTTTACCCCAAATACATTTTGGAATTTTTCTATTATTATCAATTTTAATAGGAATTGGAATGGCTGGAATTGGAATGAATGTGATGCATGATGGTAATCACGGGTCTTATTCTAACAAAAACTGGGTCAATAAATTTATGGGCGGAACCATATATATACTTGCTGGAAATGTTTATAACTGGCAAGTGCAACACAATGTTTTGCATCATACTTACACAAACATTCCTGGACATGATGAAGACTTAGATGCAGGACGTGTCATTCGTTTTACCAAAGAAGCCAAATGGTATAAATTTCATAAATTTCAACATTATTATTCCGTTTTTCTTTATGGTTTATTGACTTTCAATTGGTGTTTAACGACTGATTTTAAACAAATGAGCGCTTATCTAAAAAGAAATTTATCTTATGGAGAAGCAAAAAACACAAAAGTGTTGTGGACAACCTTAGTCATTACAAAAATCATTTATTTTACGGTTTGGATAGTATTGCCAATGCTTTTAGGAGTTACCTGGTGGAAAGTATTAATTGGGTTTTTTGCTATGCATTATACAGCTGGTTTAATTTTGAGTATCGTTTTTCAATTGGCTCATATAATTGATGATACTACCAATCCACAACCTAATATAGAAGGTGAAATGGAAAATACTTGGGCAATTCATCAGTTGTTTACTACTGTAAATTTTGCTCCAAAAAGTTGGATAGTTAATTGGTATACTGGTGGATTAAATCACCAAATAGAACATCATCTTTATCCAAACATTAGTCATATTCATTACGGAAATATTGCAAAATTTGTAAAAGAAACAGCCGAAGAATGTAATCTTCCTTACCACGAATACAAAACAATGACAAGTGCCGTTATTGCACATTTCAAGCATTTGAAAGAATTAGGGCAAGAACCTTTACTTTCGGCATAAATTTTTAATGATAAAAGACGTATTTTTGTACGTCTTTTTTTATTTACATCAATTTCAACACCACTAACTACAACTTATGGAACATTTATTATCGGATAGAATTAATAATTTATCAACATCACAAACACTTGCAATGGCTGCATTGGCAAGAGAATTAAAAGCACAAGGAAAAGATATTATCAGTTTGAGTTTAGGTGAACCCGATTTTAATACTCCCGATTTTATAAAAGATGCGGCAAAAAAAGCAATTGACGAAAACTACTCTACTTATTCTCCTGTTGATGGATATATGGAGTTAAAAGAAGCGATTTGTAGAAAATTCAAAAGAGATAACAATCTAGATTATAAACCAGCAAACATTGTAGTTTCTACAGGTGCAAAACAATCACTTTATAACGTTGCACAATGTATGCTGAATGATGGTGACGAAGTAATTCTTCCTGCACCTTTTTGGGTTTCCTATTCTGAAATTATAAAAATGTCTGGCGGAATTCCTGTTGAAGTTCCCACATCAATTGAAGATGATTTTAAAATGACTGCAGCTCAACTTGAAGCAGCAATTACACCAAAAACAAAAATGATTTGGTACAGTTCTCCTTGTAATCCTAGTGGTTCTGTATATAGTCGTGAGGAATTTACCGCTTTAGCTAAAGTGTTAGAAAAGCATCCAAAAATATTTATTGTTGCTGACGAAATCTACGAACATATTAATTTTTCAGGAACTTTTTGCAGCATCGCTTCTATACCAGGAATGTTTGAAAGAACCATTACTGTAAATGGAGTTGCAAAAGCATTTGCAATGACTGGTTGGAGAATTGGATATATTGGAGCACCCGAATTTATTGCCAAAGCATGCACCAAAATGCAAGGTCAAGTAACTTCTGGAGCAAATTCTATTGCACAAAGAGCTACAATAACTGCTGTTGATGCTGACCCTAAAGTTTTGAAATATATGGTTGATGCTTTTCATAGTCGTCGTGACTTGGTTGTAGGATTGATTAGAGAAATACCCGGTTTAAAAATAAATGTTCCTGAAGGTGCTTTTTATGTTTTTCCTGATGTTTCCTCTTTTTTCGGAAAAACATTACGTGGCATTTTAATCAAAAATGCCGATGATTTTTCGATGTATTTATTATCCGAAGCCAATGTAGCAACTGTTACAGGAGATGCTTTCGGAAATCCAAATTGCATTCGTTTTTCTTACGCTACAAGCGAAGAATTGTTGACAGAAGCAATGAGAAGAATTAAGGAAGTATTATCATAAATTAAATAATTTCAACACAAATTTCACAAATTTTCACAAAATATATCTGTGTGAAATTTGTGAAATTTGTATTTAATAGAAAGAAAATGGCAAAAATCCTCTTATTAGGTTCAGGCGAATTAGGAAAAGAATTTGTAATTGCAGCACAACGTATCGGACAAACTGTAATCGCTGTAGATAGTTATGAAAACGCTCCTGCCATGCAAGTAGCTCATTTTTTTGAAGTCATCAATATGCTTGACGGATCAGAATTAGATAGAATTATTGCCAAACATCAACCCGATTTTATTGTTCCCGAAATTGAAGCCATTAGAACAGAACGATTTTATGAGTATGAAAAACAAGGAATTACTGTAGTTCCTTCTGCAAAAGCAGCCAATTTTACAATGAATAGAAAAGCCATTCGTGATTTGGCTTCTAAAGAATTAAGATTAAAAACTGCCAATTATAGATATGCAACTACTGCAGAAGAATTACGAAAAGGCGTACTTGAAGTTGGTATTCCTTGTGTGGTAAAACCATTAATGAGTTCCTCTGGAAAAGGGCAATCTACTATAAAAACAGAAAATGATATTGAAAAAGCATGGGCTTATGCAGTAGAAGGTTCGCGTGGTGATGTTGTAGAAGTAATTGTTGAAGCTTTTGTTAAATTTAATTCAGAAATTACATTATTAACTGTAGTTCAAAACAACAATCCAACTTTATTCTGTGCGCCAATTGGCCATCGTCAAGAACGTGGTGATTATCAAGAAAGTTGGCAACCTACAAAAATTTCTGATGCCGATTTATATGAAGCACAAGATATGGCAGAAAAAGTAACCGAAGCACTTGGTGGCGCAGGACTTTTTGGAGTGGAATTTTTCTTGACAGATGATGGCGTGTATTTCTCAGAATTATCTCCAAGACCTCACGATACAGGAATGGTCACACTTGCTGGAACACAAAATTTCAATGAATTTGAATTGCATCTTCGTGCAATTTTGAGTTTACCAATTTTTGAAATTACATTAGAAAAAGCTGGTGCTAGTGCTGTGATTTTGGCATCTCATAATGCTGAAAATCCTACCTATTCTGGAATAGAAAAAGTTGCTGGATTGCCAAAAACCGATTTTAGAATTTTCGGTAAACCAACTTCAAGACCATATAGAAGAATGGGAGTTGTATTGGTAAATGACACTTTGGAAACAAACATTGATGATGTAATAAAAAAAGCAAAACAAACTGCAACATTCATAACCGTTCACCCATAAATGGTTCAAATTTTAGATAATATTGCCAAACATATTGCTCTCACTCCAGAAGAACAATTGCTACTTTTATCAAAAATAGAAACCAAACATTTTAAAGCAAAAACATTATTATTAAGTGCTGGAGAAATTTCAAAATATACTTATTTTGTAAATTCAGGAATTCTAAGGAGCTTTACTATCAATGACAATATTATAGAACACGTTTTGCATTTTGCTTGCGAAGGTTGGTGGATTGGTGATATGTATAGCTATATTTCAGGAAAATCTGGTAATCTTTTTATAGAAGTTTTAGAAGATGCAGAAGTAATTCTAATTTCTAAGGAAAGTCAAAACCAACTGTATCTTGAAATTCCAAAACTAGAACGCTTTTTTAGAATCCTTGCCGAAAACTCTTTAGTAACCCATCAAGAACGGTTAATGGATAATTTAGGTTTAACCGCAGAAGAACGATTTGAAAAATTTTGCAAAAAATATCCTTCACTTATTCAAAAGCTACCACAAAAACAAATTGCATCCTATATTGGTGTAACTCCTGAATTTTTTAGTAAAATGAAATCTAGGTTACTCAAAAAATATTTTCTTAATCTAGGTTAAGTGCATTTTAGTTTCTCTAATTGTAAATTTGTATGATAAAAATCAATACATTTATATACGATGAAAAATACAGTTTTACATAAATCCAATACAAGAGGACACGCAGATCACGGTTGGTTAAACGCATACCACAGCTTTAGTTTTGCAAGTTGGTACAATCCAGAAAGAGTTCAATTCGGAATGTTGCGAGTTTTAAACGATGATACAGTTGCAGCCGGAATGGGTTTTGGCACTCATCCTCACGATAATATGGAAATTATCACCATTCCGCTTGAAGGCGATTTGGCACATAAAGACAGCATGGGAAATGCAGAAACCATCAAAAGTGGCGAAGTTCAAGTAATGAGTGCTGGATCAGGTATTCAGCATAGCGAATTCAACCCAAATGCTGACAAACAAACCAAATTATTACAAATCTGGGTTTTCCCAAAAGTAAGAAATGTAACGCCTCGTTACCAACAAATCACTTTGAATCCCGAAGACAGAAATAACAAATTTCAACAAATTCTATCACCAAATCCTGATGATGCTGGCGCTTGGATTTATCAAGATGCTTGGTTTCATCTAGGGAAATTTGACAAAGATTTGACTTTAGAATATACTATAAAAAAAGAAGGCAATGGTGTTTATGCTTTTGTAATCAAAGGTGACGCAACTATAAATGGAGAAAAACTTGAAACGCGTGATGCGCTTGGAATTTGGAATACAGAAAAATTAGACATTCAAGTAACCAAAGATGCAGAAGTATTGCTTCTTGAAATTCCTATGGAACAATAATTTTATTATGAACGAAGAGGTACAGTTGAAAATAAACGATAAAAACGGAGTCTTTTTTATTGAAATTGATGGCAAACAAGTGGCAATGATGACGTTTGTATTTGCAGGTGATGATAAAATATCATTGAGCATACCGAAGTAAATCCAGGAAATAACGGAAAAGGATACGGGAAAAAATTGGTGGCCAAAGCTGTGTCATTTGCTAGAGAAAAAGATATTAAAATTATTCCGCTTTGTCCTTTTGCAAAAAGTGTTTTTGATAAAACACCAGAATTTAAAGACGTTTTATAAATAGTAATAAATATTGATTATGGATCCTAATAATTTAACCAAAGAATATTCAAACGGAGAAGTTACAATTGTATGGCAATCTGGAAAATGCATTCATTCTGGAAATTGTGTAAGTAACAATCCTGATGTATTTAAACCAAAAAAACAGCCTTGGATAACTCCCGAATGTTCTACCACAGATAAAATTATTGAAACTGTAAAAAAATGCCCTTCTGGAGCTTTAACTTTTTACTTGAACAAAAAAGAATAATATGGTACATTTTTCAACAATAGTTAATGCAACATTAGAAAAAGTGTGGTTTCATCTTTTGAATAAAATCGAAAAACCCGAAAACTTTGTTCCTGGTGTAAGTGATGTTATAATATTAGAAAAAAATAATGAATTTGTTTTAAGACAAATGACTGTAAAAACTGAAGAAAACAGAACTATCCTTAAAGAAAAAATAACTTTTTCTCCATATAAAGTTCGGTTTTTAATAATTGATCATCCTAAAATTGAAGGATTTGTTGATAATGAAATTAGAATGATTTCTAAAGATGAAACCGAAATGACTTTTACCATAAATTGGAAAGACAAAACAACAAAAACCGAAATCAATAATTTAGAAATGGTTAAAAATGCGGTTTTAAAAACTAAACTTTATATAGAAAGTATTACATGACAAAAATTATAGCTTTTGGCGCTTCATCAAGCAAAAACTCAATCAACAAACAGCTTGCTACTTTTGCTGCAAAACAATTTAAAAATGCTTCAATAGAAATATTAGATTTGAATGATTATGAGATGCCCATTTTTTCTGTTGATAAAGAAAAAGAAAATGGAATACATGAACTTGCTCAAAATTTTTATGATAAGATAGGAACTTCAGATTTTATCATAATTTCTTTAGCTGAACATAACGGTGCCTATTCTGCTGCTTTTAAAAATATTTTAGATTGGTCTTCAAGAATTAATTCAAAAACATTTCAAGAAAAACCGATGTTATTATTAGCAACTTCTCCTGGTGCACGTGGTGGAAATACGGTTTTGGAAATTGCTAAAAATCGTTTTCCTTTTCAAGGTGCAATTGTAAAAGGAAGTTTTTCGTTGCCTAATTTTTATGAAAATTTTGATGTTGTCAATGGAATAATAAATGATGAATTAAAAAATCAATTATTAAGAATAATTCATTCTATTGAATTCTAATAAAAATACTATTTTTGCCAATCAAGTATAAGCTTGTAACTATAAACTTGAAACATAATTTATGAAAGCATACATTTTTCCAGGTCAAGGCGCACAATATACAGGAATGGGCAAAGACTTATATGAAAACTCCGCATTAGCAAAATCACTTTTTGAAAAAGCAAACGAAATTCTAGGTTTTAGAATTACAGATATTATGTTTGAAGGAACCGCCGAAGAATTAAAAGAAACAAAAGTAACCCAACCTGCCGTTTTTTTACATTCTGTAATATTGGCTAAAACATTAGACAATTTTTGTCCTGATATGGTTGCGGGTCATTCATTAGGTGAATTTTCTGCTCTTGTTACCAATGGTACTTTATCTTTTGAAGATGGATTACGATTGGTTTCAAAAAGAGCTTTGGCGATGCAAAAAGCGTGCGAAATTGCACCATCAACAATGGCGGCAGTGTTAAATCTTGATGATAAAATTGTTGAAGATATTTGTGCTTCTATTAATGGTGTTGTAGTCGCTGCAAATTATAACTGTCCTGGACAATTAGTGATTTCCGGCGAATATAAAGCTGTAGAATTGGCTTGCGAAAAAATGAAAGAAGCTGGAGCAAAACGAGCATTGATATTGCCTGTTGGTGGTGCTTTTCACTCCCCAATGATGGAACCTGCAAGAGAAGAATTAGCGGCAGCAATTGAAGCAACAACTTTCTCAAATCCTATTTGCCCAGTGTATCAAAACGTAACGGCAAGTGCAGTTTCTGACCCAAATGAAATTAAGAAAAATCTAATCATTCAATTGACTGCTCCTGTACGTTGGACTCAATCTGTACAACAAATGATTCAAGATGGCGCTACTAGTTTTACCGAAGTTGGACCAGGAAAAGTATTGGTAGGCTTAGTTGGAAAAATAGATAAAGAAGTTGAAACAATTTCAGCATAATAGAATTTTTATTTAATTTTACATTTTTAATAGTAAACTTATAACAATATAATATGAAAAAAATAATCCTAACATTAGCATTTGCTGCTATATTTATTTCTTGTAAAGAAGAAACCAAAGACAAACTTGAAGACGCTACAGAAGCAGTTAAATCTGATGTTGTTGAAGCTGTAGACTCTGCAAAAGTGAAAACAGAAACAATGGTAGATTCTGCCACAATAAAAGTAAAAGACAAACTAGAAGATGTTGTTGAAAAAGGTGCCGAAAAAGTTGGCGATGCCGCAGATAAAGTAAAAGAAGCTGTTAAAAAATAAAAAAAAACTCTCATTATTATGAGAGTTTTTTTTATTCTACTGGTAGATCTTTCTTTTTGTAATTGATGATAAAAACTCCTAAAATTATTAAAACCGTTGCAACTATAAAATCTGATGTTATTACTTCGTCAAGTAATAACCAACCAAGGAAAACTGCAATTATAGTATTGATGTAATTTAAGATGGAAACCTGAACCGCAGTGACTCTTTTCAGAGCATAATGATAACAAAAAAAAGCTAATACTGATCCAAATACAGCTAAATATAAAAGTGCAAAAATACTTCTGTTGCTCCACAAACTCACATTGGTATCAGACGAAAAAATAAATGCCAGTACAAACTGAACAAGTGAAGCTATTGAAAATTGATAGAATAGATTGAGAGAAATATTATTTGATTTATGAATATGCTTTTTTGAATAAACAGTTCCCGCAGACCAACTTAATATAGCAATGCTCAAAAACAAAATACCCGTTTTGTAATTTGGATCTAAAATAGCACCTAATCCATCTCTAAAAATAAAAACTACACCCAAAAACCCTAATAAAACACCAACAACTCCTTTTAAACTTATTTTCTGTAGTCCGAATAAAATACTTCCAATAAAAATAACAACTGGTGACAAAGCACTCATTATAGAAGTCAATCCGCTGGGTAACGATTGTTCTGCAATAGTTGTAAATCCGTTAGCTATTACTAACATCAATAAGGATGGAATAAGTTGCATCTTTAAATTTGACCAACCTATCCAAGATAATTCTTTGTTATAAAGTAGAATACCTAATACTATTAAGGCTGCAATTCCTTGTCGAATGGAAGTGATAAACCAAGGCGGAATAGTTTCTACTGCAACTCTTATCCCTAAATAAGTTGTTCCCCAAACGACTCCTACAATTATTAAACAAAACAGTAACTTGAAATCGATTTTGGGGTTCATTTATTTCTTGGTCTTATAATATTATTTCTTAAAACAATTTAACTCCTAATTTTCTGTTCCCATTTCCAAGCACTTGCCAAACTTTCTTCGAGTGTTGACATTGCTTTCCATCCCAAAACATTGTTGGCTTTATCGGTATTGGCATATGCCGAAGTGATATCTCCTTCGCGTCTACCTACAATTTTGTATGGTAATTTTTTTCCAGAAACTTTCTCAAAAGTGGTAATAACTTCTAGAACCGAACTTCCTGTTCCTGTTCCTAAATTGAATGTTTCTACTTTTGCTAGATTTTTTTTATTTAACAAACGTTGTAATGCAACAACATGAGCTTTCGCCAAATCTACAACGTGTATATAATCACGAATGGCTGTTCCGTCTGGTGTTGGATAATCGTCTCCATAAACCGCCAATTCTTTTCTTAAACCAAAACCGGTTTGAGTAATAAATGGTACTAAATTTTGAGGAACTCCAATTGGCAATTCTCCAATTTCTGCTGTTGGATGTGCTCCTATCGGATTGAAATAACGCAATAAAATAGCATTGATATTGGTAACTTTGGCCGTTTCGGTAATAATTTCTTCACCAATTTGTTTGGTATTACCATAAGGCGACATTGCTATTTGTATCGAAGCATCTTCGGTAATTGGCATTTTTTCGGCTTGCCCATAAACGGTACAAGAGGAGCTAAAAATAAAGTTTGCTTCAGATTTTTGTTGCAATTCTTGCAGTATATATACCAAAGTATTAATGTTGTTTTCATAATACAACAAAGGATTTTCGACACTTTCTCCTACTGCTTTTGATGCTGCAAAATGTATAACTCCTGCTACATCGTTATGTTTTTTGAAGAAATTTTGAACTGCTGGTTTTTCTCGCAAATCCATTTTTTCAAAAATGGGTGTTTTGCCAGAAATGGCTACAATTCCTTTCATTACTTCTTCTGTTGAGTTCGAAAGATTGTCTATAATAACAACTTCATATCCTTCTTTTTGTAATTCTACTACGGTATGCGAACCGATAAAACCTAAACCTCCTGTAACTAATATTTTCATTTTTTATGGTTTATTATTGGTACTAGCCCAGATTGCAGTGGAAATCCTTTTTTGAGGTTTTTACCGAAAAAAAGATTGCAACGGAAAGCTGGATTAGCTCCAGAAAATTATTTAAAATATTCTAAAACGCTATCTGTAATGTGTTTTATTTGTTCATCGTCTAACTCTGTATGCATAGGCAATGATAGTACTTCTTTTACTAATTGATTGGTAATGGGGAAATCTTCTTCTTTATATCTCGCATCCAAATAGGCTTTTTGACTATGCAACGGAATTGGATAATAAATGGCGCAAGGAATGTTTTTGTCAAGCAAATGAAGCATCAATTTATCTCTATCGGCATCAACAATTCGCAAAGTATATTGATGAAAAACGTGACAATCACAAATGTCACATATACTTGGCACCACTATATTTTTGTGTCCTTCAAAAGCCTTTGAATATTTTCTTGCAGCATTTTGACGTTCTTTAGAATAACTATCTAAAAGTGGCAATTTTGCATTTAACACCGCTGCTTGTATACTGTCTAATCTAGAATTCACACCTACTACATCGTGATGATAACGAACATACATTCCGTGATTTACAATTCCTCTAAGTGTGTGTGCAAGCGCATCGTCGTTGGTAAAAATAGCGCCACCATCTCCATAACATCCTAAATTTTTTGAAGGAAAAAAGGAAGTTGCACCAACATGTCCAATGGTTCCTGCTTTTCGTTTGGTTCCGTCAGAAAATTTGCAATTGGCACCAATAGCTTGTGCATTGTCTTCAATTACAAACAAATTATGTTCTTTGACTATGGCCATAATAGCTTCCATATTGGCGGCTCGACCAAACAAATGAACCGGAATAATTGCTTTGGTTTTTGGTGTTATGGCTTTTCTAACAGCATCAATAGAAATATTCATATTATACAAATCTACATCAACCAAAACAGGTGTCAATTGAAGTAATGCAATAGTTTCTACGGTTGCTGCAAAAGTAAAATCGGCAGTAATTACCTCATCACCAGGCTTCAAACCCAAACCCATCATAGCAATTTGCAAAGCATCTGTACCATTGGCACAAGGAATTACGTGTTTTACATCAAGATAATCCTCAAGGTTTTTTTGAAATTTTTGAACCTCTGGTCCATTAATATATGTTGTAGTATCCAGAACTTCCTGAATAGAAGCATTTACTTGATCTTTTATTTTTTCATATTGACTTTTGAGGTCAACCATTTGAATTTTTTTCATTATCGAAAATTTATACGCAAAAATAAGAATTAATACGCAACAATTATAAGGAGTTTAATTTTTATTTGAAGCATCATCTTTAGGCATTTTTAGCAACCCTATTCCCGCTTTCCGTTTCAATCTCTGCGAGGATTTCCACTACAATCGGGGCTAATGAGTTACTGTATTTTCTAAAAATAAAATCCGTAATTTTGCCCAACAAAATCATTGCAATGTATTTCGTTTACAATCTTATTATTCAACTTGCAGCTCTATTACTTCAAATTTTGGCACTATTTAGTCCAAAAATGAAACTTTTTGTTGAAGGTAGAAAAACCGTTTTTCAAACCTTACAAAATAAAATTTCTTCAACCGATAAAACTATCTGGTTTCACGCAGCATCACTTGGCGAATACGAACAAGGTTTACCCGTAATCGAAAAAATAAAAATTCAATTTCCCAATTATAAAATTGTGGTTACCTTTTTTTCTCCATCAGGTTTCGAGGTCAGAAAAAACAATACCGTTGCAGATATCACAGTTTACTTGCCTTTGGATACAAAAAGTAATGCCGAAAAATTTATTCGAATTGTTCACCCAGAAATGGTGTTTTTTATTAAATATGAATATTGGCCAAACTATTTAAACGAATTGAAAAACCTTGCTGTTAAAACCTATCTTATTTCTGGTATTTTCAGAGAAAAACAAGCTTTTTTCAAATGGTATGGCGGATTTTATAGAAA
Source organism: Flavobacterium sp. (assembly GCA_043731625.1). Lineage (GTDB taxonomy): Bacteria > Bacteroidota > Bacteroidia > Flavobacteriales > Flavobacteriaceae > Flavobacterium. Next base: position 22,228 of record JAYTIV010000212.1, on the reverse strand, counting down.
CGCACTAAAAACTTTTGATTACTTTTTTGTTCAAAACGATAGTTCTAAAAAACTTCTTCAAAGCATTGGATATTACAATGTAAAAATTTCTGGAGACACTCGTTTTGATAGAGTAGTTTCTATTTTAGAAAGAGACAATTCATTAGATTTTATTGAACAATTCAAAAACAACAAAACCACAATTGTAATAGGAAGTTCGTGGCCAAAAGATGAAAGTTTACTTATCAATTATATCAATAACTCTTCAAAAGAGATAAAATTCATAATTGCACCGCACAATATCAAATCAGAGCAAATTCAGGAATTAAAAAATTCAATAATCCAAAAAACCATTTTATTTTCAGAAAAGGAAAACAAGAATTTGTCTGAATTTCAAGTTTTTATCATTGATACTATTGGGATTTTAACCAAAATATATTCTTATGCCGATATTGCCTACGTTGGTGGTGGATTTGGAAATCCTGGCGTACATAATATTTTAGAACCTGCCACTTTTGGTGTTCCTATTGTTATTGGTCCAAATTTTTCGCATTTTGCAGAAGCAACTGCTTTAGTCCATCAAGAAGGTTGCATTTATATATCGAATCAAAACGAATTAAATGAAACGTTCAATCTATTAATAAACAACGAAGACGAACGCCACGAAAAAGGTCACATATGCTCCACATTTGTACAAATGAATAAAGGTGCGACGGATATAATTTTGAAACATATAGTATGATTTTGTCATTTCGAAGAACGAGAAATCGCATTAAATTACCCATATTATGAGATTTCTCGTTCCTTGAAATGACAAACAAGAAAAAATGATAACATTCCAACCACTAGAAAAATCTCAATTTGACTCCATCATCGAAATGATGCAAGATTTCTATGCAATTGATAATTATCCAATTGATATTGAAGTTTCTAAAAAATTATTTGAAGAATTTGTTCTAGATGAAAAACTTGGAAAAGCATTCCTAATTTATCAATCAGACGAAGTAGGAATCTATGAAATTGTTGGTTATGTTATTCTTGCCTTTTTTTTTAGTTTTGAATACAAAGGCAGAACAGCTTTTTTAGATGAATTGTACATCAAGGAAAACTTTCGAGGAAAAGGAATTGGTAAACAAACAATTGATTTTATAAAAAAACAAGCATCAAATCAAAACATAAAATTGATTTATCTCGAAGTAGAAAATCACAATCAAAATGCACAAAAATTGTATCTTGCCAACGATTTCGTGGTTCACAATCGTAAATTATTAAAACACAAATTATTATAAAATATGAAATTCATTAAATTACTACTATTACTATTCGTCATTCAATCCCAAGCACAACAAGGCGGAATGTGGAATCCATCTTTATTAAAAGGTATGAACGAAACCGAAATGAAAAACTTAGGAATGAAAATTTCGGCAGAAGAAATTTACTCTGTTAATCATTCGAGTTTAAAAGATGCCGTTCCTCAGTTTGATGGTGGTTGTACTGCCGAAATGATTTCGGATAAAGGATTACTTTTAACCAATCACCACTGCGGATTTGATGCCATTCAAAACCATTCAACTGTAGAACACGATTACCTTCGCGATGGTTTTTGGGCATACAAAATGAGTGACGAACTACCAAACAAAGATATGGTAGTCATGTTTGTGGTAAGAATAGAAGATGTTACTACAAAAGTTTTAGAAGGAGTTTCAAGTCTTTTATCAGAAACCGAAAAACAAAAGAAAATACAAGACAACATCTCCTCATTAAGTAATTCTTTACCTAAAGAAACTTGGCAAGAAAATAAAATCAAAACATTTTATGACGGAAATCAATACCTATTATTTGTAACCGAAACTTATAAAGATATTCGTTTTGTTGGCGCACCTCCAAGTTCCATTGGGAAATTTGGTTCAGATACAGATAATTGGGTTTGGCCACGTCACACTGGAGATTTTTCATTATTTAGAATTTATGCTAATAAAAATAATCGTCCAGCAGAATATTCAACAGATAATGTACCATATAAACCTAAGAAATTCTTTCCTATTAACATTTCAGGCTTAAAAGAAAATGATTTTACAATGGTTTTGGGTTATCCTGGAAGAACACAAGAATATTTGCCTTCTATTGCAGTAGAACAAATTGTCACTACATTAAATCCAGCAAAAATTGAAGTTCGTGATGCAGCTCTAAAAGCACAAGATCGTTTTATGAGAAAAGATCAGGCAATCAAAATTCAATACGCATCCAAATATGCCAGCGTAGCAAACTATTGGAAAAAATGGATGGGCGAAACCAAAGGTCTGAAAAAGGCCAATGCAATTGCTGCCAAACAAAAATTTGAAACAAAATTTCAAGAAAAAGTCATTAAAGCTGGAAAACAAACAGAATACGGTAACCTACTTGCAGATTTTCAGAAAAACTATACAGATATTAAAGATTATACTTTAGCAAGAGATTATTTTACAGAAGTTGCATTAAGAAATACCGAATTACTCTCAGTTGGTTACAAACTTTATCAATTAGAACAAATACTAAATACAAAAGGAGAACAAGCTTTTACAGATAGAAAAACAAATCTTTCAAATGGTATAGGAGATTTTTATAAAGATTATAATGCAGAAGTAGACGCAGCTGTTTTTGAGCAATTGATGGGTTTATACCTAACAAAATCTCCAAAACAATTTTTACCAGAAACCTTTAATAATATTGATGTCGCAAAACTAACAACAGAAGTTTATACAAATTCAAAACTTACTTCTTTGATAGGTTTTAGAAGTTTATTAGAAGGAGATTCAAAAATAGTTCTTGAAAAAATTAATGCAGATAAAGGTTATCAACTCATTAAGACAATGGCAGATGCCTATACAAAAAACGTAGCACCAAAATATGACGAGTTAAATTTAAAAAATATTGCCACACAAAGAACGTATATGAAAGCTATTTTGGAATTAAGCCCAAAATCAGCACGAATTTTTCCAGATGCTAATAGCACATTAAGAGTTACGTACGGGAAAATTAAAGGATACAAACCAAATGATGCTGTATACTACGAACCATTTACAACTTTAGATGGTGTAATAGAAAAATATATTCCTGGCGATTACGAATTTGATGTCCCACAAAAATTGATTGATTTATACAAAACCAAAGATTATGGTAATTATGGTGTAAAAGGGAAAATGCCTGTGTGTTTTATTGCAACTAACCATACAACAGGCGGAAATTCTGGAAGTCCTGCCCTGGATGCCAAAGGGAATTTAATTGGCTTGAATTTTGATAGAGTTTGGGAAGGCACAATGAGTGATATTTATTACTCTCCAGACATTTGTAGAAACATTATGGTAGATGCTCGATATATATTATTCATTATTGATAAATTTGCTGGAGCAAAAAATATCATTAACGAATTGAAAATCATACAACCAGCCAAGAAAAAATAATTTTTATATAAAATTAAAGTTTGGCACGAATATTGTAAATCAAATAAACGGAATACAAAGAGAACAATTTTAAAAAAAAGTTAAATAAAAATTTTTCCGATTAAAAAAATTTATATCTTTGCTCCGAATTAATAATTAACCTTTTATAATTAAGTAAGATGAAAAAAGTATTTTTAAGTTTAGCTATCGTTGCTGCATTAACTGTAGTATCTTGTAAACAAGCTGAAACAGCTCCTGCTGAAGAAGTAACAACTGAAGCTGCTGCACCTATCGTTGAAGAAGCTGCTGCTGTAGTTGATTCTGCTGCTGCTGTTGCTACTGACGCTGCTGCTACTGCTACTGATGCTGCTGCTGCTGCTACTGATGCTGCTGCTACTGCAACTGAAGCTGTAAAAAAATAATTAGAATTTATTCTAAAAATTTTAAAGCCATCTTCGGATGGCTTTTTTAGTGGAAAAAAATCAAAGAGTCTTTTTTATAAGACTTTTTTTTATTTTTCTATATCAAAAATTTCTCCATCTGGAAAAATAAAATCAGAAGTTGAAAAATCTAATGTTTCTGATTGAGGTGCATATTTCAACAATTCATCAATGCCTTTTTGAAGCATAAGTTGTGTAGAATATTTTCTGCTAATTGCTATTTCCTTTTCATTCAAAATCATTCTAAAATAAAATTTACCTCTAGAAGATTTGAATTTTAAAAAAGTACAACTCTCTAAGGCTCCTTTCAATGCTTCTATTTGGTTTTCGCATTCAAAACGCAATTCAAAACTATTACTTGTTAAAATAGTTTTTCCTTTTCTTGAAGTAAATTCAAATTTATAATCTCCGCTAAATCGTTTACTGATTACAAATGCTCCCAAAGTGTTTAAATTTTGAATTTTTTTCTAAAGTAATATTAAATAAAAAAGCTCCAAACATAGTTTGAAGCTTTTTGTACTCCAACCGCAACTCTTTACGAACCAAATATACATAAGTTTTAAGAAACTTTACGATTTAAAACCAATTTTAGAAGAAGTTGGCTTGTATCCTATTCAAATGAATAATAATCAAGTCGCTATCTAATGAAACCTATCTACACAAGTATTCCTGTTGAATTGTGCAAATACGCATTGATTAATCGAAAGACCAATCATTTAATGCTTTTTGTATATCTAAAACATATTTCAAGCGGACATCTTCGCTTTGATACATCTTTGTATAAAGGATGGGCAACAGATTTGAATATAAGTGAAAGGACAGTAAGAAATTGTATTACTTGGCTGATTAAAAACAAATGGATCACTGTAAACAATAAACGTAAATCTTTAAGAATTATACAATACTCGCAACTATGCAGAAAATTAGATTTATCTCGAAAATTATCTTGTATATATGAGCCAGAAGACTTCTCCAAGTTTATAAATTTTTGTTGTGCAGTTGTAATTACTTATTATCTAAATTCAAAATATTGGATGGATAGAAAAAGACGGTCGGTGTTCAAAATGGGAAACACCAGCACGAATCGTAATTCTTATTCAAACAGCTTTAAAACTTTGCCAATAAGATATTTGGCAAAGTGTTTAGATGTATGTAATGCAACAGCCAATAATTATAAAAAAATGGCAGTTGAAGCAAATTTTTTAACTGTAAAAAATCAAGTTAATATCATTACTGATGTTAATGGTGTTAAACTTTCTAAAGAATTAATAACCGTTTTTAAACACGAAGAAAAGAGTGTAACAGGAAGACTTCGATTAGGCAAGAAATATCTAAAATTTGTAGAGGCTGATTTAATAAAGTCGGACATAATTTTAAAACGTAAAGTCTATAAACAATAGGAAAAAAAGTAAACAGTAATAATGGGGATTGTAAAGGGGGATAAAATAAAACTGAAAACTAAATAAATTCTTTATGAAATAAATGTAATTACTTTGATGGAATAAGAATGTAAAAAAGTTTATAATATGTTTTTAATAAAACTACTATTTAGTAAGTATTTTAAAAGTTTAATTATTTGACTATCAATATATTAATTGTAAATTTATACAAGTAATATAAATATTAAAATAATGAGTTATAGATTAACACTACAAAGTGGATTAGATTTTTTTACAGTCAGTTCTGCATTTCAGAAAACAATTAGAAGAGGAATGGAACACGAGGCACTTTGGTTTGGAACAGAATTATACTTGTCAGGTTATGAGGAATATGCTTGGTTTAGGTTGAGAGTTATAGTTAGTGAGGATGTAGGTATAGCCAATCCTGCTTTACCAGCACAAATTCAGAGCTTATATCAAACGTATCTTGATTTTAAGAAGAAAAAGAATCGTCATAGTCCAGAGAAGTTACCATTTTTTCACGCTCTTTTGTTAGTTGTAAGAAGTCCAAAATCGAGATTGATAGACAACTTACTTTCAGAGTATATGTTTATCCGAGATACTGTTGAAGCTCCAGATTTAAACTCTAAAGATTTAGATTTTATAAAAGACATCCATACAGCCGCTGGCAAGAAACTCGGTAGAGGATTAGACCACTTTTACGAAGAGGGAGGGAAAATTGAAAATTGCCCAGATTGGTTGGAGGAAGAGGAATACAATGTACGCAACCGAGTATGGAAGAAGTACCAAGAAGAAGAATTGAAAACTACAAATCCAAGTTTATTTCAAAAGGATTTATTCAATGAAGCATCAGAGATTTAAAAAAAAGATGCAAAATAAAATTTACTTCATAGATTACAGAAACCAAGATATTGAAACTTTAACCAAAACTTTAAAAGTTAATCTAATACAAGTCTTGGTTGATATTCGTCAAAACCCCTATTCAATTACTCGCCCAATTTTTAATAAAGATGTTTTAGAAAAATATTTTAAATACGTTGATATTGGATATAAATTTTTAGGCAAAGAATTAGGAGCAAATAGTTTTACAGATTATGACAAACACCGTAAAGCATTAACCTATCAAAACGGGATTTATTATATAGAATGTGGTTTGGAGTTCAATTACAAAATTGTTTTAATGTTTGATGACTCCAATAATCATAGTAATTTGGAAGTTGATTTAAAAAGAAAAGGATATGAGGTTGAACTATTAGAAAAGGTAGAAGTTTAAATAAATCGAGAGGCTGTAAAAAGCCTCTTTTTTGTTTTCTACTTTGATACAGTTTTTAAACCCACATTTAAAAAATGTAACAACTATTGAAAAATGATTAAAATTGAAGATTATGAAGTATGTTTCATATTATAGAGTTTCAACTCAAAAGCAAGGAAATTCTGGTTTAGGTTTAGATGCACAGAAAAGTGCAGTATTAAACTATCTAAAGGGAGATATTCCAATAGAAGAGTTTGTAGATATTGAGAGTGGAACGAAAAAAGGAAATGATAGAAAAGGACTAAAAGACGCACTAAATTATTGCAAAGAAAACAAGGCAAAATTGATAATTGCCAAACTTGATAGATTAAGTAGAAACGTTTCTTTCATTTCGCAAATTATGGAAAGTGATGTAGAATTTGTTGTTACAGACCTACCGCAAGCAAATAGATTTACAATTCAAATATTTGCAGCATTAGCAGAACAAGAAGCTCGATTTATTAGTGAAAGAACTAAAGTAGCTTTACAAGAATTAAAAAAGCGAGGAGTGAAATTAGGATCACCGCAGAACTTAACAAAACAAGCTCGTCTAAAAGGATTAAATGCCAGAGTTGAGAAAGCAAGATTAAACGAAAACAATCGAAAGGCAACCATTTTAATTTTAAATTTACGGGAGCAGGGATTAAGTTTTAATCAAATTGCAATAAAACTGAATGCTTATGGATACAAAACAAGTACAAATTGTGAGTTTTCGAGAGTTCAAGTTCGTAGATTATTTCTTTTTACTCAATAAAATTGATTGAAATCGTATGATTAAGACACAAATTTATATTTATCTTCGGCGAAGATAATATATAAGCTTGAGAAACACTATAATATTTGTAATGTTTTTTGGGTCTAACTGGATTTTTTTTATAAAGTAACTTTATAAAAAATTTTAAAATTTCTAAAAGTTTAAAATTATAATATTCATTATCTTTGCACCAAACATTAAAATTAAATCAATTATAAGAAAAGACAAGGTTAAATAACATATAGATATTGCGTTTTGCAATTCGTTTTTCTACTCAAATACTGGTAATATTAATAGACAAAAGCGAATGATTGTGAGAAGCTCCTAACTGGGTGCTTCTGCTTCATTGCTTTTGTGGGTTATACCAGTAACCTGAGTAGAGGATGTTGTTAGTTAGCACCCTTTTATTTTCAGGAAACTTAAATAATTATCTATATGGCTATTTCAAATTCAAATTCAACAAAACCAAATCAATCAAATTTCAAAATTGCAAAATATGTAATTGGAATTATTCTCATTTTTGCTTCAATTGGAGCAGTTGTACAAAGTAAATTTTTAGCAAGTCTTTTCTATTTAATCATTGGACTGGTTCTTATTCCTCCTATTTCTGAAAAAATAAAGGAGAATTTTACTTTATGGCAAAATAAAAACATTCGATACATTTCTTATTTTGTCTTGTTTATTCTTGCGAGTGTATTCATTAGTAAAAATAGTTTTAATTTAAACAATAAAAATGAAATAGATGCTGAAAATGAAATAGTAAACAAGGAAATTTATCCTGAATACACAACTCAAGTTAAAAAAGATATTGCTGAACTTTCAACAGAAAGAAAAGAAATTCGTGAAAAATTTATTAAAGGATTAGCAAAAAATTCAACTTATATTACACTCGTAAAAAACAAAACAGTTTCAGTTGATTATCTGATGACTTTAACCGCAATAAGTGATGCTATTAAAAATTCAATTATAAAAGACGGAAAATCACAATTTCAAATTACTGATAAAATTGCTGGAATGGTTGAGAGTTCAAATGATGGCAAAAGTAAAATGGAATTTGTAGTAAATGTTTCTTCACTTTCCTTAAAAATTAATGGTGGTTTACCAAAAGAAATTATTGAAGTATTTGAAAGATATAGAACAAAATATAATCTTTATAGCAACGAAGCAAAAACATTTTATAATGCTTCAGGGAAAAGCGAAAATCTGAAAGATGGTTTTAACATTGTTTATACTTTTGCAATTTTTGACCCTAAAAATGAGAATATTTTAAATGCAATCTATGAAACTAATTTTAGTAACATTGGGAGTTGGAATGAAGATGACACAAGCCTTAATTATCCTTATATGTCAAACAAAACAGCTTATTTAGAGTATTTGAAAGATGTTTGCCCAGATTCAAAATATTTGCCTAAAATGGATGATATTGATGTTTGGAATGAATTTGCACCAGAAGTTAAAACTCGTATTGAATTAATGATTTTCAATAAAGACTGTGATGAATTGCAAAAAGAATTTAATTCGGCAGATGAGAATGTTAAAAGATTTCATAATGCAGGAAGCAATAGTATTAAGCATACTGAGTTAATGGATTTTGTTGATGAGCAAATGAGGAAAATGGGATGCTATAAATAAAAAATCAACAACTTACTTTTCAAAAAGCATCATTACGACCAATGATGCTTTTCTGTTTCTGCTAAAAATATATTCTCGAAATGATTTATAAAAAAATGCTTTTTTTGTTTTTAAAGTTTAAATAAATTATATTTGACAAATATTGACAAGAACAAAAAAAACAAATGGAAACATTATCAGAAGTTATCAAGACTGGAAGAGAAACTAAAGGACTGCTTTTGAGAGAAGTTGCTTCTTTAATTGAGGTTGATACCGCAATGATTAGTAGGTTTGAAAAAGGAGACAGAAATCCTACCAGACCTCAACTCCAAAAATTAGCTGATGCTTTAGATTTAAACTTTGAAAACTTGCTTACACTATGGTTAAGTGAAAAAATTTATGATGATATTCAAGGCGAGGAATTTGCTTTAAAAGCATTACAAGTAGCAGAGGAGAGAATAAAATACTACTCGAAATGATTAATATGGAACTAAAAAAATTAATCGAAAAATATCACACTAACAAGGATAATTATACAAATTCAAGGTATAATGAAACTTTGTTAAGAAGTGATTTTCTTGACCCTTTATTTGAGCTGTTAGGTTGGGATATTAAGAACACTTCGGGTAAATCTACAAATGAAAGAGAAGTAATTTTAGAAGAAGGATTAAAAGAAAACAAATCTTCAAACACAAAAAAACCTGATTATACGTTTAGATTGTTTTCAGAAAGAAAGTTCTTTTTGGAAGCAAAAAAACCTTTTGTAAAAGTTGAAGCGGACAATGAAACTGCAAAACAAGTTAGAAGATATGGTTTTACTGCAAAATTAAAAATATCAGTATTGTCAAATTTTGAATACTTGATGATTTATGATACATCTGTAAAAGTTGAAAAAGATGATGTTTTTACAAAAGGATTAATTAAACGCTATCATTATACTGAGTATGCTGAAAAATTTGATGAAATATATTCTCTATTAAGTAAAGAATCCGTTTACAATGGGGAGTTTGATAAAACTTGGGAATTTATAGAAACTCAATTGAATCACTTTTCAGTAGATAAATTATTTTTAGCTCAAATTAATAAATGGAGAGTTGAATTAGGCAAAGAAATTTTCAACTATAATAAGAAAATTTCAGAGCAAGAGTTGAATGATATTGTTCAAAGTTATATCAACAGAATTATATTTTTAAGAGTTTGCGAAGACAGGAATTTAGAAGTTTATCAAACACTTTTACAGTTAGCTACCAATGATGATTTTAATGCTTTAATTGATAAATTTAGTAAAGCAGATAAAAAATACAATTCTGGTTTATTTGACCATCTATTGTCTAATGAGATTATAAAAAATGTAAGTTCTGTATTTTGGGAGATTATTAAACATCTTTATTTTCCTGAAAGTCCGTATTCATTTTCTGTTTTTTCTTCGGATATTTTAGGCAACATCTATGAAATTTTCTTATCTGAAAAATTATCAATAGTTGCTGGTAAAATAGAATTAATTAAGAAACCTGAAAATGTAGATAAAGACATTGTAACTACTCCAACTTATATTATCAATGACATTTTAAGAAATACAGTAATTCCAAAATGCAAAGACAAAACCTATAAGGAAATTTTACTTTTAAAATTTGCAGATATTTCTTGCGGTTCTGGTGCATTTTTATTGGAGTTGTTCCAATTATTAAATGATATTGTAATTGATTATTATTTAAAAAATGATGTTGCAAAACTGATTCAAACTAATATAGATACTTATAAATTACCTTTTGAAACCAAAAGAAAAATTTTACTCAATTGTGTGTTTGGAGTAGATAAAGATTATAATGCTGTCGAAGCTTCAAAATTTGGTTTGTTGTTAAAATTATTAGAGGGAGAAGATGTAAATTCTGTAAATAAAAGCAATCCGATTTTACCCGATTTAGATAGTAATATTTTCTTTGGTAATTCTCTAATAAATAGCTCGGAGATTAAGGAAAATAAAAATCTTGAAATTATAAATCCTTACGATTTTAAAGATTTAAAGTTCGATGTTATTATTGGAAACCCTCCTTATATGAAATCGGAGGATATGAAAAATATAACTCCTATTGAATTGCCTATTTATAAAGACAATTTCAAATCAGCATACAAGCAATTTGATAAATATTTCTTGTTTATAGAGCAAGGTTTAAAACTGCTAAATGACGATGGTATTTTGGGTTACATTGTTCCAAGTAAATTTTCAAAATTAGGAGCTGGTAAAAATTTAAGAGAACTTTTATCCAAAAACGGAAACTTGCAAAGTTTAATTTCTTTTGGAGCAAATCAAGTCTTCAAAGATAAAACTACTTATACTTGTTTGTTGTTTACATCGAAAAAAAGCAATAAAACTTTCACTTTTACAGAAGTAAATAATTTAACTCAATGGAAAATTAGGGATTATAATTCTTTAAAATTCAGCACAAAAAACAATACTGATTTAGGAAACGATGTTTGGGTTTTAGTAAATTCAGATTTAGAAACTGCATATAATAAAATTGTAAATCAAAGTATCAAGTTAGTTGATTTAGTAGGAAGCGAAAATGTTTTTAATGGGATTCAAACCAGTGCAAATCCAATTTATATTTTTACTCCTGTCAATGAAGATGAAACTTATTTTTATTTTGAAAAAAAAGGTGTAGAATATAAAATTGAAAAAGCAATTACAAAGCCTTATTTTCAAACATCAATAGGAGAGGATAATTTATACACTTATAGAACATTTAAACCCAATGCAAGGGTTATTTATCCATATCTTCTGAATGATAGCAAAGTAGATTTAATTTCGTTGAAAGAAATACAGATAAATTATCCATTTGCGTATAAGTATTTAAAAGAGTTTGAAACTATTTTAAACAATCCAAAACGAGATATAAAACCAACGCCAAAAACCAGTAATGAATGGCATAGATACGGAAGACATCAAAGTTTAGACAATTGCAGTTTAGAAGAAAAATTGATTGTTGGTGTTTTATCTAAAGGAAATAAATATGCAGTTGATGTTTTTGGAACTTTAATTTCTTCTGGAGGAACTGCTGGTTATTGTGTCGTAGCTTTACCGCAAAATTCAATTTACAGTATTTACTACATTCAAGCACTATTAAATTCAAAATATTTAGAATGGTTTTGTGCGTTATCTGGAGAAGTTTTCAGAGGTGGATATATAGCAAGAGGAACTAAAGTATTGAACAATTTACCAATTAGAATAATTGATTTCAAAAATAAAGAAGACAAAAAAATTCACAATAAAATTTCAGAAACTCAAAAGAAACTTATTGAGATAAATGATAATATGGAACTAAACTCTTTAAATAAAAGAATGTTAGTACCATTAAAAAGAGAGTTTTCAAACTTAAAAATGGAACTCGACAAAACATTATCGGAACTTTATTCATTGGATCAAGAAGATAAATTAATACCACTAATTCAAGAGCTATATGAGACTAATTGAAAATGCTTCCGCTGAAAAGTTAAGAGGAGGTTTTTATACTCCTGAAAAAATAGCTGCTTTTATATTAAAGTGGGCTATCAATGGTTCTGTTGATTCAGATATACTTGAGCCAAGTTGTGGCGATGGTGTATTTATTGAACAAATAAAAGAAAATAAATATCAATACAATTCTGTAACAGGAATTGAATTTGATGAAATTGAAGCACAAAAATCAGATAATATTATGCTTCAAAATTGTAATATTATAAATGAAGATTTTCATAAATATTGCAACAATACCGATAATAGATTTGATATAATTGTAGGTAATCCACCCTATATAAGATACCAATATTTTGATGTAGAACAGCAAAATGAAGCAATCAAAATCTTTAATAAATCAGGTTTAAAATATTCAAAATTAACTAATGCTTGGGTTTCTTTTGTGATTGGTTCAAGTCAATTATTGAAAGAAAACGGTAAAATTGGTTTTGTTTTACCAGCAGAAATATTACAAGTTTCTTATGCAATACAATTAAGAGCATTTTTAGCCAAATTTTACAATAAAATAAATATTGTTTCTTTTGAAAAATTGGTTTTTCCAGATATTCAGCAAGAAGTTGTATTGTTGTTATGTGAGAAGAACGAAACTAATACACATCAAATAGAGCATATTGAAGTTAGAGATGCAGAAGCCCTATACAAATTGGATTTAAGATTATTAAAAAATCCAAAAAAGCGAATTGATATTAAAAATAATAAATGGACTTTCTATTTTTTAGAACAGGAAGAAATTGATTTTATTGAAGAAATAGCAAGCAGAAGAAACTTACCTACAATTGGAAACTATGCAAAGGTAGAAGTTGGCATCACAACAGGGAGTAATGATTTTTTTACAGTTCCAAAAACAATAGTAGATTTATTTGAACTTCAAGAGTTTGCCAGACCTATGGTAGGTAGAAGTGTTCAAGTGAATAGTGTTATTTTTTCAAAACAAGACTGGGAACAAAACCAACAAACAAAAGCCAAATCTAATCTGTTAGTTTTCCCTCCAAATGGAGCATTAAAAAACAAAGATGGAGCATTAAGATATATTGCAAATGGAGAAACTTTAGGGATTAATAAAGGATATAAAACAGGCATAAGAGAAGACTGGTATGTAGTGCCATCAATCAAAAAATCTGATGCTCTATTCATTCGTAGAAATAATTTATATCCGAGATTAATCGTGAACGAAGCAGAAGCGTACACAACTGATACAATGCACAGGGTAAACACCAAATCTAACGCAGATATTAGAGCATTTACAGCAAGTTATTACAATTCATTATCATTTGCATTTGCTGAAATTGTTGGTAGAAGTTATGGAGGTGGTGTTTTAGAATTAATGCCAAGCGAAGTAGAAAAAATACTTTTGCCATATAGTGAAAATCATACCGATTTACTCCCTGAAATTGATAGAATGATTAGAGATAAAGTAGATATTGACATAATATTAGAATACACCGATAATCTATTACTAAAACAAACTTATGGATTGACTGATAATGAAATTAGTTTAGCCAAAAGGATTTGGAAAAAATTATCAAATAGAAGATTAGGGAGAAAATAAATTTATGGAAAAAGAATTTAAAGAACTTTCAGCCAAAGTAGATAAAATATTAGAAATGCAAGAATTGATTTTGAACAAACTAAATCAAGGCGTAATCATATCAAAAGAAGCAGTAGTTTCAAATTCTACTCAAAAAAAACTTTCAAAAAAAGAAGAAGCAAATTTGAGAGTTCAACATTATATGGAAGAAATTGAGTTGAGTTGTCAATATGGCGGGGTTTTTCAAAGACAGTTTAATTTAGTTGTTGTGCCAAGTGCAGACAGGATAAGAAAATATTTAAAAACAAAAGATGTAAAAGCATTTGATGGATTGAAGAGGAATAAATGAAAATAACAGTAAAGAAATATGATATTAAATACAGACAATAAACCGCTTTCAGCATTATTTAGTGCAGACCATAACATTACATATCACATTCCAAAATACCAAAGAGAGTATATTTGGAACAAATCTAATTGGGAAGCACTTTTTGAAGATATTGAAGAAAGTGATGGAGGGCATTTTTTAGGTTCAATAATTTGCATAAATACTCAAAGAGATTCGCACAAACCAGCAGAATTAGAATTAGTAGATGGGCAACAAAGAATGACAACCATTAGTTTGTTTTATTTAGCATTATACAAATTCCTTTCAGAGAACATTCCAGACCCTACTGATATTGACCAACAACTCGAATTAAGAGGATTAAGAAACAGAATTATTATTAATGAAAGTAAAACCATAAGATTGTATCCGTCTTATACAAGTCAAAATTTGGAGGATTACAAATGGTTGTTTTCAGATAATATCGAAGAATTTAGAAATTTAAGCAAACCAAAAAACATTGGAAATAGAAGAATGTTTAAGGCTTTCTATTACTTCTATAACAGATTAATTGAAGTTGATGAAAATCAAAATCCAAAATATAATTACAGTCAAGTTTCTAAAATCTTAAACAAATATAATTCTGCTACATTAGTAAAAATTGATGTTGCAAATCACACAGATGCTTTTATTTTATTTGAAACTCTAAATAATAGAGGTGTTCCGCTTTCAGCAATTGATTTGATAAAAAACAAGTTGTTAGGTGTTTTACAAAAAGAAAATGAAGATATTCCAATTGATGAAAGTTTTGATAGATGGAATAAAATATTGATTAATCTTACCGATGATTACACTATTCAAGAGAGGTTTTTAAGACAATTCTATAATGCTTTAAATAATGATGTAAAAATCAAAGTCGAAAAGAAATCAAAAGCATTAAGGTCAAATTTAATTGCAATTTATGAGGAATTGATAAATAGAGATGTGAATTTTATTTTCGACAGATTAGAAGAAGCTTCTATGATTTACTCAAAACATATTCAATATGAAATCGAAGAGCATTCGGAGGAAATGGTTAGAGCTTTAAGAAATCTTGAAAACGTAAATGGTACAGATGGTTATATGCTATTACTTTTCATTGTGAAAAAGTTCAACATTGATGACAACGAAAAAATAAAACTGATTACGCTTTTATGTAATTATTTCATTAGAAGAAATGTTACTGACAATCCACCTACAAGGGATTTGACTAATTATTTTATGGAAATAATCACAAAAGCAAATTCTTTAGATGCTTACAGTTATGATGCCATAAAAGAATTAATCATTAAATATGGGAAACCATCAACAGATGAATTGTTTAGAGAAAAATTGAGTGGGGATTTATATGAAGAAAATGTAGGGGCAACAAGATATATTTTATCATCTATTGAATTATCAGAGAACAACACGAGAGAAGGTTACAAAAACTTTTATTCAAGAGAGAAAAAATTATTTATTTGGACTATTGAACATATTTTTCCACAAGGAGAAAACATACCAAATCATTGGGTTGATATGGTTGCAGATGGTAATTTAGAATTAGCAAATAAAATCAGGAAAGATTGGGTTCATAAATTAGGAAACTTAACATTAACAGGCTACAACTCCCAATTAAGCACAATCCCTTTAGATAAAAAACAAGACAAAACCGATAAAGATGGTCATTGTATTGGTTTTAAAAATGGAATATATTTGAATGAAAGTGTAAAAAACAAAACCGTTTGGAAGAAAGAAGATATTCAAGCAAGAACAACTATTTTAGTTGATAAAGCCCTGAAAGTATTTAAGTTGTAGAAATAATTAAAAAGTAGTACAATGAATTTAAAGGACAAATTAAAGGCTATAAAACCAAGAGAAAATGCTGGAGCAATGGCATCAAATAGATTTGATTTTCAAAAAAATTGGGCTATTTGTAAACTAATTGAATTATCAGATCGAAATGAGGACTTTATTTTAGCCTTTGAATTTCACGAAGATATTATAGTTTTTGATTCCTCTGAAAATCAAAATTTCATAGATTTTTATCAAATAAAAACAAAAAACACAGGGAAGTTTAATTTGTCAGCCCTATTAAAAAAACAAATGCTCAAAAATGGAGATGGAAATTCAATTTTGGGTAAGTTGTTTAGTAATAAACTTAATTTTGAAAAAGAAACGAAAAGTCTAAATATAGTTTCAAATACGTTTTTCGGTTTTAAAGAAGTTAAAACCAGTAAAAGAGAAAATATTTGTAGTGATGAATTAACTTCAGAAGAAAAAGATATTATTGCAGAATCAATTAGTAGTGAGTTAAAAATTGATTGGGTAGAAAGTTTTTTAAAGTTGATTAACTTTAGTGTTTCAGATTTGACAATTGAGCATCACAATGAAATTACAAGTAATAAACTAAATAAATTCATTGAGCAGAAATTCACATCGGACATTAAATATAATCCTTCATTGGCATACAGAACAATCTTTGACGAAATAAACAGAAGAAATAATGTTGAAAAAACGCCAAGTAATTTTGATGAATTAATCAATTATAAAGCAGTTACAAAAGCGGATTTTGATAAATTTTTAAAAATTGTTATTACTGAACCAAATAAAATTATTGATTTAAAAACAAAGATATTTAGTATTTTAGACGCTAATAATATCAAAACTTCTGAAAGAATAAAATTAAATAATTCTTGGAAAGATATTGAAATTGAATTTTTAAAAATCAACAATAGTTTTTTTGATAACACTAAAAAAACAATCGCAAATATTATTAAAGAAAATTTGCAATTACTTGAAAATAACATTATTGAATCTGTTGATTTGATTCACAAAATATTAATGCAAAACCAGACAATTAAAAAGCAGAATTTATATTCAGAATATTTTTTAAAATTATTAATTCTAATAGAAATTTATAATGATTAACGGAAAATTTAAAATGCTAATTAGAAATTTAAGAACTAACAAATATGAAAAGATTAGTTTTCGAGGAAATACAAGTGCTATCATTCAGGGAGAAAAAAGCAATAAAAGTACAATTCAACCCAAAAAGAACAATAATTAAAGGAAGTAATCAAGTTGGAAAATCCAGTTTGATGAAAAGTATTTATTATACATTAGGAGCAAATCCATCTGTAATAAATGACAATTGGCTAAAAGCTGAACCAATTACTTATTTGAAGTTTAAGGTAGATGAAAAAAGATTGTCAGTAATGAGATACAATAAAATTGTATTTGTGGTTATTGATGAGAATGGAATAACTCAAGCACATAATTTCAAATCATTATCAGCTTACTTAAATAAAATTTTTGATTTTAATTTAATAATCAACAATAGAAAAGGAGATGCTGAAACACCTCCTCCAGCATATCTGTTTTTACCTTTTTACATAGACCAAGATAAAAGCTGGAATGACAATTGGAATTCTTTCGCTAATCTTAGTCAATTTAGTAAATGGAAAAAACCACTTTTAGATTATCATTCAGGAATTAAAGGCAACAGCTATTACAAAACCAAATCAGAGTTTGATTCAATAAAGACCGAAATTGAAGAAACTAAAAATGAGATTGATACTTTAAATAAAATTTTACGAAGTATAAAGTCTAAATTAAAAGATGAGGACTTCAATATTAGTATTGATGATTTCAGTATTGAAGTGTCTGAATTGCTTTCTGAATGTGAACTCTTAAAGGTAGAGCAAAATAAATTAAAACATAAATTAACAGAATTTTACAACCAAAAATCTGTGTTATTATCAAGGATTTCAATTGTTGAAACTTCCATTAATGAGTCTAAATTAGATTATAAATATGCTTTAAATTACATTGAAAATGAGATTGATTGCCCTATGTGTGGTGCTCACTATGAAAATAATTTTAGTGAAAGATTTTCAATTGCTGAGGATGAAGAAAATCTTGATGAATTATTAAAAGAATTAAAAAATGAATTGCTGAATATTAATGAAGAAATACAAAAGTTTGATAAATCATTTATTGATAAAAAAATAGATTTTGAAAAAATTCAAGAATTATTAAACGAGAAAAAAGCAGAAATAAAACTCATTGATTTAATTGAAAATGAGGGCAAAAAAAGAGTAACAGAAATTTTTGTTCAAGAGCAAAATGAAATTTACACAAAAATTGGGAAAGCAACTACTAAATTTAGTTCATTAGAAATTGATTTAAAAAGAATCAATAAAGATGGCGAAACCAAAAAACAAAATATTATGAATCTTTACAGGTCAAAATTGATCGCATACCTTAAAAGTTTGAATATAGATACTGAAAAAACATCTAAAGGTATTTTTGAAAGAATGGATTCAAATATTAAAGAACAAGGTAGTAATTTGCCAAGGGCATTATTGGCTTATTATTTTGCTTTCTTACATATAATGGATAAATATTCTACATCAACTTTTTGCCCAATAGTAATTGATTCGCCAAATCAACAAGAACAGGATAGTGAGAATTTGAAGGCGATAATGAATTTTATTAATCAAAATCAACCTGAAAATTCACAATTAATTTTAAGTTTAGTTGAAGACATAGAAACAACTTTTGATAAGGACACACTTTATTTAGAAAATGAAAAATATTCATTGCTAAAAGCAGATTTTTATGATGAGGTGTATAATGAGTTAAGTCCAATTATCGAGGGGGGAATTTTTAATGATGAGTTACCATTTTAAGAAACAAAATGTTTTAACAAAACTACCTTCAAATTAATCATAGTATTGCAGAAAAGCAATCTTAATTTATTTTATAACATTTAATTACTTTATTTAATATTTTTTTGTTACATCTAATGTAATATTTGTATATTTGCAAAAAATATATAGATATGGAATTAGATTTTGACAAATTAAAACAACTTCAAATCAAGTTAAACGAAGAGGCATTAAAAGAGATTTACGAGGATTTACCTGAAAATCTCATCAATTTTTCAAATAACAATATTTTAAATTATTGTTTATATGATTGTAAATCGGGAATAAAAGATGAACACCTAACATCTGCAAGGGTTATCAACAGTTGGCTAAATCAAGGAATTATAAAAATTAAAGACGAAGACAAAGGTAAAATTCGGAGATTTAATAAACTTGAAAATATTTGGCTCAATATTGTAATTGAAGCTCGAAAGTTTGGCATTCCATTAGAAGCATTAACCAAAGCCAGAACCCAACTTTTAGAATCTCCGATTAAAAATTTCTCACTTCTAAAATTTGGAGTTATTGAAACGCTTTTCAGAACTCCAAAAATGATATTAATTACAGCCGAAGGTAACGCAAAATTAATTTCATTTGACACTTATACAAAATGGATGTCTAAAGGAATGTTCCCTACCCATATCAATTTTAAGTTATCAGATTACATTGCTTTAGAGTATCCAAAAAATGCTCTTTCAATAGATTTTAATATGCAAAATGTTTATGAGGATAAAAACAAAATGATGTTACTTTATTTTCTTAAAACAGGAGATTATAAACATATTAAATTGCATATTTCCTACAATGATGTAAGAATAATTGAAGACTCAAATGTATTGTCAAAAAATCAAGAACTAATGCAAATTATTTCAGATTGGAATTTTAAAGAGGCAACAATTGTTATCGATAATAAAACGGAAACCTCAATAAATTTATGAGTTATGCTTACAGTAGAAAATTGTAGAAAGATATTGCAGGACAACGGAGAAGATTATACAACGGAAGAAGTAGAAAAAATCAGAGAATTTTTGTATAAAATGGCAAAAATTGTTGTTGAAAGCACCCCAAAAGAAAATAGCGAAAATGACAAAAAAGTATAAAACAGCAGTTGGTTACTTACGAGTAAGTACAGTTGAACAAGGTAATGGAACTTCTCTTGAAAGTCAGATGGAAAGTATAAAGAATTTTTGTTTAAGTAATGAAATTATTCTGTTAGCAACATTTATTGATACTTTTTCAGGTAAAAACTTTAAAAGACCTGAATATGAAAAAGCATATAAATTACTACAAGAAAATAAAGATGAAATAGAATTATTTTTAACAATTAAAATAGATAGGTTTACAAGAGATCTAAAAACTGGCATTGAAACTTTTGACGAAATTAAAAAATTGGGAATTGAAGTTAATTTTGTTGATGAATGGATTGATAATATAAACTCCGCAGAGGGTAGAATGGTAATGTCTTTGAAAATGACATTTGCAGAATATGAACGAGCCAGTATAAATGAAAGAACAAGATTAGGAGAAAGGATGGCTATGAAATCTGGAAGATATATAAAAACTCCCCCTCACGGATATAGTAGAGGTAGGCTTCCTGATGGTAAAGCTTTCATTATTCCAAACGATAAAGCCATTTACATAAAAGAATTATTTGAAGATTATTCAACTGGTTTGTTTCCACAAATGGAGTTAGTTAAAAAGTTTAAGCTTAAAGGATTAAGTTTATCAAAAACATCAATAAGCAGACTTTTAGAAAATATTCTTTATACAGGTCATATTGACCTTAAAAAACACAAAATAGCACCATATACACTTATAAAAGGACTTCATAAAGAAATTATATCGGAAGAACTTTTTAATAAAGCACAGGAAATAAAAAACGGAAAAAATAGAATGATAAAAAAAATTAGACCTAAAAACTCTGATTTTCCATTGAGTGGATTTATGAAATGTTCATGTTGTGGAAATACAATGTATGGAAGTAAAAGTAATAATGGAAAAAATAAAACAATAACTCGTGAATATTCTTTTTACAGATGCTCTAAAAACTGTAAGGAACAGAGCTATAAACCTGAACTTGTTCATAATGAACTGCTAAAAAATTTAGCTTCAATAACGCCATCTAAAGAAGTGTATGAATTATTTAAGCAAATTTTGATTGATGAATATAAAGATACAATGGCAGAAAAATATTTGCTATCAGGAAGCATAGACAATAAAATAAGTCAAATTGATAACGAACAAATGTTGTTAGTTGAGAAATATGTACAAGGAAAAATTGAGGAAGATTTTTACAATAAATTAATGAGTAAAAAGAAAACCGAATTATTAGAATTGAAAAAAGAAAAATATAAATATGAAGATATTCAAGTAGATTTAGATAAATATATGAGTTTTGGTTTAACTATCCTATCAAACCTTGATAAATTCTACGAAAAAGCATCAATTGAAGTGAAAGTTCAATTACTTGGTTCGTACTTTGATGATAAATTAATTTTTGAAAAAAATAAATTCCGAACCCTCCCTTTTAATAACATAATACTTTTACTTTGCAAGTATAACAAGGGTTTGGAGGGGTTAAAAAAAGAAACGGGAGAAGATTTTTCAATCAACTCCCGTTTAGTACTCAGAGCGGGACTTGAACCCGCACGAACATTGCTGTTCACTGGATTTTAAGTCCAGCGTGTCTACCAATTTCACCATCCGAGCATTTTGCTTTTTTGTTTTATATCTAATTTTTTAAAAAAATTAATTAAATACAACACCATCCGAGCGTTTTGCTTTTTTGTTTTATATCTAATTTTTTTAAAAAAATAATTAAATACAACACCATCCAAGCATTATAGATAGTTGAGCGAAAAACGGGGCTCGAACCCGCGACCTCGACCTTGGCAAGGTCGCGCTCTACCAACTGAGCTATTTTCGCATTTCAATTTTTATAAAGAACTGCTATACTTGTTCTGTATTGCGAGGGCAAATTTAAGATATTAATTCAATTCTACAAGTGTTTTTTTATAAAAAAATACAATTAAATTTAATACCTTGATAACATATTGATTACCAGAAAACAGTTTACTTTTTTGTAAGCATTCTCTTAATTTCATTCAGCTTCATCATTGCTTCAATAGGTGTTAAAGTATTGATATCAAGATTCAAAATCTCCTCTTTTATTTCTTCTAATAAAGGGTCGTCAAGATTAAAAAAACTCATTTGAATTTCTTCTTTATCTGGTTTTAT
>JAYTIV010000211.1:0-6705 GCA_043731625.1 Flavobacterium sp. | reverse complement strand
CAAAGAGTACCATCTGTTTTGATTCCTGCTGAATGCCATTCGCCTGCTGAAACAGAATGCCAATTAGTTGAAGTCCCAACCATTTTAGGATTTGGATTTATTCCTGATGATGTTGCATATCCTAATTTGATATAATTATTACTACCCCAAGACCAAAGTGTACCATCGTTTCTAATAGCAAGTGTATGATTTGCTCCTACATCAACATATTGCCAACATTGTGAAAATACAAGTGTTGGTAGAATTACTAATATAAATAGAATTTTTTTCATATTTCATTTTTACAAAATTAATGAATTAACAATTAATACATTAAATATCAAAAGGTATTTTTAGTAAAAGAAAGCAAATCATAAGTTTTATTATCTATACCAACGTCTATTTTTCAAAAGAAGCTTTTTTTAGAAACTTTTTCAAAAAAAATAATTTTCAGAAAGCCATCGCTTTATTTTGCAATGACCTGTTTTAGTTTTGGGAAGTTCTTCTTTGATAGCCTTTTCGATTTTGTGAAAAGTACAAAGCATAGCATAATTTTTTAACCTCATATAACTATTGATGTAATGAAGTACTTCGTAACCGTCATTAACATTAAGTTCATAGGTATCGTGAAATTGAATCTTTTTAGTTACAATTTCTTTTTTACTCGGATTCCAATTATAGGAATATTTTAAATCCGTTTCGTTGAAAATTGACATAGCTCCTAATTTTAATCATTAACAATGTTCAAAATTAAAAAACGTTTTCATCAAAAAAATCCCCAACCATGGGGATTTTTCAATTATTTTTCGATTTGCATTTTTTAGCGTTTCATAGTGATTTTTATGACAAAAAGAGCGACTATAAACAACAAAAAAACAATCAATACTTTATAACTTCCTTTATAGAATATTTGATGCAAAGCCGCGTCTTTCCTATAAACATAGACTGCTGCTATTATAAAACTAATTAGAAACAAACCTGCAAAAATCCATTGCCCTTGTGTAAACATTGTGTATAATTTTTTTGCAAAATTAAGCATTTGCTCTCAAAAGTTACTATTTTGCATCGTCTAATAAAATTATATTTCAATGAAAAAACAACTCAACGCAGTAAAAGAATTTCATACTGCTTTTCAGATAGGATTTAGCGAAAATCCGAAAGGACATTTGGGCGAAAATAAAAACTTGCTTCGCTATAATTTAATGAAAGAAGAAAACGAAGAATACCTAGAAGCAGTTCAAAATAACGATTTAATAGAAATTGCTGATGCGCTTGGTGATATGATGTATATTTTATGTGGAACCATTATCGAACATGGTTTGCAACACAAAATAGAAGAAGTTTTTGACGAAATTCAGCGAAGTAATATGAGCAAATTAGATGAAGATGGCAAACCCATTTATCGTGAAGATGGCAAAGTAATGAAAGGACCAAATTATTTTAAACCTGATTTTTCAAAAATTCTATTGTAGTTCTTAATAAGATAAAAAAAGAGGAACTTTCTATGAAAATTCCTCTTTTTGTTTGAAACAGGTAGCAAATTATACTTTTACAGTCCAGCCAAAAGTATCTTCTGCAAGTTTATATTGAATGTTGGTTAGTTTTTCTTTGAGTTCCATAGCAACCGATTTTTCTAGTTTTGGCAATTCATAATACACCTCTTGGTATGAAAAACCTACAATAGGATTCACTACAGCAGCTGTTCCTGCTCCAAATATTTCTTTCAAGCTACCATCTTTTGCAGCGGCTATCAATTCTGAAACAAGTACTGATCGTTCTTCTAGTTGAATACCCTCTCTTTTAGCAAGTGCTATAATACTTTTTCTGGTAACACCATCTAAAATTCTTTCACTGGTCGGTGCAGTTAATAAAGTATCGTTTATTCTAAAAAATACATTCATTGTTCCTGCTTCTTCCAACTTGGTGTGGGTAGCATCATCGGTCCAAATAATTTGTTGAAAACCTTGCTCATTGGCCAATTTGGTTGGATAAAATTGAGCTGAATAATTTCCTGCCGCTTTTGCCGCTCCAATACCACCATTAGCAGCACGGCTAAAATGTTCGGCAATTAACACTTTTACTTCACCTGAATAATACGATCTAGCAGGTGATAAAATAATCATAAATCGATATTGTGTAGAAGGTGCAGCAATAACACCACTACCTATAGCAATCATAAAAGGACGTATGTATAAGGTATTTCCTAAGCCTTTTTTTACCCATTCTTTTTCTAAATCGACCAATTTATGCAATCCATTCATGAAAATTTCTTCAGTAACTTCAGGCATAGCCATTCTCACAGCCGATTTGTTGAAACGATCTAGATTTTGATCCGGACGAAACAACCATACATCATCATGCTCATCTTTATAGGCTTTCATTCCTTCAAAAATGGCTTGACCATAATGAAAAACTTTGGCTGAAGGATCTAATAAAAAAGGTTCGTATGGTTTTATTTGTGGTTTTTGCCATTTTCCTTCTCTAAAATCGCAAACAAACATATGATCTGTGAAAGTGGTACCAAAAGATAAATTTTCAAAATCAACAGTACTAATTTTTGAAGTAGGAACGGTAACTATATCGATTTCGAATGCGGTATTTATGCTCATTTAATTTTGTTTTTTGGAATAGTTTTGATTGTAAAAAACTGATAGTTAATATTTTAACTGTATTGTTCTCCAAAATTAAAATTCTTCCTTATTTTTGGCTAAAATAATAAAATTAGAATGTAAATAATAGCGTATTTTTAAAATATTTATTGGGATATTAATTTTATTTAATATTCGATTGCATTGAGTTGAAAACAAGATTTCATTAAAAATTGTATTCCTTTAATAAATAATCGCAATAAACTGTTATTTTTGTGCACATTAAATAAATTAAATACTAAATCACATTAAAAAATGAAAAAAAATATCCTACTACTTTGTGTAGCAATTGTTCTTTTTAGTTGTCAGAAAAAAGTAGAAGTAGCAAAAGAAAGTTATGCTTCATTTGGAGATTCAATTTCTAAAGATGGTGCAATTTCTAAAGAAACAATGTTTGCAAAATATGCCGGAATGAAAGATGGTGATACTATAAATGTGAAATTTGAATCAAAAATTAACGATGTGTGTCAGAAAAAAGGATGTTGGATGAATTTGGCTTTGCCTAATAATGAAGAAGTTTTTGTGAAATTTAAAGATTATGCTTTTTTTATGCCTTTAAATTCAAAAGACCAAGAAGTTATTGTAAACGGGAAAGCTTTTGTGAGTATAGAAAGTGTTGATGAATTAAAACATTATGCCAAAGATGCAGGAAAATCTCAAGCTGAGATAGATAGTATAATCAAACCAGAAACTACCTATTCATTTCTAGCAGATGGAGTTTTAATAAAAAAATAATGAAACAAGTACTACTCCTTCTATCTGCAATCTTTTTTTTAATTTCTTGTAAAAAAGAATCCGATAAAGAAAGCTGTTCTTCTGAAAAAAATTCAAAAGATAAAAAATTTAAAATGTATGAAATGTCAGAAATGGCAACTTTGATGGAGCAAATGTATGTTGACAACCAACGATTGAAACAGCGCATTCTAAAAGGAGATACAATTGGAGTGTTTCCCAATCATTTTTTACAAATTCATAAAGCAGTAATGACTGATAAAACAGAAAATGATGCTTTTTTTAAAGAACAAGCCGCACAGTTTATCAGAGCACAAGAACTCATTTATGAAGATCCTAAAAATGCTAAACAACATTTTAATGAAGGTGTAAATGCCTGCATTGCTTGTCACGAAGTAAAATGCAGCGGACCAATTCCTAGAATAAAAAAACTATACATAAAGTAGCTCTATTTTAAAATTCTAAACCAAAAAAAAATCCATCAAACTTATGAAACGAGAAATCATTCAAACTGCTGATGGTTCTACTACAATACATTTACCCGATTGGGACGAAAACTACCATTCTAAACATGGTGCTATTCAAGAAGCTAAACATGTGTTTATCAAAAATGGATTGTCTCTTTTTGAAAACAAATCAATCGCTATATTAGAAATTGGTTTTGGTACAGGATTAAATGCTTTTATTACTTTTCTAGAAGCCAAAAAACTAAACCAAAAAATAAACTACGTAGGTATTGAAGCGTATCCTATTGCTGAAGATGAAGTCGCATTAATGAATTATGTAACCGAGTTACAAGCTCAAAATGAAAGTGAAATATTCACAAAAATGCATACTTCAAGTTGGGAAACTCAAAACCAACTTTCAACCGAATTTTCATTAACCAAAAGGCAACAATTTTTTGACACTATTGATGATAAGGAACAATATGATTTGATTTATTTTGATGCCTTTGGTTATCGTGTTCAACCCGAATTATGGAGTACCGAAATATTTAGAAAAATGCATACTGCCCTTAATCCAAAAGGAATTCTAGTGACCTATGCCGCTCGTGGCGTGGTAAAACGAAGTATGAAAGAAGTAGGATTTACTGTAGAAAAACTAGAAGGACCACCAGGAAAAAGAGAAATGTTTAGAGCTACAAAAATTTAACATAGCCAATTAACATATACTTTGTAAAAGCAATTATTATTTTTTTTAAATTTGGTTCAACAACTAATATGTACACTTTCTTTAATCTAAAAAAGTTTGACATTTATGAAGAGAACAATGTTTGCTTACACTAAAAGCATACTTGAAAGAGTGAGTTTTGATCCTCAACTTTTTTGTAAAGAATTAGAAAAAGCACTTAAAACGCTCTTGCCTTACGAAATTGAGCAACTTACTGATTGGTTATATAGCTATATCACAGAGAAACCAGAATTAAGGCAATGTCTAATTTACATCAACAAATAAAACTAAAAGGAGCTTAAACGGCTCCTTTTTTATTGCAATATTTACTAAAATTCTTAATTTATATTATATTTTTATGTAAGTATTTACATAATTTTTATATTGTTTTATGCATTTAATCGATGTTTAGGGTATTTAAACGGATATTTTAAACCTTTTTTCTTGCAGGAAATATCTTTTTATTATACTTTTACCAAACGTTCTTATTAAGATAACCCCTAAATCTTACCCTTATGCCTAGAATGATTTACGACTACACGAAATCTGTGCTTGAAAGAGTGAGTTTCGATCCAGTTCTTTTTTGTAAAGAATTGAAAAAAGCAATTAAAAACTTATTGCCTCATGAGATTGAATTATTGAGGAAATGGTTGCAAAACTTCACAACCGAAAAGCCTGAACTGCAGCAATACCTTAGTATTGTTAGCGGATAACTTAAAAGGAGCGATTAGCTCCTTTTATATTTTTATACCTTTTTTAAAATTATTTTTTTATTATTGGACTTATTATCTCAACATTCTGAAATACAATTGCGCCTTTTACAACTCCTGCAATTGTCGTTCGTAAGGCATCAATAATTTGAATTTTGAGTTCTGTTTTAGGATAAATCAAACTAACTTCTCGTGCTGGTTTTGGCTCTTTGAAATGTTTTAGTTTCGGTTTGTCTTTTTCCTTCAAATCTAAAGTATGTAAAAAAGGTAATAAAGTAATTCCCAAACCTTCATCGGCCAATTTTATTAATGTTTCAAAACTACCACTTTGTAACTGAAAATGATTGATCTCAGTTTTACTTACATTTTTGCATAAATTTAATATCCCATCTCTAAAACAATGACCGTCTTGTAGAAGTAAAATTTCATCAAGATCCAAATCATCTACAGCTATTTCATCTTTATGATAATTCTTATGATTTTCAGGAATATATGCCATAAAAGGCTCATAATACAAAACTATTTCTTTAATTTTATCTTCCATCAAAGGTGTTGCTGCAATTGCTGCATCAAGATTACCATTGTTGAGTCTGATAATAATTTCATCGGTATTTAACTCTTCGATTATCAGTTTTACTTTAGGATATTTTTTTACAAAATTGTTTAGAAACATCGGCAAAAGAGTTGGCATTATAGTGGGTATAATACCCAATCGAAATTCGCCTCCTATAAACCCTTTTTGCTGCTCTACAATATCTTGCATTCTATCGGCTTCATTAACAATATTCTTGGCTTGTGATACTATTTTTTGACCAATTTCTGTTAATTGAATCGGTTTTTTGGTACGATCAAAAATAATAATTTTGAGTTCTTCTTCTATCTTCTGAATTTGCATACTCAAAGTTGGTTGTGTCACAAAACACATTTCTGCAGCTTGTGTAAAATTTTTGTATTCGGCAACAGCCAAAACATATTTTAGTTGGGTAATCGTCATGGTATAATAAAATTTGATGCAAATGTAAAAACAATCAATTTAATTTATAATGCATTTTTAAATTTTAATTTTTCATTTCAAATTCTCAATAAATAATCCATTTTTATATTTTTTAGAATATGGTTAGTATGAAATAAAATAATAACTAGTGAGTCAAGTGTTAAAAATTTTATAATTGATATCTAAATTGTAATGCTAATACTATTTTTGCGGTAATGAAAACTACTATCTCTTTATTGTTAATCCTTTTTGTGACTTCTCTAGCAACGCCTACTATAATATCGTTGTTAGAAAAGAATATAGATATGTCTAGTTTTTATAGTTGTTCGGAAGAAGAAGAAAGTAATAAAGAACCAAAAGAAATCAAAGGAGATGTAAAACCGCTATTTGATTATCCTTTCTTCACTAGAAAAATAAATACTTGTATCACTATCATTTCTGAGAACGATTCCCGTCATGATAATGTTACTCC
>JAYTIV010000210.1:0-6734 GCA_043731625.1 Flavobacterium sp. | reverse complement strand
TTCAAAATAGCGCAATGCGTTTTTTAAGGCTAACTTTTTTTCTTCAAAGGATAGGATTTCCTTGCGTTTTGGTGCATGATTTATTTCAGTGTCATAAGGTTTTGGATTTGGTAAAACCGATGGAATTCCTTCTAAAATTTGTTCTTGAAAAGTCATTATAGTTTAATTTGTTTTTTTATTTTTTTGGTTTAATAGTTCCTGTTTTCTTATCAAATCCATAAGGACAATGGCGACAACCGCTTTTACAACAATACCCTCGTTTCAAATGATATTTTTCAGTAAAACACCGATACCCTTCAGGGGTCAAGTAATAATCTTCGCCTTGTATTAAATTATTTGGATTTAATTCTTCATTCATATCTACAAATTTAGCAACTTTGTAGCATATGATATTGATTGTTTTTAAATATTTAACGCCAAAAGGTTTTCGTGGTTTAACTTTTTTCCCTTTTGTTTTTTTAACAAATAAGGATGATAAGTTGAATGCAGTGTTTGTCAATCACGAAAAAATTCACATCAGACAACAAATAGAGTTTTTAATTTTACCCTTTTATATATGGTATTTACTAGAATATTTGTTTCGATTATTTCAATATCAAGATAAAAAAAAAGCTTATTTTAATATTTCATTTGAACGAGAAGCTTATAAAAACGAAAAAGACCTTGATTATCTAAAGTCAAGGTCTTTTTGGAAATTTTTAAAGTATCTTTAATTCAATTCATATTATTTTTTTACTTCTAAATTATCAGTTTCTTGAATAGTTTGAATTTTTTCTAAATTAGCTTTGTTTGAAGCTTTATTTTTTGAATTTCCTGTTTTTAAATTATTGTCTTTTGGTTTTGCTGTTGCTTTAATTTTTAAAGGACCAGGACCAATTGGTAATCTTACATCAACATGTTTTGAAGTAATATTTCCACTTAGGTCTTTTGTGTCTGCTCTGTTAGCTACAATTTGCCAAGAAAACGATGCGTTACTTGTGCCTCCTTTAAGTTCTTTTACAGTAAAGCCATTAGCAGATTTGTTGGTTACATAAACTCCATTGCATTCGTCCTCTAAAGTTACATAAACCTTTAAAGGATGTTTAGCGTCTATTAGCAATGATTCTTTTAGAATTGGATCTAATTCTATATTGGTTTGACCATTATTTAATTTACCAACACCAAAATCTTGAAAAACAATTTCTGGTGCTTCTGGAGAAAATAAAATCCTAGGAGTGTTATTTTTGTCCATTATTATAGTTGAATTACTTCCTGGTCCAACTATTTTAAAATCTGTACCAGTCGTACCATTTGGATTAGTGTTGTATCGCAAGCCAGTATATGCATATGATGTTGTGCCACTTGCTTCATTACCTCCACTGAAATATCCACCAAAATAACTATTTTGTGCGGCACCAGTTCCACCTGTAGTGTTAGTATAGGAAATATCATCAAAACCTGCAATTATTGCGCTTGCTCTATTTCCGTTTCCGACAGCATTGGTACTTGGGTCTGAATCTGAATCGAGAGTAAATTTTCCAGCAGCATTTCCTCTATTTGCATTATTATTATCACCTAATCCACCGTAAGCAAATACGCCTAATTTTTCTGAAGAACCTGCGAGTCCACTTCCACTAGTATTAAAAACATAAATTCCATTTACGCCTCCTAAAATTGCAGTGCCATCAACATTAAAATTTTTACCCCATAATGCATTTGATATTAAATCGTCTGTTTCACCAATTAATGCATCAGAGCCAAAAAAAGTATTGTCACTATATATTGGTCCATCTAAACCTTTAAAACTATATCCATTTCCATAAAAACTTTCGCCATAAACTGCAATTCCTGTCAAAGTTAAATTTTGATGCATACCCCAAACCCCATGTCCTGAGCCTATACTAATTCCTCGAACTCCTTTACCAGTAGAATTATTTATCCCATAAACACCATTACCTGAATTTGTGTTTTGACCATAAATTGAAGTTCCTGTTCCTGCAGAATTACCATCTACAGCATTATTATTACCTGTTGCTGCACTATACAATGTAGAAGTTGCAAAAGCGGCAGTAGAATTTATCATTGTTTGTCCAGTTGCATTTATTCGTGCTCTTTCTAAGCCATTTGTTGAGAAGTTTAAAATATCTACTCCAGCACTATATATTCCTGTGTTAGTATCCCCGTTAAATGAATAAGAAGGGATTGTAGCAGAACCTATTGAATAAGATTGTAATTGTCCATTATTTACATTAGAAATATTCCAACGATCTATACCTCCTGTTTTTATTCTTAAATCTATTGCATCACTTGTTCCAATATAATTTGTTCCAGCAATTGTTCCAGCATTTCCTGTTAATGCCCAATCATTGTTACTATTTCCAGTTGCAAATTTCACCCAAATAGTACCATTCCAATAATAAAAACCAGGAGTTACTTGATTGGGTCCAACTGCCGATGTAAATGTATTATATACTATTTCTGAAGTTGTTGGAGTAAGAACGGTCGCAATATTAGTTGCTGATAGTGCTACTCTCGGAATTATAACACCATCTGTTGTAGAAGTTATATCCAAAGCACCATTAGGAGTTGGTGTTCCAATCCCGACTTGACCTGTTGATAAAACTCTTAGTTTTTCTGTGCCATTTGTAGCAATTGATAAATTATCTGCAATTGGACTATAAATACCAGTATTAGAATCGGCACTAAAGGAATAAAATGGTAAAGCAGCAGTTCCTAGACTCAGTGCATGTACTTGATCCGCATTTGGAATTCTAAGTCGAGAAATTCCTCCTGTTGATAAATCAAGTGCATCAGCACCAGAACTGAATAATCCTGTATTGGGATCGGCGCTAAAAGAATAAAATGGCAAAGCTGCCGTTCCTAAATTCAATGCGTGAACTTGATTTGCATTTGGAATTCTTAGACGAGCTGTTCCGCCAGTTGATAAATCAAGTGCATCAGCACCAGAACTAAATAATCCAGTATCAGTATCTGTTTGAAAAGAATATATTGGTAATGCTGCTGTCCCTAATGAATAAGGTTGTAATTGACCAGCATTTGAATTTGAAAAATTCCATCTATCTGTATTTCCAGTTTTAATTCTAAAATCTATTGCATCATTTGTACCTATATAATTTGTTCCAGCAACAGTTCCTGAATTTCCAGTTAATGCCCAATCATTGCTTGCGCCAGAAGCTACTTTTTCCCAAACAGTACCATTATAGTAATAAAAACCAACCGATGTTACATTTGCAGTTATTCCAAATGCTGATCCTGATACAACTTCATTAATATATATTAATGTTGATGTTGGAATCGCTAACATACTTTGAGCTCTTTGCCTTGTAACTCTCGGAATTATAATACCATCGACATTTGTAAAAGCACCTGACGGATTATTAGCAACAACATCTAATGTTGAGCTAGGTGTTATTGTTCCTATACCTACTTGTGCTTGTGCACCATTTAAATTTAACAATAATAATACTAAAATAAAATATAATTTTTTCATAACAAATTGAATTTAATGGTTTTATTAAAAAAGTTTTTGATTTTGGTTTAAATTGAACTAAATAGTTTTACATCATATTAACTTTTTATACTGAAATATCTTATGTTTTGATTAAACACTTAGAAATTTAACTCAATATTTTTATAAGTGCTTAAAAAAATCGTTGAAATTCTCATAAACTCGATTAAAGGGTCTATGTGCTTAAAAATTAAACATTTATGTAAAAAATGATGGTTTCATATAAATTAATTTTTTACTTTTACCTCATAAAATAAAGATTATGAGAAAATATAGCCAAATAGTAAGTGTTTTAATATTGTTTTTTGCAATGCAAAATGTTGCTGCTCAGTTATATGTAAGTCCGAGTAGTTATGTTTATGTAAATAATCAATATGTTACTGTAACAAAAGATGTGAATCTTAATAATAATGGAAATATATATTTAAGAAATCAAGCGCAATTATTGCAAAAAACAAATGCAAGTTCTTTAAATTCTGGAGAAGGAAAATTATCTGTTTTTCAAGAAGGAACGGTAAATAATTTTGCATATAATTATTGGTGTTCTCCAGTGGGTAAAGCCACTTTATTAGGAGTCGGTAATGATGTGTTTGGAGCAACAATGTTAAATAGACCATATAATGTAACCGATTCTTCTCCTGCAACGCTTATGCCAAGCCCATCAATGGATGGCTCAACGACTGCAGGAAGTTTGTCTATTGCTACACGATGGATTTATAAATATTTATTTTCAAATTCATTTTCAGGTTGGGTAACGGTTGGTTCTAGCGAAACAGTTGGTGCTGGAGAAGGATTTACCATGAAAGGTGTATCTGGAGATGATACAACCGTAGGGATTGGTGAAGCTACTTTTAATAATCCTGTAGGAATAGACAATCAAAGATATGACTTTAGAGGAAAACCAAATGATGGGAATATTGGAGTAAGTGTTCAAGCTGGTCAAAAAACGTTAACCGGAAATCCTTATCCTTCTGCAATAGATTTACAACGATTTTTAACAGTAGCAGATAATCCTTCGGCTGCAAATTGTACAGGTATTGCTTATTTTTGGGAACAAGATAAAACAGTTGCTTCGCATTTATTAGCTGCTTATAAAGGAGGTTATGGTTCATATGCAGCGGCAACAAATATATATTTAGCGCCACAATTTTATAATTATGATGGTGCAGGTGTACAGCTAGGACCTGCTGGTTCAGGAACTGTATATCCAAGAAAATTTTCTCCTGTAGGTCAAGGTTTTATGATTGAAGGTGATGGTTCTGTTGTTGGTACTGCACAAGTAACAATGTCTAATAATTTTAGAGTATTTGAAAAAGAAGGTGCTACATCACATTTTGATAGAAATGCAAATGTTTCAAATACTGGTTTTTTACCAGCAATTCCATCTGTATCAGGATTTGATTATACTACGGTAAGTTCAGCTCCAACACCTCAAATTAAATTAAATACTTTAATGAATACAACTGGAATCAGAAAAGTAGTACTTGCTTTTCATCCCGCTGCAACTGATGGAGTTGATCACGGTATGGATGCAAAAAACCCAGATGCAACTCCTGTTGATATGTATTTTGTTATTGATAATAAAGAATATGTTATCGGTGCTGTAAATTTTGATATCAATAAAAAAATTCCAATAGGATTTAAAAATACAACTGCATCTGCAACATTCAAAATGACTGTTAGTGAAATGATAAATTTTGAAGATGCATCTAATGTGTATATTCATGATAAGGATAATGATACTTATCACGAAATATTAAATAACGAATATGAAATGACGCTACCGATTGGAGTAAACAATACAAGATATGAAATAACATTTATCAATGCTGCTCTAAGTATTCCTGTATTAGCAAGCGATAGTTTTACAGTTTTCCAGAATAATCAATCACAACAATTAAACATTTCAAATCCTAATGATATTGCTATAAAAGCTATAGATCTATATGATATTTCAGGAAAACTGATTTTTAATAAAACTAAATTAGAAGCAAAAAGAAATTACCAATTTTCTACTTCAAATATTAGTGATGCTGTTTATATTGTTAAAATTACAACAACAAACAATCAAGATTTTTCTAAAAAGATTACTATCTATAACGGAAAATAAATCTAAAATAAATAAATATATCAAAAGCAGTCAATTTGGCTGCTTTTTTCTTGATATAAATTGGCGTAAATTTGCATAAATTTCTTTTTTTGAAAACTCAAAATCAACTACTTACTTTAGATTTTCCTTCAGTTTCGTTATCAATTAAACGAGAAGATTTGATCCATCCTATAATTTCAGGAAACAAGTACAGGAAATTAAAATACAATATAATTCAAGCAAAGTCAGAAAAAAAAGGCCGTTTACTCACTTTTGGAGGTGCTTTTTCAAATCATATTGCTGCTGTTGCTTCTGCTGGAAAAGAATATGGTTTTGAAACCATCGGAATTATTCGAGGTGAAGAACTTGCAAACAAAATCAAGGACAATCCAACTTTGCAATTTGCGCAAGATTGTGGAATGAAATTTGATTTCATTTCGAGAGAAATGTATCGTAAGAAAGATAATGTTGATTTTTTAGAAAAATTGCAACAGAATTGGGGTTCGTTTTATTTGCTTCCAGAAGGAGGAACAAATGATTTGGCAATAAAAGGTTGTGAAGAAATACTAACAAATTCTGACAATGAATATGATTATATATGTTGCGCTGTTGGAACTGGAGGAACTATTTCTGGCATTATAAATTGTTCAAAAAGTAGTCAACAAGTTTTAGGATTTCCTGCATTAAAAGGTGATTTTATGTATGAAGAAATTCGTAATTTTGTAAAAAAAGAAAATTGGACATTAATTCAAGACTATCATTTTGGAGGTTATGGAAAAGTAACTACAGAATTAATCGAGTTTATGAATCAGTTTTATAAGAAAACAAATATATTATTAGATCCAATATATACTGGAAAGATGGTTTTTGGCGTTATAGATTTAATTAATAAAAATTATTTTCCTGTGGGTTCTAAAATAGTAATGATTCATACAGGTGGAATACAAGGAATTCAAGGGATGAATTTGAAATTAAGAAATAAAAAATTACCTTTAATTGAAATCAATGATTAAGAAATTTTTACTTTTTGTTATAGTATTAATTGTTTGGAGTTGTAACTCTACACAATCTGTTGTTCGTACAACAAAAGCTCCAGTTAAAAGACCAACAGCTATTGTAAAAACCGTAAAAAAACCA
>JAYTIV010000209.1:0-6739 GCA_043731625.1 Flavobacterium sp. | reverse complement strand
GTTTTGTGAATAAATATTCAAGTTTGTAATTAGTAATAATATGAATAAAATTCTATGTTTCATTTCAGTATTTTTTCGGGCAAAATAACGGCTAACGTTTTGCGGCTTGGCGTCAGTTGGGGATTTGGTTAGTCAAATGTATAAATTAAAGACCAAACTTCCAAGTACAAAACCAACTTTAAAGTTCGCCTAAAACCCCAATTGCGCCAAACCGCTGTTGGCAGTAGTATTTTTTATATGTCAAGTTCTATTATTACTGGGTTATGATCACTACATTGAAATATTTTATCATTCTCAATTACTTTGCAATCTATTAATTTTGTATGTAATTTTTTACTTATGTAAAAATAATCGTTTTGCCAAGGTTTTTCACTTTTTGAATGTCGATGAGTTTGAACAAAATCAGGATAAAAGTTATCGAAACAATTAACTAAATCAAAATTTTCTAATCTATCGAAAACAATTTTGTTGTCTTTATCTGGAAAACTTGGGTCAATATCTATTTGAATACTGACGTTAAAATCACCTCCAATTATAACTCTGTTCTTTGTATTTCTAGATTGTAAAACTCCCGTTAAGTCTGATAAAATTCTGTGAAAATTTGGAACTGCGTAAATTACATTACTAATTTTTTCAAATAAACAATACAAAGATATTACAATCAAAGTTAAATTTTCATCTATTTCTATTTCGGCTCCTGTTACTGCGCCAAAGAAACTATTTTTAAAATTGAATTCTTTAATTTTATGATTTTTTGAATATATTCCGGAACCCCAAGGTCTTGTATTTCCAATTTCATTCCAAACTAGTTTATCTTTTTCTAAAACCTCAAAATTCGGATATGATTCTTGAAATAGTAAAATATCACAATCTAAATCATTTATGAAATGTTCCCAAGATTCTTTACTTAAACTTTTGTGACTCCAATGAGCCATATTCCAAGTTCCTAATTTTATTCCCATATTTATATTTTATTTTTTTGCAGAATTTTTGGCAATATTACTGCCAACGTCTCGTGGCTTGCAGAAGTTGGGGATTTGGTTAGCCTAAACTTCGGTTAAACACTGACTTCAAAAGTACAAAACAATGTGTAAGTTCAAGACTAAAACCCCAATTTTTGCAAACCGCTGTTAGCAGACGTATTTTTATTTTTTATAATTTTTACCGCCCATTCTTTTATAATAATCATCTTGCAATTGATAATAATTAAAAACATTTCCAAGCATTATACTTCCGATGTTATGGTCTGCAATAAATGGATAATTTTTCTTATCCCATTTCTCTTTTAATTGTTGATGTTTTTCTCCAATTGGTTTACGAGTTCTCTCAAATTCTCTCATTAATTCGTCAAAGGATTCAGTATAATATTTTTGTTGTTCCAAGTATAATTCATAGGCTTTTTTGTCGTCCCATAAATCAAGATTACAATTATTTGGTGCAAAATCTGCATAATCATCTTTAATTTTGAAAGCAATTTTTTCAATATCTTCTTTTTTATAACTACTAACTTTTACTAAAACATAAAGATTTTCAAAGTTGTTTTCAGATTCTCTTGCTTCGTTTTTGTCGTGTTTTAAAATTTCTATAATTTTAAAAGTAATATCATTTGCATCAGGACTTTTTTTATTTCCGTCTGCATCATAACTTATTTTATCTAAATCTACAATTTCGATTTCATTTTTAGATTGTTTATTTTCAATATTACTATCAGTATTTTCACCTTTTAGTTCGGTATCTTTTTCCGCTTTACTTTTTGACATATTTGGATTCGCAGAAACTCCGATTATAAATAGAACAAATAATAAACCATATTTCATTAATTTATTTTTCAAAAACGGAAGTTTATTACTCCAAAAATCTGTCAAAGTTGGTAATAATAAAAGTCCAAGTAAAAGAAATATTATTGCTGATAAAAAAGCCTTATCTCTTATACAACCTAAAAATGATATTATTAGTATTACAGAGAAAATCCATTTTAATATTGTTTTAATTTTTGAATTTGATTCATTTTTTACTTCCATTGTTTTTTTTTTTAGTTGTTTTACTTTTCGCCAATTTCGGCAGAATATGTCTGCTAACGTCCCGTGGCTTGGCGTCAGTTGGGGATTTGGTTAGCCAAATGTATCGATTTAAGACCAAACTTCCAAGTACAAAACCAACTTTAAAGTTTGCCTAAAACCCCAATTGCGCCAAACCGCTGTTAACTGCCGTTTTTTTTATTTAATTGTTTTACACTTTAAATGTAATTCTTTATTTTTAATTATTTCATTTAATTCCTCTTTTACGTTTTTAAAATTGGCTTTTGTTCCACAATTACAAAGTTCTAATAATGGATTTTTATCAATTATCATTTTGTAGAGTTCATTTATATTTGGTGCATTTACAAGTTTTTCATATTCAGAATAAGTTATGTTTAAAAATGCTACATTTTTATTTATTCCACGATTATCAATCAAATATCCATCATTTAAAATAATAGGAAGCGGTTTACCGCTTTCTATTATTATATCTTTTGGGTGTGGATATGAAATTATTGTTTTTTTGTCTTCCGACAATAATACAGGAACTAAATCATTATAATTGGATTTAGTTTTATAAACCAATAACGGCTGAGTATCATTAAAAATAACATTTGAATTTTCATTTAATTTAGTTGTATTCTTATTAATTTTGGAACTACAACTAAATATGAAAATAGTTATTATTGAAATAATTATTTTCATTTAGTAATTATTATTTTTTTTGTTAAATTCCCATTATTTGTTTTTACTTGTAGCAAATAAATTCCATCTGAAAAATTATTTACTGGTAAATTTATTGTTTTACTTTGGTTAATTAAATTTGAAGAATATACCTTTTGTCCTTGAATATTTGTTAAGTTTAGTTCGTTTAACTCACCATTAAAATCTTTGCAATCAATTGTTAAAAAATCTCTTGCAGGATTTGGATAAATCTTAATGTTATTTTCCAATTGATTTTCAACTAATCCAAGATTTATTGTTCTTGTTACCGCAACGCTTAATAAATAAGTTCCTATATTTCCTTGAAAATATGGTGCAGTTCTAAAATAAATTACACCACCATTATTTACAAGTATATTACTTGAAATAACATCGTCAATTGTACTTGACCAATTTGTTCCATCAGTTGAATATGAAAATAATGCATCTAATGTGTAAGTATTACCATTTCCGCTATTATAACTATCGTGCAATCTTGGTGCAATTGAATAATTATAACCACTTGGTAAAATTATTTTGTAATAATCATTATCAGTAACTATATGACAGTTTGAACCAGCAGTACTTATGTTAGCAACATTGCTGATAAACAAATTCATTGGTAAAGAGTATGATTGACCAACCGAATTATTATTTTCGTAAATATCCGCTAAATATGAAGGTTCAACTACTGTAACCCTAATTGGATTTATAAAATTAGTTGTAGAACCTGTCAATGTCCAATTACCAGTTGTTGTTTTATGTTGCAAAGCAATTAAATATGAGCCAGGATTTGCAGTTATTGAAGTTGTGCTAAATGTTAAGTAAGGAGAACTATAAGTATATCCAACTTGTAACCCATTTACCTCATTTAGTGAACTAAAATCTTGAACAAATGTTCCGTCCAAATTATACAAGCAAACTTTATATTGTCCAGTGAAAGTAGAAGTTCCAGAATTTAATATATTTAAATTTACAGATGCACTTTGACCTTGAATTAAAGTTGTGCTCGGAGAAACTACCATTGATGAATTTAATTTAAGAGGATTTGTATTTACGACTGTAATTGGAGTAAAATTTGTAAAACTGCCACTATTTGGAACTATTTTCCAATTTCCTCCTGTTGTTCTATAATAAAACCCTAAAGTATAATTTCCGGGTAACATTGAAAATAATCCTGAATTAGAAAATACAATATTATTTGTGTAAGTCATACCGCCGGGAAGATTTCCATAATTTAATTTAGTTTCTACGTAATCTACAAAATTATTGCTACTATCGAAAACACCAATTGTATAATCTCCAGAAAATGCGTTAGTTCCATTGTTTGTTATGTTTGTACTTACTGTAAAAGCATTACCGTATCCTATTATTGATGAAGAAGGCGTTACATTATTTTGAAGTGCTAAATTGTAGTTTTGAGCTGATGTTGGCGGTTGTATTCCTTTAACAATTTTCTGATTACTATTGTATTGACCTGAACCTCCACCTGTTCCAGTTCCTGTTGGATTAAGTGCATTAACTTGAAAATACCCATCATAAGCACCATCCCAACCCCAATTGTAATGAAAGAAATTATTATTATCATATCCATCGCAAACAAAAGCGTGACCACTTCCACCACCAGCTCCTTCATAATACATTGGTCTTCCTTGGTCTAATTCTGTTTTTAATAGATTTATCCAATTCACATCAGTAAAGTTTGTTCTTAAACTAATAGTTGTATTTTGATATCCAAAATAATTATTCAATGCTGGCGAAACTTTAGTTGCTCCAGCTGCACCACTTGATTGAGGACTATAGTTCATATCGACACTAACGCCACAATGAAACATTAATGTTGCAATAGCATTGTTTGGGCTATATATTGCATTTGGCATTGAACTCCATTGATAAGTAGTGTTACCAAAATTAGCGGATAAAGTTCCATATTGTGGATGATTATAAGAATGAAATCCAGAACCTGTTGTAGGATAATTCCAAAATTTCATTATTTGAGCCATTGCTGTTGCAACGCAACCAGTAACGGAACTACTTGGACATAATGCATTATAATATGGTGCCTGGTTCCATTGAGTTTGAATTAATGGAGTTACTGAAGTTGTAGTAAAATTTGAATTATTACTTTTACTTTTCAAATCTGTTTTCCAAGCATTATTAATTTCTTCGTTTGCTTCAATATTGTTTTCTATGACAAAAGTTATTTCCTTTTTATAATTTTCTAACCATTTTTTTATATTTGATGGCATTTCTGTAGAGACAAAATTTCCTTGGTCTGAATATCCTAAAATTGGTAAAACTGTATCATCGCCTGAAACAATAACATAACCAACTGAATTTACATTAAAAACATAAAAAAGAACTCTTACTTCCGAAATATTTTCAAATGTTCCATTAACTTTATAAGTTAATTGCAGTTCAGTTGCACTTTTGAGAATGTTTGAATTTGTTTTGTTTTGCAAAAAATTTAGTCCAACTATTTTTGCTCTGTTTTCATTAACAGGTTTTCCAAACATTGAAAAGCATAAAATTAGGAATAACGAAAGTAATTTTGTTTTCATTTTTTAATTGTTTATTTATTAATTATGGTTTATTATATGTATTCTTTTTTGTCTGCGGTTCGGTAAAATGGCAGTTAACGTTCCCACGCTTTGCGAGGTTGCGAGCTTCGTAACCGAGTATTTTCGGTTACTACTAAATTTCTTGCGAAAGATAAATGTGAATTTACCACATAATTCGCAATCTCGCAAAACGTGTGTTAGCAGATGGATTATTGTTTTTAAGATTGGTCGTCTAAATAATCTTGCCAAATGTCTTCCCATTCATTTCTGTGAGCTTCGGCTGAAGAATAAGTAGAATAATCAACTTCGGTTTTTTCATTATATTCTTGTTTCTCATATTTTCCAGTTTCAGGATGTTGAATATAGCCAAAACGTGATTTATGTTCAACAGTCATTACTCCTGTATTTCCTGAATCAGAATTTGTTTGTAATTTAAAACACTTTATTGTTGCTAAATTTAAAGTTACTCCGCCGTGTGTTACTACTCTTGGTGAATCCATATTTAATTATTATTTAGTCCGAAAGAATTTGTTCCGAGTTTATTTTTATATAAAATTTCTTTTTTAATAGCTTCGTTTGGCGTTACTGTTTTTGGCAGTAACATTAAAATTGAGAATGTAAAATTCTTTGCGTAATCATTTTCAGCGTCAATAAGTTCTTTCAATGTTTTGTTATTTCCGTGTCCATTTGATTTTACATAATTTGTCCATCTTCCCCAAATTCCATTTTCTCCGTAAGCTGAACCAACATAAAGTTTTCCTGTATTTACGTCGCTAATCAAGTAAATTCCTTTTGTGATTGACAATGTTTTTTTCCAATCAGAATATTGATTATTTACGATTTCTTTTAGTTCATCAAAATTTAGTATGAAGTCAAAATAATCAACAAATTGTTTGTAATGTAATCCTGGTTTTATTTCGATAACTTCCATTCTGTTTTGAATATATTGATGCCAAGAAATTGGATTTGTCCATTTTATAATTACTCTTTCTTTTAAATCTTCAAAATCACTAATTTCAATCATTTCGTATTCAAAACGATTTTCAGCGATTTTTTCCGAACTGATGATTTTGTATACTCCAATAAATCTTGATAAATCACTTTCTTCTCCGACAAATGAAACAATATATTCTACATTTTTGAAAACGTCTTTTGCTTGCGATTTTTGATAATTTAGAAATGCTTCTTTGTCTGTTCTGTATAAATTGTAAATATCTTGTCTTTGGTCTTTATGTCTTACAAGTTTGATTTTTGCATTTTTTTCAAGCCCGCGATTGTAAAGTAATTCTTGAATTGTAATCATAATTTTCTTGTTTTCCGCTTCCGTTTTTCAAATCTATCTGCTAACGTCTCGTGGCTTGGCGTCAGTTGGGGATTTGGTTAGCCAAATGTATAAATTAAAGACCGAACTTTCAAGTACAAAACCAACTTTAAAGTTCACCTAAAACCCCAATTGCG
>JAYTIV010000208.1:0-17282 GCA_043731625.1 Flavobacterium sp. | reverse complement strand
CTTTACTTTTCTTTCCATAAAAATACCCCCAAATAGTGTCTAACTTTTTGGGGGCAGTCTATAAATGATTAGGATTTTTTGTTAGTTTCCGTAGTTGAATTGCGGTAATTTCTTTTTAAGACATTCTAAAAGTTCATTGCGTTGTTGTGGTGAAGTATTTTCAACATAATATATCTTTTCATCGATTGAACTTTCCTGGTTATTAGCAGACTTTAAATTTGCTGTACAACTACTCAAATCAGCAGTTGACCTAATTGATAAACCATTTGCTTTGTCCCAAATGAATATCTCTGCATTATCATCCCAGCGTTTATTAATCGGTATAATGTCATTTGATTTTATCCAAATCGTATAACCCGATTTATCTACATTTCCATTTTTTAAAACTTCCAACTGATGCACATATTTTAAATCTCCATCACTTTCCAACTTAACACGAAACCCATCTTTACGCTTCATATTATCATAAGTCATATCACCAATAGTGAGGTAATTTATTCCAACCTTTACACGCTCAATTTTCCTGACAGTCCAACCATTTTTAAATTCTAAACTTTTGGTTATACTGTCATTCTGATCCTTCGTAATGCAAACACCGCTAAAAGGCTTTCCGTCTTTCATAACGTCTTTCCAAACTTCCTCATAAGAACCATCTTCAAAGGTTGTAGAAATTGCATTTTCAGAAGTTAAATGCAACTCAGCGCAATTACAATCGCTAGAATTTTCAGTTAATAATTCGGTTTGTTCATTAGATTTTTTGTTTGTGCAGGAAGCGATTATTACAGTTGCACATAAAAGAATTGTTGCTTTTTTAAAGTTCATAATGTTTGTTTTAATTGATTATCAAGGCAAACATAAGGTAAAATTCAAAATAACATATGATAGTATGTTAAAAATGTTCTTTTGAAAATCCACATTGCTACAAAATAAGTAATATGGATAAGTCAATAGATTTAGTAAAACTGGGTAATAGAATAAGAGATTTGCGTATAGCAAAAGGGCTATCACAAGCAAAACTTGGTTTGAAGATATTGAAAGACCAACAGTCGATACATAAAGTAGAAACAGGAGAATTTAACCCGACTTATTTGTACTTACTTGAAATATGCGAAGGACTTGAAATAACTATTTCGGAATTGTTAGATTTCAATTAATAAACAAATTAGATTTTTTAACTTATAAAAGAGTAAAATCCTACCTTTGAAATATCTAATTATAAAAAATTTAATTATGGCAAAGACTGAGGGACAAATTGAAATCGAAATAAGAGGAATAAAAACTAAATGCGGTGAAATTTTAAAGCATTTGGAAACCTTAAAAAAGGAAGGAATTTATGACGAGAAATATCTGGAAAATTATAAAAACTTAATCAACAATTTCTCCACAAGTGTAAATGGTGCTGATGGCTTACAAGTAAGGTCTAAAAACCATTTTAAAGCGCTTAAAGAAAATGCGAAGAAAAAATAAAGTCCCTATTCGGGACTTTTTAAATTACACACTATTTTAGGACAACGCTAAATTTAAAAACGCTCTTTTTTAAGGAGCGTTTTTTTTATTTTTAGTTTGATGAATATTTTTATCTTTATCAAAATAAAATCAAAATAGGAGGTATGGAAAACCAAGAAGAATTTAAAAAAGAACTCGGATTACTTGATGGTACTATGCTTGTAGTAGGTTCGATGATAGGCTCAGGAATATTTATTGTGAGTTCAGATATTGCCAGACAAGTGGGTTCTGCAGGTTGGTTGACTTTAATTTGGATTATTTCTGGTTTGATTACTATGATTGCCGCTGTTAGTTATGGCGAATTGAGTGCGATGTTTCCAAAAGCTGGCGGGCAATACGTCTATTTGAGAGAGGCCTATGGCAAACTTATTGCTTTTCTTTATGGTTGGAGTTTCTTTGCTGTGATACAAACAGGTACTATTGCTGCTGTTGGTGTTGGTTTTTCTAAATTTGCGGCCTATTTAATTCCAGCTGTAAGTGACGAGAATATCCTTTATACTTTTGGAAACTTCAATCTGAATGCAGCCCAAATAGTTTCTATTATTACTATTATTTTGCTTACTTATCTCAACAGTCGTGGGGTAAAAAACAGCAAAATGTTGCAAACGGTTCTTACGGTTATAAAAATTCTTTCTCTTCTCGGATTGCTAATTTTTGGATTTATATTAGCTGCCAAAGCCGATATTTGGAATGCCAATTGGGCTGATGCTTGGGCTACAAAATCCTATGTAAAAGACACCGCTTCTTGGTTACCTATTTCTGGTGTGGCTTTAATTTCTGGTATTGCTGCTGCTATGGTAGGTTCGTTATTTTCTAGTGATGCTTGGAATGGCGTTACTTTTATTGCTGGCGAAATTAAAAATCCAAAGCGAAACGTTGGACTAAGTTTGTTTTTAGGAACTTTAGTTGTTAGTATCATTTATGTGTTGACCAATTTGATGTATTTGGCTGTGATTCCGTTTGACGAAATTGCAACTGCCAAATCTGATCGTGTTGCCGTTGTAGCCTCACAGTATATATTTGGAAACATTGGCACCTTGATTATCGCAGTAATG
This sequence comes from Flavobacterium sp., assembly GCA_043731625.1. Lineage (GTDB taxonomy): Bacteria > Bacteroidota > Bacteroidia > Flavobacteriales > Flavobacteriaceae > Flavobacterium. Next base: position 14,721 of record JAYTIV010000208.1, on the reverse strand, counting down.
ATTATGATTTCAACTTTTGCCTGTAATAACGGATTGATTATGGCTGGTGCAAGAGTTTATTATACGATGGCAAAAGATGGATTGTTCTTTAAAAAAGCTTCTCATTTAAATGATGCAAGTGTGCCTGCTTGGGCATTATGGGCACAATGTATTTGGGCTTCTGCGCTTTGTTTGACAGGTAAGTATGGCGATTTGCTCGATTTTGTCATCATCATCGTATTGATTTTTTATATTTTAACCATCTATGGTATTTTTATTCTACGCAAAACAAGACCTGATGCCGAAAGACCATATAAAGCCTTTGGATATCCTTTCTTACCTTTGGTTTATATTGTCATTGCTATTGCCGTTTCAATCGCCTTGTTGTTTACCAAAACCAGTACTTGTGGTTGGGGTGTTTTGATTATGCTTATTGGAATACCTATTTATTATTTGGTAAAAGAGAAAGAATAAGTATAGAATTATTTATAACAAAAAAAATCCGTTTCATTTTGAAACGGATTTTTTATTATTAAAATCTACGTACTAAAACAAATCCTAATAATAAGTATATCGTCTTACTTTAGAAATATATTTTGCTAGGCGTATTACTTGATGGCTATAACCATACTCGTTATCATACCAAATATATAACACTATATTTTTTCCATCTGCCGAAACAATAGTCGCATTGCTATCATAAATTGATGGTGCTGAGGTTCCTATAATATCCGAAGAAACCAACTCATTATTCAAGGAATATTTGATTTGTTCCACTAATTCACCTTCTAAAGCATATTTTTTCATAATAGCATTTATGTCGGCAATTGAAGTTTCGGTTTCTACTTCTAAATTCAAAACTACCAGTGAACCGTTTGGTACCGGAACACGAATCGCGTTTGAAGTTAATTTGCCTGCCAATGACGGAATGGCTTTTGCAACAGCAGATCCTGCTCCCGTTTCGGTAATCACCATATTTAGTCCTGCAGCTCTACCACGACGGTATTTCTTGTGCATATTGTCAACCAAATTCTGATCGTTTGTATAGGCATGAATGGTTTCGAGATGTCCTTTTACAACACCCAAAGTATCTACAACCGCTTTTAATATTGGAGTTATGGCATTTGTTGTGCAAGAAGCAGCTGAAAATATCGTTACGTCGTCTGGGTTGTACTCATTATGATTGACACCATACACAATATTGGGAACACCTTTTCCTGGAGCGGTAAGCAATACTTTATCAACTCCTTTCGAAGTAAGATGTCTTGCCAATGCTTCTTGTGTGGTAAATGCGCCAGTATTGTCAATGACTAAAGCATCATTTATACCATACGTCGTATAATCTATTTCTTCTGGACTGTTAGCGGTAATTATGTGAACGGTAGTACCATTGATTATCAAAGCATTATTTTCTGGGTCTGATACAACCGAACCTTGAAAATCTCCATGAATAGAGTCGTATCGTAATAAAGAAGCTCTTTTTTCTAAAGAAACGGCATCGTTTTTATCACGAGTGACAATGGCACGCAAACGCAACTGATTGCCTTTTCCCATTTTTGACATTAATTCACGAGCTAGTAATCTTCCTATTCTACCAAAGCCATACAAAACCACATCTTTGGGTTGGATGTCTTGTGTGTTTTTGGCGTTTTTCAATTTGTCTATTACAAATCCTTTGGCATTGTTGTATTTGTTGTTTTCTAAATGAAACTCATAAGTAAGTTTTCCAATATCTAACTTTGATGGTGGCAAATCTAAAGAAAGTATCGCACGAGCAATTTCTACCGAATCAAAAATTGAAATTGGTTTGCCCACAAATTCACCGGCATATTCGTGTAAGTTGATAATTTCACTTACATTTTTGTCCATCAATTGGTTTCTAAACATGACCATTTCGATAGATTTATCATACCATAAATCACTTATAATCTTGATAAATTCAACACCTGCTCTTCGTCTGCTTGCTTGAAAAGAAATTTCTTTTTCGTAGGAAAGGTTATTACTCATTGGTTTAAAAATATTAAAAAAAGATTGTTTTTTATAAATTCGATGCAAAAGTAGTACATTAATATTGTTTACGAAAACGATTTCGTAAATAATTTTAAAAATTTATATTTACAAAAAAACCACTCCTAATAGAAGTGGTTTTTTAAAAACAAAACTAATAAACCAATTATATAATAATTCTAATTCTTTGCCCATTTTTGGCAATCATTTCTATACTAACACTTTGATTTTCATCTTTTTTGTCTAATATTCTTGAAACAGTTTCTACATCAACTGCTTTGGCATTATCAATTTTTACAATAATATTTCCTTTGAGTTCATCATAATACGGTTTCAAATTTTCGTTTGTGATTTCTCTGATTCGTACACCAGAATCGATATTGAATTTTTTCTTGTCTGATGCGTCTATATTTTCAAGTTCTATTCCTTTGAATTCGGTACTCACAAATTCGTTTTTGGTTAAAGAAACAGGAACAACCATGGTTTTTTCGTCACGAATAATCGTAACTTGAATCTTGTCACTCGGTCTTTTGGTACTTATATATCCTGCTAATTCAGCATAAGTCGAGATGTTTTGATTGTCTAATTTTACGATAATATCACCTTTTGTCAAACCTGCTTTTTCTGCTCCAGAATTTTTAGTTACTCTTTTTACATAAAAGCCTTGTGTTTCTTTGATGCCCAATTCTTTTGAAGCAGAATTATTCAATTCGCCACCTTCTACACCAAGAATACCACGTTGTACATTTCCGAATTCCATAATGTCCTCAATAATTTTTCGAGCAATATTAGAAGGAATTGCAAAAGAATACCCCACATAAGAACCTGTTTGTGAAGAAATCATCGTATTTATTCCGATTAATTCGCCTCGAGTATTTACCAAAGCACCACCACTATTTCCTGGATTTACTGCTGCATCTGTTTGTATAAAAGATTGTATGCCATTGGTGTCCAGATTTCTGGCTTTTGCCGAAACAATTCCAGCTGTTACAGTGGAAGTTAAATTATAAGGATTACCAACTGCCAAAACCCATTCGCCAACTTTTACATTATCTGAATCAGCAAAAACAGTATAAAGCAATTTGTCATCAGTGTCTATTTTTAATAAAGCAATATCCATTTTAGAATCTGTTCCAACTACTTTTGCTTTGTATGCTTTTTTATTGTTTAGTGTAATTTCTATTTCAGTAGCATCTTTTACGACGTGATTGTTGGTTACAATATATCCATCTTCAGAAATAATTACACCAGAACCAGTACCTACTTGTTCTTGTTGTTGACCGCCTTTAAACCCATAGAAAAATTCCATCATAGGGTTTGACATAGTTCTGTATGAAACATTTTTAACGTGAACAACTGAATGTACTGTTTTGTCTGCAGCATCTGTAAAATCTACAGCTTCAGAACCCAAACCAACATTTTTTGTATAGTTAGTAGGTGCTAAAGAAACAATAGAATTGGAGGCGTTAGTGTTGTTTTCAAATAACAATTTGTATGCTCCAAGTGTGATGACTCCGCTAAATAAGGATACTAAAAATAAACTTGAAATTCTTTTCATTTTCTTTTCAATTGAAATTAGTTAAACATTTTGTTTATATTACTAACGTAAAATTATAAAAGTATTGTTTTTCAAAAAAGAGTTTAACGCTCGTTTAACACTCTTTAACTTAACATTAATATTTGTACTTTTGTTACAAGATAAGGCATCAAATGAAAATAGACTTTTATAAATACGAAGGAACAGGAAACGATTTTGTGATGATTGACAATCGTAACACTTTTTTTCCAAAAGAAGACATTAAACTAATTGCCCATTTGTGCGATAGACGATTCGGAATTGGTGGCGATGGATTGATTCTTCTAGAAAATGATTCAGAAACTGATTTTAGAATGGTTTATTATAATTCAGATGGCAATCAAAGTTCTATGTGCGGTAATGGTGGTAGGTGTATTGTGTCATTTGCAAAAAAGCTACATATCATTAAAAATCAAACTACTTTTATGGCAATAGATGGTTTTCATCACGCTATTATTGATGCTGATGGAATTGTTTCGCTTCAAATGAAAGATGTTGAAACTCTTAAAATAACATCTGATTATGTGTTTTTAGACACTGGTTCGCCACATCATGTTGAATTAATAAGCGATTTAAAAAATTGCGATGTCAAAACATTAGGTGCTGCCATTCGATATTCTGATTTGTATGGTGCTGCAGGAAGCAATGTGAATTTTGTACAACAAACTTCTGAAAATGCTTTTAAAATCAGAACCTATGAAAGAGGTGTAGAAGATGAAACACTTTCTTGCGGAACTGGTGCAACAGCAGTAGCAATTGCCATGAATGCCATGCATAAAACAAATTCAACAACTGTTCAAATACAAGTTGAAGGTGGGAATCTTGAAATTGAATTTGATAAAAATGAGCGTCATTTCACCAATATATTCTTAAAAGGACCAGCTACTTTTGTTTTTAAAGGTTCTATAGCAATTTAAAAAAGATTATTTTGAAGACTCTTAAAGGAAAAAATATTTATTTACGTGCCTTAGAACCCAATGATTTGGAGTTTGTATATGCAGTAGAAAACGACGAATCTATCTGGAATGTGAGTAATACACAAACTCCTTATAGTCGGTTTTTGATACGACAATATCTCGAAAATGCGCATCAAGACATTTATGAAGCCAAACAATTGCGGTTAGCAATTTGCAAAGATCAAGATTTTCCAGCAATTGGATTAATAGATTTATTTGATTTTGATCCTAAAAATAATCGTGCAGGTATCGGAATTTTAATTCTTAATTCTGACAATAGAAATAGTGGAGTAGGTAGTGAAGCATTAGAATTGTTAATGAATTATGCTTTTCTACATTTAAATTTGCATCAACTTTATGCTAATATTGACACCGAAAATGAAATAAGTATTTCTCTTTTTACTAAATTTGGATTCCAAAAAATAGGTATCAAAAAACAATGGAATTTAGTCAACGGAACTTATAAAGACGAAGCTTTATTTCAATTAATTCATTCATCATCTTAAAAAAAATCGTTTTGAAATTAAAAAAAATCATCGCCATCTTATCAGTAGTAATCGTATCAGGTTTAATGATTTATGGGTATATGTTGTATCGAGAAATATTTGCTCCTAACACCAAATTCCAAGAAAAACAAGTTTATTTATACATCCCAACCAATGCCAATTATGATGAGGTAAAACAAATAATTACTCCTTTTGTAAAAGATATGGCGCGTTTTGAAATGGTTGCCAATAAAAAATCGTATCCGCAAAGAGAAAATAAATCAGGGAAATTTCTTTTAAAAAAGGGTATGAGTAGTAATGACATTGTTAATTCATTGCGTCAAAATGTACCTGTAAATCTTGCTTTTAACAATCAAGAACGATTAGAAAATTTTGCAGGAAGAATAGGTTCGCAAATTGAAGCAGATAGTTTGAGTTTGCTTACTGCTTTCAAAGACCCAAAATTTTTATCTGAAAACGGATTTACAGAAAGTAATTTTTTGGCCATGTTTGTTCCGAATTCGTATGAATTTTTCTGGAATACAAGTGCTGTAAAATTTCGTGATAAAATGGCTAAAGAATATCGAAAATTCTGGACAGAAGAACGAATTGCCAAAGCTGCACAACAAAATTTAACCCCTATTCAAGTTGCTATTTTAGCTTCTATTGTTCATAAAGAAACCGTAAAAAAAGATGAAAGACCTAAAGTTGCTGGCGTATATTTAAATCGTTTGGCAAAAGGAATGAAACTAGAAGCAGATCCAACAGTAATTTATGCGGTGAAATTAAAAACAAACGATTTTAATCAGGTTATAAAAAGAGTTTTGTATAAGGATTTAGAAACAGATTCTCCTTATAATACCTACAAATATGAAGGTTTACCTCCAGGGCCAATTGCAATGCCAGATATTACAGCTCTTGATGCCGTTTTAAATCCAGAAAAACATAATTATATTTATTTTTGTGCTAGTGTAACTAATTTTGGTTATCATGAATTTGCCGTAACTCCAGCACAACACGAAGTCAATCGTCAAAAATACGTGGCTTGGGTAAACAATCAAGGAATAAAAAGATAGATTTTGAAAAATATAAAAGCGTATTTTGTTTTAATTTTCATAGGGTTTATACCTATTGTTTCTTTTTCTCAAAATTCTCTTGAACTATTTCTTAAGCCTGCTGATTCTTTAAATATTCAACGAAGAAATACAGTGATACTTTCGGAAGTCGCAATTTCAGCTGGAATCTTGGTGGGATTGAATCAGTTTTGGTATGCTGATTATCCGCAAAGTAATTTTCATACCATTAATGACAATGCCGATTGGTTGCAAATGGATAAAGCTGGACATGTGTTTTCGTCTTATCAAATTGGGAATTTTGGAAAAAAGGCATTGCAATGGTCTGGAGTTTCTAGAAAAAATCAACTACTTTATGGTTCAACGTTAGGATTTGTATTTTTATCTGCTGTAGAGGTTATGGATGGGTATTCGTCAAATTGGGGCGCTTCTCTAGGAGATGTTGTAGCAAATGCATCTGGAACTGCTTTATTTGTTTCACAAGAATTATTGTGGAAAGAACAACGAATAGTGCCTAAATTTTCGTTTCATACAACACCGTATGCCTCAGCAAGACCAATTGTTTTAGGAAATACCTTAAACGAACAAATTCTAAAAGATTATAATGGGCAAACCTATTGGATGTCTATAAATGTTCATTCTTTTTTTAAACAATCCAAAATTCCCACTTGGTTAAATGTTGCCTTTGGTTATGGAGCTGAAGGCATGATTACAGGAAATGACAAATTAGTTAACACTATTTTTCTTCCAGAAAAAGAAAGTACAAGACAGTTTTTTCTGAGTTTTGATGCTGATTTGACAAAAATAAAAACCAAATCGCCTCTTTTGAAGACTGTTTTTTCTGTTTTTAATTGTGTAAAAATTCCAGCTCCAACGTTTGAAATAAGGGCTCAAGGACGATCAAAATTTCACATATTGTATTTTTAAAAAAATCAACTGACTGATTTTCAGATTTGTATTTTTTGTTGTACATTTGCACCGCAGAAATTTCTTAGTGTGATAGATTAAGAAGAAAAACAAATTATGATTAAAAAATGGTTTTTTTACACCAGTCTTATTTTAATAATAGGCTTTTTGAGTTCCGGTTTTAAAAAATTCGAATTAGAAAATTACAATTGGTTTCACGTAGGAGAAAATGAGGAAATGAACTATATGTTTCCTTCAAAAATGAAAAAAGATTATATTAATTTGAATATTCCTTTTACCGGTAAATTTTTTATTGGTTTTAAAGAAGCAATAGGATTTAAAGAATCACAAGGGAAATATAAAAAAATAAACACCTTAGGGTATATGGGCAAATACCAGTTTGGTATTGAAACATTAAAAACTATAGGAATAAAAGACAGTTTGGCTTTCTTAAACAGCCCTAGATTACAAGAAAAAGCATTTGTTGCTCTTTTATCAAAAAATAAATCACTTCTGAAAGAAGAAATCGAACTTTATTCTGGAAAAATAATTAGTGGTGTCAAAGTTACTGAATCTGGAATATTAGCTGCCGCACATCTTGGAGGCGCAGGATCTGTAAAAAGATTTCTTAAAACTAATGGTGCTAGAAAATGTAGAGATCAATACGGTACTTCTGTAAAAACCTATATGAAAGATTTTGGTGGTTATGAAACTCATGCTATTGTTGCTGATAGTAATGCAAGAGTGAGATAAAAAAAATTGGATATAAAAAAAACCTGCTTATTAGCAGGTTTTTTTATGTTTTATGAATGATGAAAATAGTAGGTCTATTGTGCAAGTCTATTTTCGTTTTTTTCCAATCTTGAACTCGTAATGTTTTGATATATTCAGTAGGTAAAGTAATATCTGCAGCAATACACAAATGTGTATTGGGTTGCAATACTTGAACTAAATCTTCTAATAATTTATTGTTTCTATAAGGTGTTTCAATAAAAATTTGAGATTGATTTTTGTCAGTAGATAGTTTCTCTAAATTTTTCAATGCTGATTTTTTATCTTCTTTGTCTATGGGTAGATAGCCATTGAAAGCAAAATTCTGTCCGTTCATACCAGAAGACATTAATGCTAAAAAAATGGATGAAGGTCCAACTAGTGGTACTACTTGTATGCCTTTTTCGTGAGCTAATTTTACAATTACTGCGCCTGGATCAGCAATACCAGGGCAACCAGCTTCACTCATTAATCCAACATTTTTGCCTTCAAGACAAGGTTGAATCATAGCATTGTGTTCGGATACTTCGGTATGTTTGTTTAATAATTTTAATCTAAGCGTAGCTTGTATTTTTTCTGGATGAATGCTTTTTATGCATTTTCTAGCTGTTTTATCATTCTCAACAATATAGTCATCTATAAAATCAATTGCCCTTTTTACAGTTTGAGGCAAAACATCAAATGGGTCGCAATCTCCTAATGTTGTAGGAATAAGATATAATTTACCCAATGATTTCATTTTTTTTGATTAAGAATGTTTCGCAATAAGTTTTCTTGCAATTTCATCACAAGCTTCGTCCAACATAGCATAGACAGTGTCAAAACCATGTTGAATGCCATAATAAGGATCTGGTACATCAACATTTTCGCCAGGAAAAAGTTCATTTAAGATTAAATTTACTTTGTTTTTTTGTTCGTCATTTATAGCAAGGTCCATAACATCACTATAATTAGCATTATCCATTACATAAATATAATCATAATTTTCAAAATCATTTTTTTGAAAATGTTTGCCTCTTTGATTTGTGATATCTATTCCATGTTTTTTTGCAACAGCAATTGAACGATCATCTGGTTTGTTACCTACATGCCAATTTCCTGTTCCTGCAGAATCTACTGTAAATAGATTTGACGGAAGTTTAGATTCCAATATTCCTTCTGCCAAAGGAGAACGGCAAATGTTGCCAAGGCAAACCATTAAAATTTTAACAGGCATTTTAGAGCGATAATTTTTTGTGAATGTCTTCTACAAATTTTTTGAAGTGCTTATCAGTAGCTACTAAATTATCCACTGTTTTGCAAGCATGTAGAACAGTAGCGTGATCACGATCACCTATTTGTGAACCAATATTTGCCAAAGAAGCTTTTGTAAATTTCTTCGCAAAAAACATGGCTAATTGTCTGGCTTGAACTACGTGACGTTTTCTAGTTTTAGATTGTAAAGTTTCAAGATCAAGTTGAAAATAATCAGAAACTATTTTCTGGATATAATCAATAGAAATTTCACGTTTTACATTCTTAACAAATTTTTCAACGACATGTTTAGCTAAGTCAAGAGTCACTTCTTTTTTATTGAAAGACGATTGTGCAATTAATGAAATAATAGCACCTTCAAGTTCGCGTACATTTGATTTGATATTTCTAGCAACATATTCTATGATATCATCTGGCATTTCTACGCCATCACGATATAAAATATTTTTCAGGATTGAAATTCTTGTTTCATAATCAGGCTGATGCAATTCTGCAGATAATCCCCATTTGAAACGAGATAACAAACGTTGTTCGATATCTTGCATGTCAACAGGCGCTTTGTCTGAAGTAAGAATTACTTGTTTGCCATTTTGGTGCAAGTAATTGAATATGTGAAAAAACACATCTTGCGTTCCTGATTTTCCAGATAAAAATTGAACATCGTCAATAATCAAAACATCGATTAATTGATAGAAATGAATAAAATCGTTTCGGTTGTTCTTTTTTACAGAATCTATATATTGTTGTGTGAAAATTTCAGCAGAAATATACAATACTGTTTTTTCTGGATATTTGTCTTTGATTTCAACGCCAATAGCGTGAGCCAAATGGGTTTTTCCTAATCCTACGCCACCAAAAATCAATAATGGGTTAAATGATGTTCCGCCAGGTTTATTAGCAACAGCCATACCCGCAGATCGTGCTAAACGATTGGAATCTCCTTCAAGGAAATTATCAAAACTATAGTTCGCATTTAATTGTGATTCTATTTTTAAATTTCTAATTCCAGGAATTACAAAAGGATTTTTTAATTCTGGACTTAAGTTTTTAAAAGGTGCATCAACTTCTTGTGCTTTTACAGAACTTCTGTGTGCACTTGGTAATTGTTCGGTAAAAGGTTGTTTATTGCCATATGTGTTTTCCATTTTGATTTTGTACAACAACTTGGCATTTTTTCCTAACTCTTTTGTTAAAGCAACTTTTAATAATTTAACATAATGCTCTTCAAGCCATTCATAGAAAAATTTACTTGGCACTTGAATGTATAAAGCATTGTCAGTAAGCTCAACAGACTTAATCGGCTCGAACCAAGTTTTGTAGGCTTGGTCTTGAATATTGTCTTTTATGAATGCTAGACAATTTTCCCATACTGATTGCGCAGTTTTGCTCATAATTTTTTACTAAATTTGTGTTTTGTTAAAGGTAATCCTACAGGAAAAACCAATGATATTTATTCTTTTTTCGGGGTAACAAATATGTGAACAAAAATCGTTAAAAAAAAATAAAAAACAGGTTGATTTTTAAAAAATATTGTTGTAAGGATATAAAAAAGTTACATTGAATTAACCTAAAATTTAAACAGAAGTTATGAAAGAAGACCATCAGCAAATACGAGTTCGTTATTCTGAAACCGACCAAATGGGTGTCGTTTATCACGGAAGTTATTTGCCTTATTTTGAAATAGGAAGAGTTGAATGGCTTAGAAACAAAGGGGTTTCTTACAAAGCTTTAGAAGAAAGCGGAATAGGATTGCCAATTGTATCATTAACTTTAAATTACAAAAAATCAGCACGATATGATGACTTACTTACAGTGAAAACCAAATTCAAAAAATATGCTGGTGTGAAGATAGAATTGGAGTGTGAAATTTGGAACGAAAATAATGAGTTGTTAACAACTGGCGATTTTACGTTGGTTTTTATTGACTTAAAAACAGGAAGACCAGTTGTTCCGCCAGCCTATATTATTGCGTTGATGAATTGATATTAATCTAAATAAAGTTTATGATTTGCACATTTCTTTACTTTTTTACAAATTTCTTTATAAAAGAATTACCATTTAGTATTTTAATTTCAATAAAATAATTTCCTGATGACAACTCATCAATATTAATTTTTTCATTGAAATTGCAAAATCCGGTTTTAATTTTATTGCCAACTAAATCCATTATTTTATAATTTATAATATTATAATCATTGAATTCATTTTGAATTATTATATATTCATAACTTGGATTTGGATATATAAATATTTGATCATTCTCAAATTTTTCTAAATGTAGCATTTCATTTATAATCATTGAACCATTAACACAATTTGATGCTTGCCAATTATTAGTTGGTGGGTTAAGAGTATTCGGAATGGTCAAATTAATAAAACCTGTATCGCTAATTGTACCATTATGTAAAACCCAATTCGTACCATCAAAACTTACATAAACTGTAACCGAATTACCATCAATTACAAAATCTTTTGAATAGTTGTTTTTACCATTTAATAAGTTTATATAGGTGTAAATTCCAGAAATATTTGAACAATTACCTGTAATTTGAACATTAATTGGGTTCTGTGAATGCATTTTAATTATTAACATTAAAATGAAAAGGCATATGTAGAAGTTTTTTTTATTCATTTTTTCATTTATTTACTTTTGGAATATAATTTTAAAATATTGTAACCAATTTTTACATATGGCACAACAATAATTGCTTTATTATAAAAATATGGAGTGTCATTAGAACCATAAAGACCTACTAAAAAATCTATTTTATTTTTTTTTAATCCAAATCCAAAATTTGACGCATAAAATTTGAAGTTTCTTTCTTCAATTACCAATTTAAGAACACTACCGTCTTGATTGTAATATGTTTTTGTAGAAATATAATCAGTACCATTATTCATCATTGATAGTCCAAGACGTATAAATAATGGATTTTTCCCTTTATGGATATAGTAATCTAAAAAAAAATGTAAATCCATCATTAATGTATTTTCTTCTTTTTTCGAATAATTATCTGATAGTATTGAATTCTGATTATTATATTTTAGCAAATCATACCTGAATGAATGAGCAAAATTAACGCTTGTTTTATTGTTGACAAAAAAATTAAGTGAATAATATATAGATATTCCAGAGTTTTGTAAATCTATATTTGAGTTATTATTTACTATTTGCATTGAGCCGTAGTAAGGAGTAATTCTATATTCCGAACCAATATTTAAAAATAAGTTTCCTTTGTTATTATCTACTTTGTTCAAAATTAAATTTGAACTTAATTGAGAATAACTTAAATTTGAAAACAAAAATAATAATACAATATTTTTTTTATTCATAAACTATATATTATAGTTGCACAACCAAATAAATCTGGTTGTGCGTTTTTTTTAAAATGTGCGTCTTAAATTATATTTTATTTGGCCATTATCTACCTGAAAATTGTCTGCTGTAGATGGAAAAGCAGTAGGATTTGGAGAAAAGAAATCTAAAGGATTCCATAAAATAGCACTGTCGTAGAGACCTTCATAAGACCTGTATTGAATAATTCTGCTGCTAAAAGTAGAAAATTGAAAATAATTTTGTCTCAATGGCGCAGGGTAATTATCGTGTTCAAATATTAAATAATAAATAAGAGAGTTTGTACCTCCTGCTGAATTTGGAGAACTATATGAACCACCATTTATTAAAAAATTAACAAAAAATGTGGTTCCATTGCTAATATCAGCATTATCAAATTTTTGTATCCTTTGACCGCACCAACCTTCAGTACTTGATCCGCTAATGTCATACAAATCATTTACGTCTGAACTATTATCAAAAGTAGAAATTTTAAATCCATCAAAATGGATTTCATTAGATTCAATGAATGATTCTTTTTTATTATATGCTCTCATAAATCTAATTGTTAGTCCTGCTTGTGAAGGTAGTATATCGCCACTACTTCCAGGTGTGATTATTGTTCCTAAACCAGTACCATTTGTACCTCCAAGATTCCAATCATCATTGCCTCCACCAGAACTACCTCCAGAGCCTCCAGAGCCTCCAGAGCCATCACTATTATTATCTCTTATCTCTAGTACAGTAATTCCAATTTTATACAAAGTATTATTCTCAGCAACTTGTTCATTGACTTTTGAATCAAGTTTTTCCATAATGTTTTCATCATTTTTTTGATATCCATCAACTTCATCTGTATTTGTTTCTTTTTCAGTGTCGACTGAAAGTACAAAAATTGGTTTAGTTTCGTCAATAATTCTGTGTAATTTTTTACTTTTGTAGTTTAGTATACTTACTGTTACCTGCCAATTTTCTCCTTCTAAATTTTCAAATGCATGCAAAGATTTGTTGATGTCTTCAATTTCAGATTTTTTAGATTCTGAACTTTCAGATAGGTTATAGTCTAAATTAATTAAATCTTTGGCGAAAATTACTCTACTTTGACCATTAGTGTAGCCTTTTGATAATATTTGATTATCAATTGATTTATTGCTAAAATTCATATCTAGATACCGTGCAACTTTGAGAAGATGAAATTTTGAATAAGCTTCCTTTTCTGCTTGAGGTGCATTTTCTATAGCTGTTTTGTTATACATGTTAAGAGTAGTAGTTTCATTAATATTTCTTTCATTAGTACAACTAATAAAAAAAGTAATTATTAAAAAATAATACAATAATTTTATTTTTGATTTCATTTTATAAATATTTAATTGGTAAAAAAGCCTAAAAGTTAAACCACTCTTTTTGATTTACGTGGGAGAAGTAATAATGTAAACCCACGAAAATCTTCTTTGATTTTTGCTTTTTTAAAATTAAATAGTTGCTTTTTGCAATATGCAATAAACTGTAAACTGTAAACTGTAAACTGTAAGCTGTAAGCTGTAAGCTGTAAGCTGTAAGCTGTAAGCTGTAAGCTGTAAGCTGTAAGCTGTAATAAATTTACGTATTAATAAAGGATTTCTATGCATTTTAACAAAATAATTATAATAAATTTAATCACAATTATTTTAGCGATGAATAGAAATCAGCTATATAACCTAAAAGTCCGTTGAAATACGTTTTTGTTGCTGTTTTATTTTTACACTTTTATAATCCTTACTCCAAACAAATTATCAAAGCTTTCAAAAACAATTGTTGCATTTTTTTTGCGAGTAGCAAGTAATATCTCACAATTTAATTCCATTTTTTGAGAAATAATTTCCAAGTTTTTCTCTTTAATGATGCGCATAACTTTATTCATATTTTTATAATCAAAAGATATTTGATATTGCACATCAATTGTTTTTTCGATAATTAATGAAGCTTCAATGGCTTGTTGTGCTGTGGTTTTGTAAGCAGCAATTAAACCACCTACGCCAAGTTTTACTCCGCCAAAAAAACGAACAACAACAATTAGAACATTGGTTAATTCGTGTGATTGTATTTGACCGTAAATGGGCATTCCTGCGGTATTGCTTGGTTCGCCATCATCATTGGCGCGAAACTGAATTTTATCGGTACCTATTTGATAGGCATAACAAAAATGCACCGCATTAAAATGTTTTTTTCGTAAGGGTTCGAGTAAAATTTTTACTTCTTCTTCTGAAGTAATCGGGAAAGCATACCCAAAAAACTTGCTGTTTTTTTCTTTAAAAAGAATTTCTTCAGAGGCTTTGGCAATTGTTTTATAAGTGTCTTTAATTTCCAAAAGCGATTAGAGCAATTTTTTTTCAAACAAATC
>JAYTIV010000207.1:0-2727 GCA_043731625.1 Flavobacterium sp. | reverse complement strand
ATTGCTATCCTTGATGAGACCGATTCTGGTTTAGATATTGATGCTCTTCGAATTGTGGCAAATGGTGTCAATAAATTAAAAAACGAAAATAATGCAGTTTTAGTAATTACGCATTATCAACGATTATTAGATTATATTATTCCAGATTTTGTTCACGTTTTAATGGATGGAAAAATTGTGAAATCGGGCGGAAAAGAATTAGCCTACGAACTAGAAGAAAAAGGATACGATTGGATTAAAAGTGAGTTAGTTTAAAAAATTAAATCATTAAGGTATTAATAAAAATTAAGGTCTAATGCTTAATGAATCTTAATATCTTAATGGTTAAAAAAATAATATTTGTGGTTTGTAAAAAATCTCAACTAAAAAAATGGAATTGAAAGAAAAATTAATATCATCTTTTATGGCATTCGAAGAACAAATCGATGTGACTTCGCAGTTACACGATCTTCGTACCTCTGCTATAAAAAACTTCGAAAACAAAGGTTTTCCAACCAAAAAAGAAGAATCTTGGAAATATACATCACTGAATGCTATTCTAAAAAATGATTATTCTGTATTTCCAAAACACGAAAATGCTATAGAATTTGCAGAAGTAAAAAAATACTTTTTGCACGAAATAGACACTTACAAAGTAATTTTTGTAGACGGAAAATTTTCTTCTTTTTTATCATCAACAACTCACGACGGATTGGATGTTTGCCTAATGTCATCAGCATTAAACAAACCCAAATACAAGATGATTATTGATGAATACTTTAATAAAATTGCAAGTAAAGAAGAGAGTTTAACCACATTAAACACTGCTTTTGCAAATGAAGGTGCCTATATCAATATACCCAAAAGCAAAGTGGTCGAAAAACCTATTGAAATCATCTATTTTTCGACAGGAAAAGAAGATGCTTTGATGGTACAACCAAGAAATTTGGTTATTGTAGGAGAAAATTCACACGTGCAAATTATTGAAAGACATCAAAGTTTGAACCAAAATCCAGTTTTAACCAATTCGGTTACCGAGATTTTTGCACAAAAACGCGCCATTATTGATTATTATAAAATTCAAAATGATTTGCAATCGGCCAACTTGATTGATAATACCTATATTTCTCAAAAACAGCAAAGTAATGTTGCTATACATACTTTTTCTTTTGGAGGAAACATCACAAGAAACAACTTGAATTTCTATCATTTAGGCGAGCATATCGAATCGACTTTAAAAGGAATTACCATCATTGGAGATAAGCAACACGTAGATCATTATACCTTGGTCAACCATGCAACACCAAATTGTGAAAGTCATCAAAACTACAAAACAATATTAGCAGACAATTCTACAGGAGTTTTCAACGGGAAAATTTATGTAGAAAGAGAAGCTCAAAAAACAGATGCTTTTCAGCAAAACAACAATATTTTGATTGGAGATAAAGCAACCATCAATGCCAAACCACAATTAGAAATTTTTGCAGATGATGTAAAATGTTCACATGGTTGTACTATAGGACAATTAGACGAAACGGCTATGTTTTATATGCAACAACGCGGTATTCCGAAAAAAGAAGCAAAGGCATTGTTGATGTATGCCTTCTCTAACGAAGTAATAGAAAGTATTAAAATACCTGAATTAAAACAAAGAATCACAAAAATAATCGCTACCAAATTGGGTGTTAATTTAGGTTTTGATTTATAAACACTACTGTTTATTATAATTTAATAGAAAGCTTTCTTTTTAAGGAAGCTTTTTTGTTTTTACCTATAAAAGTTTACTTAATCTAATTGATTCTTTTATAGTTAATGTGTTTGAGTTTGACTATATTTGTTTACAATTGACATTTGTTATCACGGCAATTTTAAATTGATTTACAATTTTCCTAAATAAATTGCTGCGAAAATGAAATCATCTCCTATCCAAAAAGCTTCGTTAATCAATCTGAAAACAGACATAATTAAGCCAAATCACAATTCTGAAAAAGAGAATGTTAAAGCAGAATTACTACTAATTCAAGAAAGTGATGCGGATAAGCATAGTTTTACAGTAGTAGCCATTGGAGCTTCGGCTGGTGGTCTTGAAGCAATAACACTTTTATTAAAAAATCTCTCGCCAACTACAGGTATGGCCTTTATTTATGTACAACATTTAAGTCCCGATCATAAAAGTATTCTGCCGTCATTATTGTCAAAAACCACACAAATGGAGGTGCAAGATATTGATGATATGGAGAAAATAAAACCCAATAACGTATATGTAATTCCGTACAATAAAGAAATTGAAGTTGTAGATGGGCATATAAAACTTATACCAAGACCCAAAAACAGAACTTCGAATCTATCTATTGATTTGCTTTTTTCGTCATTGGCAGAAACACATAAAGAAAATGTTATTGGTGTTGTATTATCAGGTAGCGCAAATGATGGCACACGTGGTTTAAAAGAAATAAAACTTGCAGGAGGAATTACATTTGCTCAGGATGATTCAGCCAAATTTAGTAGCATGCCACATTCAGCAATTGCTGAGGGTATCGTAGATTTTGTTTTATCTCCCAAAGAAATTGGAATAGAGATTAGTAATATTAGTAAACACCCATTAGTAAGAAGAAATCCTATAAAAAAAACACCTGAATCAGAAATAGAGAACAACGATCCAGATTTACAACTCGTTTTACAGCTTTTACATAAAAGAAAAAATGTAGATTTTAGTCATTATAAAATGAATACAATCAAGCGAAGAAT
>JAYTIV010000206.1:0-17541 GCA_043731625.1 Flavobacterium sp. | reverse complement strand
GTGTAAATGATGCAACCTAATCCCCATAGGAAAGCGGCTAATGCAATTAAAAATACTGTCCACCATTGTTTGTTTGCTTTACCTTCTACAGGTGCAGCTACATCTACTGTTACGTCGTGATAAGATTTATCACCTATAACTAAAGGTTTTCTAATGGGTGCTTCGTAGTGAGACGACATAATCCTTTATATTGTTTCTTATTAATTATTTTTTGTACTAGGTATTTCTTACTTTAACGTGGTAAATAACGTTTGGTTTTGTACCAACACTTTCTAA
Organism: Flavobacterium sp.; assembly: GCA_043731625.1. Lineage (GTDB taxonomy): Bacteria > Bacteroidota > Bacteroidia > Flavobacteriales > Flavobacteriaceae > Flavobacterium. The sequence continues at coordinate 17,265 of JAYTIV010000206.1, read as the reverse complement.
TAAATGATACATTCTATCATCTTCAACCAATGTTGCCACTTTACTTTCTTTATCATTAATATCTCCAAAAATCATTGCTCCAGAAGAACAAGCATTTGAACATGCTGTTTGAAATTCACCATCTTTTATAGCTCTTCCATCACGTTTTGCGTCTAAAATTGTTGCTTGTGTCATTTGTATACACATTGAACATTTTTCCATTACACCACGTGAACGAACATTTACATCTGGATTCAATACCATTCTTCCTAAATCATCATTCATATGATAATCGAATTCAGAATTTTCATTGTATAAAAACCAATTAAAACGACGCACTTTATAAGGACAGTTGTTTGCACAGTAACGTGTACCAACACATCTGTTATATGCCATATGATTTTGTCCTTGACGAGAATGTGAAGTTGCAGCAACTGGACAAACTGTTTCGCAAGGTGCGTGGTTACAATGTTGACACATTACAGGTTGGAAAGCAACTTGAGGGTTATCTGCAGCTTGTTCCATCTGACCAAAACCTCCTAATGATCCTTTATCACCAAATAATCCTTTAAAATTTTCTTTTTTCTCATTATCACCAGCAAAAGTATCTTCTGAAGAGTAATATCTGTCAATACGCAACCAGTGCATATCACGACTTCTTCTAACTTCAGATTTACCTACAACCGGCACATTATTTTCTGCATGACAAGCAATAACACAAGCTCCACAACCAGTACAAGCATTCAAATCTATTGAAAGATTAAAATGATGTCCAACAGAACGATCAAAAGACTCCCATAAATCAACTTTAACTGCTTCTGTTTCTTTGTGATCTAGAGAAACCATTGGTTGTTCATTCCACTCTTTAGCATCTTTAGTATTAAAAATTTCTAAAGTTGTTTCTTTAATAATATCTCCTCTACCCATCAAAGTTTTCTGACCTTGAACACAAGCAAACTCATGTGATCCAGAAGCTTTCTTTATAGATACAGTTTGAACACTATTAAATTTATTGTATAATGCATAGGCATTTATACCTACTTGCATTTCTTCTTTTAAGGCTGCCTTTTTTCCATAACCTAATGCCAATCCTAAAGTTCCTTTAGCTTGACCTGGTTGAATAATTACTGGCACATTATCAATTGTTATTCCATTTAGGGTAATAGTAGCATAACTACCATTTAATCCACCATTTGCAACTATTTCATTAGTCATTCCTAATTTATCGCCATCATATTTTGATACAGTAACATAATTATCCCAAGATACTCTTGTTATTGGATCTGGAAATTCTTGTAGCCAAGGATTATTTGCTTGTTGACCATCTCCTAAACCAGTTTTTGTATATAAATTCAATTCGAATCCTGCGCTTGCTTTTGATTCTGCCAAAGTTGAAGCTGCTCCTGCATAATTTACAGAAACTGCAGTATTTGCATTTGCAATACCAGAATATATTCCATCATGTAATACTTGATTCCAAGTAGAACCTGAAACAATATTTGTAGCATTCGCTTTTAAATAATCATAATAAGTTCCTGCATTTCCATTCAAGGACAATAACGCGTCTTGGAACTGTTTGGTATCAAATAATGGGCGAATAGTAGGTTGTGTTAAAGCATATGAACCCTTAGTAATACTTACATCATTCCATGATTCTAAATAATGAGGAACTGGAGCAGCAATAGTAGATATTGAAGCAGTTTCATCTTCTTTTAAAGTAAATGCTACAGAAAGTGAAACACTTTTTAAAGCCGAAACAAATTCTTTACTATTTGGCAGTGTATATACAGGATTTACTCCGCTCATAATTAAAGTATGAATACTTCCTGCTTTCATATCATTAATTAACTGAGCCACTTTTTCGTTAGATCCTTTTCTGATTTGTCTTGATCCAGAAGTAGTATAAGCTTCACTAGCTAATGCTTGGTTTATTGCCAATACTAATAATTGGGCATTTTTATCTTGTATTCCTGAAACTAATACACCTTTGTTTCCAGCTGCTTTTAATTGTTGAGCAGCTTTCATTACTACATCTTCATTTTCGATTTTTGAAGTTTCAATAGATGAATTTGTAATCACATTATATATTTTTACTAATGCTTGTCTTTGATTTGCGTCTGACATAGGTAAACGCTTATCAGCAGCAGCACCAGACAAAGTCATATTGGCTTCCATTTGAAAATGGCGTGACATTTTTCCGTTGTTTGGAATTCTACCTTTTGCATAACCAGAATCATAACTTCCACCTTGCCAATCTCCAAGAAAATCAGCACCAATAGACACTATCAATGATGCTTTGGAAAAATCATAATCAACTAATGCTCTCTCTCCATAAACCATTTCATAAGCATCTAATGCTTCTGATGATGAAATAGCATCATAAACAACGTGTTTAGCATTAGGGTTTTTTGCAATAAATTCATTAATTAATTTTTCTGTTGATGGGCTTGCTAAAGTATTAGTCAACAAGACAACTTGTTTACCAGCTGTTTTAGCAGCATCAATACTGGATTTTAATTTTGAATCTACTTCTGACCAGGTTGCATTTTTACTAGCAATTTTTGGTTGCTTGAGTCGCATACTATCATATAAAGATAATATTGAAGCGTGTGCTCTTGCGTTTGCAGCAAATTTTGCACCTGCAATTTTATTGTTATCAATTTTTACAGGACGTCCTTCACGGGTTTTCACTAATAAATTAGCAAAATCAAAACCGTCAAAAACTGTAGTTGCATAATAATTTGAAACACCCGGAATTATTTCTTCCGGTTGCATTACATATGGAATTGATTTGTGAACTGGACCTTCACAAGCTACAAGCGTTGCTGCGGCAGTGCTAAATCCGACGTACTTTAAGAAATCACGACGTGTTGTTGATGAAGAACCTAGTGCTTCTGCATTTCCTAAAAACTCATTAGTAGGAATTTCTTCAACAAACTCGTTATTTCTAAGTGCCTCAACAATAGAACTATTTTCGTTTAGTTCTTCAACACTTTTCCAGTATTTTTTGTTTGATGACATATTATATATAATAATGTTTATTTTATTTTTTTTGCTTCTTTGAATTGAATCTTTGGCTTATTCTAAACCTAAATCTTATTTTAATAATGGCACTTACCACATTCTAAACCTCCCATTTGGGCAGCTGTTAGTTTGTTAACACCATATTTTTTTGAAAGTTCTTCGTGAATTTTTGTGTAATATTCATTTCCTTCCATTTTAACTTCGGTTTTTCTATGACAATCAATACACCATCCCATTGTTAATGGCGCAAATTGTTTTTGAATCTCATAAGTTTGAACTGGTCCGTGACATGTTTGACATTCAATACCAGCAACAGTAACGTGTTGTGAGTGATTAAAATATACAAAATCTGGAAGATTATGAATTCTAACCCATTTTACAGGTTGTGTTTTTCCGGTATATTTTTGATTTGCCTTATCCCAACCTACAGCATTGTATAATTTTTGAATTTCACCATCATAAAAAGCTTTTGAATGTTCAGGTGTTGCAGTTGTGTCAGATACTTCTGCAATATTTTTATGACAATTCATACAAACATTCAAAGAAGGTATACCTGCATTTTTACTAACACGTGCAGATGAGTGACAATATTTACAATCTATTCCATTACTACCTGCATGAATTCTATGAGAGTAATGAATTGGTTGAACTGGTTCGTAATTTTGATCTACTCCTATTTGCATCATCCAGCCATAAGCAAAGTAGCCACTAGCTAAAATCAAGAAAATTGATGTTACTAAAACCAAAAATTGATTTTTCGCAAATGCTTTCCAAATTGGCATTGTTGGTTCTTTCTCTTCTACGCTAATTCCGTTTGCACTTGCTACTTTTGTTAAAACTTTATTAACAAAGAACAACATAAAAACCAGCATCAACATAACAAGTGACAAAGCACCTAAAATAATATCATTTGATACTCCACCAGTATTAACTTCTGCTCCTGGAGGTGCTGCAGTTCCTGTAGCACTCATTGCAGGTTCAGCTTTTGGTTCTGAGGTATATGCAATAATATTATCAATATCACCAGTAGACAACTGCGGGAAAGCAGTCATTACAGATTTATTGTTTTCTTCAAATACTTTTACTGCTGCTGCATCACCAGATTTGATTAACTCAGAGCTGTTTTGAACCCACTTGTAAATCCAAGCCATGTCATACTTATTTGCAACTCCACGAAGAGCTGGACCAGTTGCTTTAGCATCTAGTTTGTGACAAGCAGCACAATTTGAATTGAATAGTTCTTTTCCTTTTACAGGATCTGCAGTTTGCGCATTTGAAGTTAAGGAGAAGGATAGCATTAGAGCTAAACTTAAAAATAAAATCCTTGAAATCGAATTATGGTTACCCACTTTTTTCATATTATAAATGATTATCGACAAAATTTGGTATGGTTTTTTCTATAAATATTTATGGATATCAACATACGTTATTTTAAAACTTGCACAAAAATACGACTTAAGAACTATTCTCAAAACCATAAATATATCTTAATTACCAATTTATATTAATTCTAAATAATTTTAATAGTTTTGATTAATTCTATAAATTGTACATTTGTATTAAAATCACCGCTTTATGAGAAAATTAACAAAAAAAACTACCCTTTTTTTTATTTTTACTTTATGTATTTCTAGCCAAATATTTTATGCCCAAGAAGGAAATACTACTTTAAATCAAGACCCTAAGTTCGAACAACTTTTAAATGAAAAAAGAAAGATAAATTCCTCAATTACAGTAAATGACCGTTATAAAATTCAAATTTATAATGGCGATAGTGAAACATCGAAAAAGGCATTGACTGATTTTAGAAAAGAGTTTAAAAACTTCGATGGCACTATTGTTTTTAGCACTCCATTATATAAAGTTTGGGTCGGTAATTTTAAATCAAGAATTGAAGCAGAAAGAAATTTGATTGAAATAAAAAAGAAATATGCAACTGCTTTTTTGATTAAACCCAATAAATAAATTGTTATTTTAAACAAAAAAAGTCTCAATTTCTTGAGACTTTTTTTATGTTTTAATTTTTCTATTTCAATTTTTTCTTGACAGCAACTTCGTGGTATGCTTCAATAACATCCATTGGTTCAATATCGTTGTAATTCTTGATTTGAATACCACAATCATATCCTTTAGAAACCTCTTTCACATCGTCTTTAAAACGTTTTAAAGCTAAAAGTTCACCTGTAAATACAACAACTCCTTCTCTAATAATTCTAATTTTAGAATTTCTAGAAATTTTGCCATCCATAACCATACAACCTGCAATAGATCCAACTTTAGAAATTTTGAAAATTTCTCTAATCTCAGCTGTTCCTGTAATTTCTTCTTTCATTTCAGGAGCAAGCATTCCTTCCATTGCATCTTTCAAGTCATCGATAGCTGCATATATAATAGAATAGTAACGAATATCGATTTCTTCTTTGTCTGCTAATTGTCTTGCATTTCCTGCAGGACGAACATTAAACCCTATAATAATTGCATCCGAAGCAGAAGCAAGCATAACATCGGTTTCTGTAATGGCTCCAACTCCTTTGTGGATAATATTGATTTGGATTTCTTCTGTAGATAGTTTTGAGAATGAATCTGATAATGCCTCAACAGATCCATCAACGTCTCCTTTAAGGATAATGTTTAATTCTTTAAACTGTCCTAAAGCAATACGTCGACCAATTTCATCAAGGGTAATATGACGTTGTACACGAACAGATTGTTCACGCATTAACTGCGTACGTTTTGCAGCAATTGCTTTAGCTTCTTTCTCGTCTTCAAAAACATTAAATTTATCACCAGCTGTAGCAGAACCATCAAGACCAAGTACTGATACTGGTGTAGAAGGACCAGCTTCTTTCACTATATTCCCTCGTTCATCATGCATTGCTTTGATCTTACCATGATGTTTTCCGGCAAGCATATAATCTCCAACTTTTAATGTTCCGTTTTGAACTAAAATTGTTGATACATATCCTTTTCCTTTATCTAAGAAAGCTTCAACTACTGTACCTGATGCTGCTTTATTTGGGTTAGATCTTAAATCTAAAATTTCAGCTTCTAGTAATACTTTTTCTAATAATTCTTTTACACCTGTTCCTGCTTTTGCAGAAATGTCATGTGATTGTATTTTTCCACCCCAATCTTCAACTAGCAAATTCATTCCTGCTAATCTTTCTTTGATTTTTTCTGGGTTGGCGTTTGGTTTATCAATTTTATTGATAGCAAATATAATGGGTACATTTGCTGCTTGGGCGTGACTAATTGCTTCTTTTGTTTGCGGCATTATATCATCATCAGCGGCAATAACAATGATAGCAATATCTGTTACTTGAGCTCCACGAGCACGCATCGCTGTAAAGGCTTCGTGTCCAGGTGTATCTAAAAATGCTATTTTTTGTCCATTGTCTAAAGTAACTCCATATGCACCAATATGCTGTGTAATTCCTCCTGATTCTCCAGCAATTACATTTTCTTTACGGATATAATCTAAAAGAGATGTTTTACCGTGATCGACGTGACCCATAACAGTAACAATTGGAGCACGAGGCAATAAATCTTCTTCATTATCTTGTACAACTTGTATTGCATCTTCTAATTCAGTAGTAATAAACTCAACTTCATAACCAAATTCATCAGCAACAATGGTTAATGTTTCAGCATCTAAACGTTGATTCATTGTAACCATTATTCCTAAAGACATACAAGTACCAATTACTTTTGTAATTGGAACATCCATCATTATAGCGATTTCACCAACCGTAACAAACTCAGTAACTTTTATTGTTTTACTTCCTTCGTCAATGGTTCTTTGTTCATCATCTGATTTTTGACGGTGAGTATCTCTTTTGTCTCTTCTGTATTTTGCAGCTTTAGATTTACCACCTTTACCTTGTAGTTTCTCTAAAGTTTCTCTAATTTGATTTTTTACTTCCTCTTCTGTAGGCTCCACTTTAGCCACAATAGCAGGACGATTACCTTTTACAAAACCTGGTCTCGCACTTCTATTTGCATTATTTGCTGCACCTCCAGCATTAGGAACAATTTTATTTGCTCCTGGAGTTCCTGTTCCACCTGGTCTAACTTCACCTGGTTTTGGCGGAATACGTTTTCTTTTATTTTTATTTGCATTCGAATTTGGATTCGATGCATTATTAACACCTGGTTTATTAGGTGTGATTTTCGGTTCTTCTTTTTTCTTTTTAGGTTTATTAAATTGAGATAAATCAATTGTTTGACCTGTTAAAGTTGCACCTGATAATTTTTGATATTGTGTTGTAAATTCTTCTGTTGGAGCATCTTCAACTTTTTCAGCAACGATAGATTTTGGTTTTTCAACCACTTTTTCTTTCAAGACAACTTTATCTGAAGCAGGTTTTTCTGAAGCAGGTTTTTCAACTAGAATAGGTTTTTCAACTTCTGCTTTTGGAGTAACAACTTCAACAGGTTTTGGAGTTGCTTCAACAGGTTTTGGAGCTGGTACTATAGCTTTTTTTGGATTTAAATCTATTGTCCCTACTTGTTTTGGTCCAGTTACAACCGCTTTAGCTTTTATAACTTCTTGACGTTGACGTTCTTCGTCTAATTTGCGTTTGTCTTCGATTTCTTTTTCTCTTTCAACACGCAATGCTTCTTTTTCTTTTCGTTTTTCCTCACCAACTTCTTTAGAAGCTTCTTTATTTCCTTTATCTCCTGCAAATTGATTTTGTAGAATATTAAATTCTGCATCAGAAATTTTTGCATTTGGATTGGATTCAATAGCAATCCCTTTATCTTTTAGATAATCCACAGCTCTTTCTAACGAAATATTTAATTCCCTTAAAACCTTGTTTATTCTTATTACTCTTTCTTCAGACATAAAATCTTTTTATTAGTATCTTTTTTTTGTTGTGTTGTTGTAGGTAGAAAATACAAATTAACTATTAAATTCTTCTTTTAAAATGCGCATTACATCTAATATTGTCTCTTCTTCAAGATCTGTTCTTCTTACTAAATCGTTTACATCTTGTTTCAAGATACTTCTTGCGGTATCCAAACCTATTTTCGCAAACTCTTCAATAACCCAAGCTTCTATTTCGTCCGAAAATTCAGTTAATTCTACATCATCCTCTTCTTCTGCAACATTTCCTTCTCTGATAACATCTAGCTCATAACCTGTCAATTGACCTGCTAGTTTGATATTATGTCCTCCACGACCAATTGCTTTAGAGACTTCTTCTAATTTCAAGAATACTTCTGCTCTTTTTGTTTCTTCGTTAATTTTTATAGAAGATACTTTTGCAGGGCTTAATGCTCTTGTAATATATAATTGAATATTTGTTGTGTAATTGATTACATCTATATTTTCGTTTCCTAATTCACGAACAATACCGTGTATACGTGATCCTTTCATTCCAACACAAGCTCCAACGGGATCAATTCTATCATCATATGAATCTACAGATACTTTTGCTTTTTCACCAGGAATTCTCACAACATTTTTCACCATTATCAATCCATCAAAAACTTCCGGAATTTCTTGCTCGAATAATTTTTCTAAGAACTTTTCTGAAGTTCTAGACATAATAATTTGAGGCTTATTTCCTTTTAATTCAACGCTTTCAATGATTCCTCGAACATTATCTCCTTTACGGAAAAAATCAGATGGAATTTGTTTTTCTTTTGGAAGTACAATTTCATTTCCTTCATCATCTACCAAAATTACAACTCTTGGACGAACATGATGTACTTCTGCAGTATAAATTTCGCCAATTAAATCTTTAAATTGTTTGTAAAGATTAGTATTATCGTGTTCGTGTATTTTAGAAATTAAGTTTTGACGCAAGGCCAAAATTGCTCTTCTTCCTAAATCTATTAATTTTACTTCCTCTGAAACTTCTTCACCAATTTCAAAATCTGGTTCAATTTTTCTAGCTTCTGTAAGTGTAATTTCTTCATTTTCTAGGTCTAAATCATCATCTGCAACGATAACTCTTCGTCTCCAGATCTCCATATCTCCTTTGTCTGGGTTGATAATAATATCAAAATTATCATCTGATCCAAATTTTTTCTTCAATGCATTTCTAAACACATCTTCTAAAATCGCCATAAGCGTTACACGATCAATAAGTTTATCGTCTTTAAACTCTGAAAATGAATCGATTAATGCTAAATTTTCCATTCTAACTTTTTAATTAAATGTTACTGTAACAATTGCTTCTTTTATTTCTGAATAAGGAATTTCCTGGTGTTTTTGCACGGTTTCTTTTCCTTTTCCTATTTTCTTTGGTTCTCTGGCTTGCCAAGCTAGAGTAATATATTCATCATTGGCATCAACCAATTCAGCTTCGATGGTTTGTGTTGCTAGTTTTACTATTAAAGTTCGACCTATATTTTTTGTATATTGCCTTTTTAATTTTAATGGTGATCCAACTCCAACCGATGCTACTTCTAGAGAAAAATCCTGTTCTTCTCTATCTAGGTTGTGCTCAATTGCTCTACTAATGTCTATACAATCTTGCAAAACCACTCCGTTATCTCCATCTAAAGTTACAATGATTTTGAAAGCATCTGTTATGGTCATATCAATTAAAAAAATTGACGGTTTTTCTTCCAAACCTGCTTCTAGTAACTGATTAACTTTTTCTTTAAATGTCATATTTTTATAAAAAGAGGGAAGCTATGCTTCCCTCATTATCTAATATTTTTAATAAATAACGGTGCAAATATAGTGTTTTTTTTATAAATCAAAAATCATTGTTTAATGTTAAAAAATTATATACCTTTATTGAATTGATAATTAATACAAAATTTATATAATTTTTTACTCTTATAGTTATGAAAAAGATCTTAGTTCCTACCGACTTTTCTGAACATGCAGAATATGCTTTGAAGGTAGCTGCGCAAATTGCCAGAAAAAACAACAGTGAAATTATTTTACTTCACATGCTCGAATTACCTCAACAAGCTGGTGATGCAATTGGAAGCGGACACAATATACCAGAGATAATGTTATTTAAAAACAAGGCAATATCCAATCTTGAAGATTTAATGGATGCTGAATACTTAAACGGTTTAAATGTATCCGAAATTGTACAATTTGAGAAAGCGTTTGAAGGTATTTTGGCAGTGAGTAAAAAAAACGACATTGATTTTATTGTAATGGGTTCTCACGGAGCAAGTGGTTTTCAGGAAATGTTTATAGGGTCTAATACCGAAAAAGTAGTTAGATATTCTGATGTACCTGTATTGGTTATTAAAGGTGATACTGGTGAATTTACCGCAAATAATTTTGTTTTTGCTTCTACTTTCTCTGAAGAAATAAAAAAACCATTTTATAAATTATTAGATTTTGCTTCCGGTTTTAACTCACATTTGAATTTGGTTATGATTAATACTCCAAATAGTTTCAGACCAACTCATATTGCGGAGAAAATAATGGAGGATTTCATGAAGAATTACAACTATTCTAATTATTCTTTACACATATACAATGATGTAAATGTTGAAAAAGGGATTCTTAATTTTTCTACAAAAGTAAAAGCAGATTTAATAGGTATGTGTACTCATGGCAGAACAGGTTTTGCCCATTTCTTTAACGGAAGCATCAGTGAAGATTTAGTAAATCATGCGGTTAGACCCGTCATTACTTTTAAGATTTAAAAAATTTACTTTTTGCCTTAAGACAAAAAAACTCCTCAATAATTCGAGGAGTTTTTTTGTTTTTGATTTTTATAATAATAGCAGAATAAAATTAAATTTAAGTATGATACAAAAAAAAGTCTCTCAAATTTTGAGAGACTTTTGTTGGTCTACAAGGACTCGAACCTTGAAAGACTGCACCAAAAACAGTTGTGTTACCATTACACCATAGACCAATTCCGTTGCTGTTAAGCGAGTGCAAATTTAAAATAAATTTTATTTTTAGCAAACATTTATAGTTTTTTTATTTAAAATTTATTTAATTGTAACAATTGTATTTTTTTAAAGTCTTTACAATCTGTAGCAAAGGCTATTTTATTCATAAAAAATTCTAATTTATTTTTTTGTTAAGGAAAGCTTTCTTTCTATAAAAAATAGTTTCTTTGTAACTCGAAAAAAAATATTATTTCTATACGTATGATGACATTTAACTTTAATAAATGGAACACCATTTTAGGTTGGTTTGCTTTTGCTATTGCTTTAATAACATATTCCTTAACTGTTGAACCTACTATGAGTTTTTGGGACTGTGGTGAGTATATTGCAACTGCAGCAAAACTTGAAGTTGGTCATCCGCCAGGTGCACCATTATTTCAAATGATTGGCGCTTTTTTTGCCATGTTTGCTATAGATCAAAACCATATTGCCTTAATGGTAAATATGATGTCTGTTTTTTCGAGTGCTTTTACAATACTTTTTATGTTTTGGTCGTCCTCAATCTTATTAAAAAAGTTAATTTCACAGTTTTCTGAAATAAACAACTCAAATTCAATTACAATATTAGGTGCTTCGTTTGTAGGTTCATTAGCATATACATTTTCTTATAGTTTCTGGTTCAATGCTGTTGAAGCCGAAGTTTATGCCATGGCTACTCTTCTAATTTCATTGCTTTTTTGGTTGGGATTACGATGGGAGCAAGAAATGGATACACCAAGAGGTAATAAATGGTTGTTAATAATAAGTTTAGTAATCGGTCTTTCATTTGGGGTTCACTTTATGGCTTTGTTAACAATACCGTCTATTGGTTTTTTATATTATTTCAAACATTACAAAACCATAACTGTTAAAAATTTCATCATTGCCAATATTGTAGTTGTTGCTATTTTATTGTTTATTTTCAAATTACTGTTGCCATTAACAATGGCATTCTTTGGTAAAACCGAAATATTTATGGTCAATAATTTAGGTTTGCCATTTGATTCTGGAACTATTTTTGTTTGCTTATTATTTATTGCTTTCTTTTATTTTGGTTTAAAATACACAAAACAAAAAGGACTTGTTTTTTATAATACTATTATACTTTGTATTCTTTTTATCCTCATCGGATTCTCAACTTGGATGATGTTACCCATTCGTGCAAATGCAAATACGGTTATAAATGAGAACAAACCTTCAGATGCTGCAGAAGTTTTGGCCTATTACAATAGAGAGCAATACGGCGTAAATCCTTTGTTTTATGGCCCACAATATACCGACACCTTTGTTGGTCTAGACGAAGAAATTCCTTATCTTGATAAAGCACCAAACTACGAAAGAGATTATAAAACCAATAAATATATTATTACAAACAATTATAAAAATGCTGAGCAAAATAGTGATGATAATCAAAAAGCTGTTTTGCCAAGGTTATGGAGTACAGAACATGTTGAGAATTATATGAATTTTACTCACGTGCCAGAATTCAGACTAAAACCAGAATATTCAGAAGAAAAAGAGCTTGTAGATATAATTACTGAATTCCGAGCGGTATATGCAAAAAAAGAAATTGATAACGAAGGTTATATTTCATTCTTGAAAAGTTATGGCGAATATCTTATCATAGAAAAACCAACAACATGGGACAATATTAGTTTTATGGTTGAATATCAATTTGGCTATATGTATTGGAGATACTTAATGTGGAATTTTACCGGAAGACAAAATGATATCCAAGGGAAATATGATAATCTCGACGGAAATTGGATAAGTGGTATCAATTTTATTGATGAAATGCATTTGGGTTCTCAAGAAAATTTACCTTCTGATGTATTAAACAACAAAGGTCGAAATATGTATTTCTTTTTACCTTTTATTTTAGGCATTATTGGTTTGATTTACCACGCCAATAAAGATTTAAAAAGTTTTTATATCCTATTAACTCTGTTTTTATTTACAGGTATTGCTTTAAAAATATATCTTAATGAGAGACCTTTTGAACCTCGAGAACGTGACTATGCATTAGTAGGGTCTTTTTATGTATTTGCTATTTGGATAGGATTTGGTGTATATGCGATTTATGACACACTCAAAAATTACCTGCAACCAAAACTAGCCGGACCAATTGTAATTGCCACTTCATTGCTTGCAGCACCAGTATTAATGGCTGCTCAAAACTGGGACGACCACGATAGATCAAATCGCTATACTGCAATATCAATGGCAAAAAATTATTTGAATTCTTGTGAGCCAAATGCCATTTTATTTACCATTGGAGACAATGACACTTTCCCGCTTTGGTATGCACAAGAAATAGAAAACGTGAGAACCGACATAAAGATTGTAAATACGAGTTTGTTTATGACAGATTGGTATATTGATCAAATGAAAATGAAAAGTTATGAATCAGAAGGATTACCTATTTCTTTCAAACATGATCAATATGTTGGAGATAAATTAGATTATGCCGTACACCAAGATCAAACAAAGAATCGTTGGGACATTAAAGATTTGATTCAGTTTATAGCCAGTGATGATCCTAGAACTATCTTAGAAATGCAAAACGGTCAAAAAATTCATTTTTATCCAACAAATAAAGTTAGAATCCCAATTGATAAAAACACAATAATTCAGAACAAAGTTGTAGATCCAAAATATAATGATTCAATCGTTCCTTTTATTGATATTGAAATCAAGGGACAAGCTTTATACAAAAATCGTTTGATGATGTTGGATGTTATTGCCAATAATAACTGGAAACGTCCAGTATATTTTACCGGCGGTAGTTTTGGAGATGACGATTATTTGTGGATGAAAGATTTCCTTCAACTAGACGGAATGGTCTATAAATTAGTTCCTATTAGAACTACTGTTCCTCAAGACGGAAGCCCACTTGATATGGGACAAATAGACTCTGAAAAAATGTACAATATTGTTATGAAATTTGATTGGGGAAATGGAGAACTAAAAACTATTTATCATGATCCTGAAACTAGAAAAAACAGTATTTCATACCGAACAAATCTTGCACGATTGATGGAGCAATTAATAAATGAAGGAAAGAAAGACAAGGCCAAGAAGATTATTGATCTAGCAATGTCTAAAATGCCTGTAAACTATTATAGCTATTATTCTTTGCTTGATCCTTTTGCTGGTGGCTATTATGAAGTTGGCGAAAAACAAAAAGCTCATCAATTGTTAGACCAACTTATGACCAAATACAAAGAAAACCTTACTTTTTATAGAAATCTAAGACCTTCAGAACAAAGTGATATTGCAATTGACATCATGACAGATATAGAGCGTTACAGAAGCCTGTTAGAAGTAATGAAAGATAGAGGCGATATGGAATATTATAATAAAAATAAAGTTGTTTTCAATTCCTACAACAAAATGTTTGAACGCTTTGGAAGAGATATGGAATAATTAAATCTAAAGCAGTACTCAAAAAGTACTGCTTTTTTATTTTAAACACAATTTCACAAAATGAAATTCTATTGGATCAAAACAAATTGGGTTATAAAAAAACTATTTCACAATTACATTTGGGATTTACCGAATAATGATAAAATTGTCTATATCACTTTTGATGACGGACCAACTCCAAAAATTACAGAATGGACTTTGGCACAATTAAAAAATTATAATGCCAAAGCAACTTTCTTTTGTATCGGAAATAATATTGAAAAATATCCTGAGATTTTAGATAAAATAATAAAAGAAAACCATTCTATAGGAAACCACACTTTCAATCATCTTAAAGGTTGGGAAACTACTAATGAAATCTATCTTGACAACACTTTAAAATGCAATTCTGAATTAGTAAAAAACAATTATTTAGACTGCAAATTGTTTCGTCCACCTTACGGAAGAATAAAAAAACAACAAGCAACTGCTTTAAAAAATTTAGGATACAAAATAATAATGTGGGATGTTTTGAGTGCTGACTTTGACCAATTCATTACACCACAAAAATGTTTAGAAAATATATTGTCAAATGTAAAATCAGGAAGTATAATTGTATTTCACGATAGTGAAAAAGCATTTCGAAATTTAGAATTTGTACTTCCTAAATCTCTAGCTTATTTAAAAGAAAATGGGTTTCGGTTTGAAGCGATCTACTAGATTTGTTCTTGAACTAATCCTATGATTGTATTAGCATCAAGTTCTCCAGATTGTCTCCAGATCATTTGACCTTCTTTATAAATCATCAATGTTGGCAAACCTTTGATACGGAGTGCATCGGCCAATTCTTGATTTTTATCAACATCAATCTTGATTACTTTGGCTTTATCGCCAAGCGCAGCCGCAACATCTCTTATTACAGGATGCATTGATACGGATGAATCATTCCAATCTGTGTAAAAATCAATCAACACAGGTACTTGAGCATTTATTAGTTCTCCAAATTTTGACATAAAACCAAAATATTTAATTTCTAAAGCCTTGCAATTAATACATTAGAGTACAAAAGTACCATTTTAAACGAATTATGCTAATTTTTCGCCTTTTTTTAGTTGAATTACCGTTATTTCGGGCATAATGCCGACTCTTCCGGGGTAAGCATGAAAACCAAAACCACGATTGACATATATGTATCTTCCAAATTCTTCATATAATCCTGCCCATTGTTTATAAACATATTGTGCTAAGCTCCATTTAAAAAATCCTGGAATTTCAATTCCAAATTGCATCCCATGAGTATGTCCAGACAATGTTAATTGAAAATGTTTCTCGTTTTTTTTGACTTCATATTCCCAATGACTTGGGTCATGACTCATTAGAATTTTAAAATCTTCTTTTGTAAGATTTTGCGAGGCTTTTTTTAAATCACCAGCTTGTTTAAAATTATGTCCCCAATTCTCAACACCTACTATTGCTATCCTATCATTCCCTTTTTGAATAAAAGTATGATCGTTAAGTAACAAATTAAAATCAATCTGATTGTAAAGATTTTTAATATCCGTAAAGTTTTTTTCCTTAGCACCTTCTGTTGACCAAGTAACATATTCGCCATAATCGTGATTCCCTAAAACTGAAAACTTTCCATATTCATGTTTTTTAATTCTTTTAAAAGAATCAATCCAAGGATGCATTTCTTTGGCATGAGTATTTACTATATCTCCTGTAAATAGAATTAAATCTGAATTTTGTTCATTGATCAAATCTATGGCATAATTTATTTTTTCTGGATTATCAAAACTACCACTATGAACATCTGAAATTTGAGTAATAGTGAAACCATCAAACTCTTCTGGTAAGTCTGGGAAAAATATTCTTTGTTTGATTACTATATAATTATATTTCCCGAGTGTCATCCCGTATACTAATGATAAAAAAGGAATTGCTGCTAATCCTAACCCTATTTGACTTACAAATCTCCTTCTGGATGGCAAAAAAGGTGTGGTACTATCATTATCTATAAAATAATTTATTGAACCAGAAAAAATTCTATAAATATCCTCTCCGACCATAGTAATTGTAATTACTATTTTTGGAATATAAACCAACAATAACAATCCCATTGTAATCAACGATTGTTTGGTTTGTCCTACAGATCGATCAAATAAGGTAAACGAATAAATAATAAAAATAAATAGTAAAAAGCTAATAATTTGGTATACATACAGCATCCATTTTAGCTTTAGAATGGTTTTTATTGCTTGAAATGTATAAAACTCTATAAGTATTAATATGAATGCAAAAAACAGTAAGCGAAGTATCATTTAAAATATTTTACACAAAATAACGAAGAAAGAAAATGAAAACTGATTTTGTTAATCAAATTTTAACGAAATAATAAAATCTTCTTAATTGAATGATTATTTTTACATTCTAATTTATTTATAAAATGTCACAAAAACGACTTTACCTTCTAGACGCTTACGCATTAATATTTCGTGGGTATTTTGCCTTCATAAAAAATCCTAGAATAAATTCGAAAGGAATGGATACTTCTGCCATTATGGGATTTATGAATGCCTTAATGGATGTTATAAAACGCGACAAACCCGATCATTTGGCGGTTGCTTTTGATAAAGGCGGAAGCACCTATCGTTACGAAATGTACCAAGAATACAAAGCCCATCGTGACGAAACGCCTGAAGCTATAAAAATTGCAGTTCCGTATATTCAAGAATTATTGAAAGCGATGCATATTCCTATTGTAGAAGTCGCTGGTTTCGAGGCCGATGATTTGATAGGAACGATTGCTAAACAAGCCGAAAAACAGAATTATCAAGTATTTATGGTAACGCCCGATAAAGATTTTGCGCAACTGGTTTCCGAAAATATTTTCATGTACAAACCCGCTCGAATGGGAAATGACATAGAAATTTGGGGAATTCCAGAAGTGCTAGCCAAGTTTGATATTGAAAGACCGGAGCAGGTAATTGATTT
>JAYTIV010000205.1:0-6871 GCA_043731625.1 Flavobacterium sp. | reverse complement strand
CGCCAAAAGAGTGTCCATTGCCAGTGGAGAAATTGATAAATGACATTTTATAACTACCCCCTTGTTTAAATTCCATTTGATTTACCACACATAGAAACCCATAAGGAGGAATCCAAGCTGATAAAGCATTCGGGTCGGAAAAAGCACGAAATAATTTTTCGGGACTTGTTTTAAGTACTCTTTGTAATGTTATGCTGTTATCTGTCATAATAATTATTTTATGTTAAACATATTTAGCTTAAAGTTAATTTCGTTTTTAATGGTTGGGTTCTCAATTTTTTACTTTGAATTATTTAGAATGCCCTATGTGTTGTAACCTATTTGTCTACTGACAGCGCCTCAAATTCTTTTTTCTTGTCCTCATACCATTTTTGCATATCTACCGGGGATTTCATTAACTCCTTCATGTCATTCACGGCATTGAGATGAGCTTCGTCATTTTTTTGAAGCATTTCCATTCCGTGTTGTTTACTCAATGTTGCTATTTCTTCGAAAGTGTCGGCATGAAATTCTTTTTCGCATGCGCCACCAAGTTGTCTACAAGTCATGGTTTTCATAATTTTCTTGGTTATTGTTTTGTTTTTAATTAATTAAATTTAATTTCTTTAATTCAATTTGAAGCTTAATAACGACTAAATATTAGGAATATCAGTTTTCTAGATTTGGGTTAAAATGGTTACTTAATTCTTATACTAAAATACAAATTTAAATAATTGAAAAACAGACCACAGTTAGTTGGTCTTATATTGAGTGAAGCCCGTGTTGTCCAATGAAATTGCTGAAGTAGCTCCACCCATGCTTATGATTACTTTCTTACCCCAACTTTGTAAGGTTTGAATCTGACCGATAAGTGTTGCAGGTGAAACCTGGTCAGGTATAAATTCCATTTGATAATCTGTTCCTAAATGTGGCACAGCAAAAGCAACATCAACTATGTTGTAACGCGAATCAATTTGGTCGAGTTGAATATAAGGAGCGTTTGCATCATTCCAATTTTGCCAATAACCGATTAAGACAGGATTTGGATTTTGAGCTATTGCAATTATTCCTGTTAGCAGAAATATTGCGAAAAGTATAATTGTCTTTTTCATTGTCTCATTTTATTTAATTTGTCAAATCTCATTTCTTGCAAATGTTTCAAGTTAGCTGGTCGTCCAAGCATGAGGTATAACGATTGGCATATTTGCGATTGACGGGGTTATTCGCAAATATGTTCATTCGAGCAAATGTATTTTTAATATCCGTAAAACTGTCTACGGAGTATGAAGGCGACCAATCGCAAATGCGCTCTAAGCGGCAGGTCAGCCACGACGTAGCATCTAAATTTATTTCAATCTTTTTAACCGCCATTTTCCTTTTGGATTTTGGATTTGGAGTACAAGTGATTGGCGGTTCAAGTCTAATATTTTAGATGTGCTTTCATAGGAATCTGTTTTGATGACCAATGATCCATCAACTTTATTAATGGAATATTTGCCTGTGGATATTCTTGAGCGTTCTCCTTTAATTGAGGATTCGGCAATCACAGAATCATTTTCTGTAAATGTTGTCAGATCTAAGACTTCAAAGCTGCTATCAGCTCCATATTCACTTGTCCAGGTTCCAATTATATCATCATAATTGATTGCCGGGTTGGAGTGACATGATATGATTAGTAGAAGTATGAGGAGTAAATTAGGTTTCATTTTGACTTGCTCTAATGGTTTGAGGTTTGGCGAAGATGGTTATTTTCACCACTGCTTTTGATACGAAACACTACACTTTGTTTACCAGCAAAACTGTCATACGAAGCACTGAACCGCCACTTTTTCCATGCCCGCGTTAGCAGTTCGTTGTTTATTGTTCGTTGTCGCTTTCAAGTATGATTTTCAAAGTTGCTAAACTACTGTCCATGTCTTTTGGAAAGTTTTTTTCTGCTAGTGGAATAAAAATATTCATAGGATATTTTAACGTCCCGGAATTTATCAAATTTACTTTGGTTTGATTGTCTAATAAGGATTCCGTCTCCATGATTACATCTGAAATAGCTTTCATTGGTCTTACAAAACGAATTTGAGTCTCAATTCTCTTCCCTTCAACGATATTTATAATTTCCTTTTCGCCTTCGCCAGCATTTTTATTTCCGACCCATGATATAATAAATCCAACTGTCCCATCTGTTCCTTTATATTCCCATTTTCTGTCAGGGTCAGCCTTTGCCCATTTGTTGAACTTGTCTTGGTTTTTGAGCAGTTTCAAAAAGTCAAATACTTTTTGTCTTGGTGCATTGATGACAATTTCACGTTTGACATAATGTTCATTTTTTAGGAATAGGGCAATAATTAATAGTAAGGCAATAAAGCTAACTATTCCAAGCAGTATTGTAATTGCTATGTTCATTTTATTTTTTTAAATTATTTTTTGATGTTTGTTTTTTTTCCACATGAGAATTTGTCCGCAAAATAAACAAGTATGACAGACAAAATAAGGTTGGTAAGAATAATTGCCCAAGGAGTTTTATAAACCGGTATTCCAAGATTACAGTAATAAGAAAGCCCTGAGGCAATAGCCACTGGTGTTTCAATTAAAGCGGTCACTGCTCGTATTGGTTTTGGTAAATTTTCGTGCAAATAAAAAAAACAAGTCAGGAAAGTTGTCAGAAAGAAGATCACTGAAATATTTTTTATCTGCCTGCTTGTAATTTTCATTTTTTATCTCTCACTTTATGGTTGAAGTGTTGATTTACAATGACCGCTAATGGTTTGTTGATTTGCGATGGGCGGGTTTTTTGCACAAAAGTTCATTCGGGCCATTGAGTTTTCTATAACCACAAAACTATCTGCGGAGCACGAAGCCCCGCCTATTGCAAATGTGCTGAAAGCGGTAGTTATTTTCTTTTTGATACAAAGTGTTGCTAATCTAATTTTATTAATTTGATTTTTGTAGGGCTGATAAAAATAAAATTTCCATAGCGTACTTGGCCTTCATTGATAATTTTATTAAACTCATATTTAAGTATTGATACTACTTCAATTTCTATATTATCAAAGTATGTATAAATACGATCATTTATTGATTTAAAGTTACCCACTTGCTCGCCTGGTCCAAGATAGAGGTCTTTGTCAAGCAACATTTTAAATTGATAATTATCCGGAACTTTAGTTTTTGAAATTGTTTTTAGTAGTATATACTCAGTGTCTGAAGCATCTTGAGGCGGATTCTTTAACTTTTTAATTTTTATCTTTAATTTATAGGAATATCCCCATTGAAAATTAAATCCCTGAATAAAATCAGCATAGCAATCATTTGATTTAATAGTAAGTTTTTTAAAGAAGGCATCATTTGTTAATTTCATATAAGGTTCAACAGTTATGGTTTGGGTTTTGTCGCTTTGACTTTCCCCAATTGTTGAAATCAATAAAAATAATAAAACTAATTTTATTTTCATAGTGACTATAATTACTGCAAACGAAGAAGGGATTAACGAAGTTTTAAAAATGGAGGATTAGAGGCACGACTGTTTGTATAACCATAACTGTTTGTTAGATGCACCACTTTCCGTTTAACGGTCAATGCCCCCTTTTTTAAATTTTCTTTTTATCTTATGTTATGTTTTCGTGCTACTGTATCCACGAAGATGCAGCATTTATTTCAGTGCTTTCAATTTCTTTTGTGTCTCCGCTACATTGGGATTTATTTCAATTGATTTTTTGTATGCTTCGATTGCTTTTACTTTGTCGCCTTTTGCTGAATAACCATCACCCAAGCTATCAAAAGCATTAAATGAAGTTGGATAATTCTTAGTATTTAATTCAAAACACTTTATTGCTTCATCTAATTTGTTTGGTGCGTTTAAAAATTTGTAACCCATATCATTGATTAATTGTTCGGGTGGCAATTCTTGAAATCCATTTTGCTCCGAGCGTTTTTGGTAGAACTTTACTATCAAGTCAACAGTTGTGTCGGACTTAGCAGGTTTCCAATTTTCAAAAATAAAATTTAATCCATCTTGTGTTGCCTTAACTACTTCTGAATTGTGTGTTTCTTCCGGATAAGCAATATATTTATATCTAAATCCTGTTATTTTTTTTTGTTGAAGTATTGATTGGAGTTTAAGAACACTTTTATGAAATTCAGCACCTTCGTTGCCATCACTAAAAAAGATTGTCTTATTTTTAAAATCCTTGTTATTGAATAGTAGGTCTGAGTTTTTGAAAATAGATTCTTTATCCCACCATAGTGCCGGGCTAACTGCAATATAGGAATTAAACATTTCAGGATGATTTAGCAGACAGTAAGCAGATATTAAACCTCCTAATGAATGACCAAAAAATATTTTATTGGGAGAAGGGTTGTAATTCTTCTCTACATAAGGCATCAGTTCGTTCTTTATAAATTTCAGGAAAATTTCGCTTCCACCTGAATTTCTCCAACTAATACTATCTGTCGTTCCATCCATATTTAAGAGGTTGTGGGTAATTGTTAAATCACGAGCTCTGTCATACTCGTAATTTCCAATGCCAACAACTATCATAGGGGGGAGCTGATTGGTTTGATAAAGAAAATCTACAATGCCAGCCACCAACGAAATCATTTCTCCATCCATTAAATAGATAACTGGAAGCGGCTCAGAATGATTTACAGGAGTATAAACATAAATTTTTCTGTCCTCATTTAAGATAGTTGAATGAATTATTTTAATCTCAGCAATGGTTATTCCTGTGCTATCAATTTTTTGTGCTTGCGAGATGTTGGTGAAAAGGCAAGCAAAAGGAAGTAGGATAAAATTTTTTTTAAAAAATGTCATAATTATTTTGTTTAAAAATGCTCATTATAATTGTCTGTTACAGTTTGCGAAGTTCTCTAAATTTTTGTTTGGCTTTCAAAATTCGTTCTATGTCTGTCGTTTGTAATGGTTGTTTCTTGCACCACAGTTCGGAGTTTGCCCAAGCATGACTCATATCAAAGCAGAGATTAAAGAAGTAAAAAAAGAAGGGTTTAGAAGCACTACTGTTTGTTTACATACACTGTTTATTAGAAGCAACTCCATTCGTTTATCTAAAAGCTTTTTTTTTTTTTTAATCTTACTGTTATCAGCCGTTTTTCTTTTACCACGAAGATATGTCGCATCAATCTTTTGTAACTTTTCTTTGCTTAATCACTCAGCTTTTATTTTCATGGTGAACTTTACTTAGGTTTTAATCAAAAGAATTCCTCGCAGCTCTGCTGCGGGGTCATTCATTATTTGAATAACTGGCAATTACTTTTTTATGTTTCTCATACTGAAACTGATTTTTATTTATCGGGATTTTTATTCGAAACGAACCAGCTATTCCCCCAATTATCATTCCTGGAATGCTAAATAGAATACCTCCGGTTAAAGCATTTTGTTCAGGTGGTAATGATTCAAATATTCCATAGTCAGGAATACCTGCTAAACCAAGAAGTCCACCAAGAAAAAAACCTGCTCCTGCACCAATAAGTATTCCTTTTCCGACACTTCCTTTTCGCCTTAGTTTTATTTGGTCAATACTGGAAACATCCCGGTAATTTAATTTCCATTTGTTGGTAGGAAATACATTTCCTGAAGAGGAAACCCTGAAAACAATAGCCGAATCATATACATTGTTTATTATTCCTCTTCGTACTTTATATGAAAATTCAGAATTGCCATATATCCAACAATTGTATTTTGCATTTTTAACTCCTGTTTTACATCCAGCAGTTTCTGCAGCAGGTGAATCTACTGCCTTCGTATTAGTGGCTGTAAAAACAATACTGTCTCCGTTTACATAATTAATTTGTTTTAAATCGCTTTTAGGAATTTTGAAGAGAGTGTTATCCTCAACTGTTTTTACATAATAAATCTCATCTGCTGTTTCTTTCTGAATTGCAACAGGTAGTTCTCCTTCGCTTTTTAGAATAAGTTTGTCTTGTGAGTTTGCTTTTTGAATTATTATGATTTCGAATATTATTACTGCAATGAGTTTAAAGATTTTCATAGCGTTTAAATTTTGAGTTAGTACTACTGTTTATTCGGAGCGGATGTACCTTTGGAATCATTTCTTCCAAACTCAAAGGAAACAAAATGGTCTGCTCGCGATCAATTCCTTTTTGAAAACCCATTGCCTTTTATTTGTATTTAAAGATACGGCAACCAAAAATTAAATCAAATGGTTAGAGTGGAAAATTATAAAAGGGTTTTGCACAGTCTGACGTTTTGCGGGTTTAAGAAGTTGGCGATTTCGGAGCACAAAACTGTCTACAAGCGCTGCACTTAATACGAAGGACAAATGTTTATTTAAGCATGTCACCACCAATTTCTTAAACCCGCTGTTATGCGAATTCCCGACTGTAAGTATGAATATGTGTCGTTCAATTACACACTAACTTTATTTTTCAACGATAATTTTTTTTGTTATAATAAAATCTGCTGATTGAACTTGTACAACATAAATTCCCTTTGCAAAATCTTTTGTATTCACTTCTAACTTTTGTGTTTCCGCTGCAGTAGTTGTGTAAATTACTTTTCCTGTAATGTCAGCGATAGTTACTTGAACTTTTTTGTTGCTGCTACCTAAAGCAATGGTGAGATTATTTGTGGCAGGGTTAGGAAAAAGATTTATTGATGAAGCAAAAGAATTTTCAATTATTCCTGTGGTAATTGTTTGTCCGGCAAGAATGGGTTGGTTGGGAATGGAGTTGTAAGCGTAATCTTTAATCGTGCAAGATGCGTTTCCAGTTGCACTTACTTGCATTCGCGCCCATCCGAAATAGGTATTTGCTCCAACAATTAATTTTAGATCTAAGTAACGGTCAATTGAGTTTGGCCAAACTCCAAGGAGAGTTCCACCGAGACAACCACCCGTTACATAACGTAAATATCCGGAGG
>JAYTIV010000204.1:0-6885 GCA_043731625.1 Flavobacterium sp. | reverse complement strand
AATTAGAAAATGCTTCCGAAAAAGGACGTATCAATTCTGCTGCTATTCTTTTGGGGAATGATGTGAATTTGATGGATTTAATAAATCAGAAATAAATTTCAATTATTAACAATTAAAAAAAACAATTAATTATGAACACAAAAAAAACAATGATTTTATTGGTTATGGTTTTAATCAATAATTTGGCAACAGCTCAAGTTTGGAGCGGAACAACATCTGCAGCGCAAACAACACGAACTGGAAATGTAACGATTGGTAATCCTACACCAGCTTTTCCAACTGACACAAAGTTATTCGTTAGAAATGATACTGGTTTAAAAGTAAGTTTTTTAGCTGAATCAAGACATACTACTACAAACAATCAGTTTGGTGTTGTAAGTGCAGTAGATAATCAAACTACAAAAGCTTTTTCGGTTCTTTTTGGAAGTGGAACAACTTTTACTGATACATTTGTAGTATTAGGAAATGGAAATGTTAGAGCTACTGAAGTAAGAGTCAAGACTCCTATTTTTCCTGATTATGTTTTTGATACTGAATATAAACTTATGTCATTATATGACTTAGAAAAATATATTGAGGCTAATAATCACTAACCAATATTCCTAATGCAGAGGAGATTATTACTAATGGCCTTGCATTAGGTAGTATGCAAGTTAAACAAATGGAAAAAATTGAAGAATTGACATTATATATTATCCAACTTAAAAAGGAAATGGATAATATGAAAAAAGAAATTGATTATATTAAAGATAATTCCAAAAAATAATTATTATGAAATTTATATTAACCCTTTTTTTAATAATCTGGTATAGTCAATTTTCATTTTCACAATCAATTAGAAAAGATTATAGAGAATTTACTCAACAAGAGATTAATGACTATAAAGCAGCTATAAATATATTATACAGTAATAATACTATGCAAGATTTAGCTAATCATCATAGTACACATTTTGAATCTATTATCCACACAAGAAACAATAGTACAATTATCTCAAATGGTGAGCAATTTTTAACATGGCATAGATTTAACATGTTAGATTTTGAATCATTATTACGCAATACAAATGTAAATTATAAATATTTATCTTTACCATTTTGGGATTGGACAACAGATCAAAGCTCGACAGCTACTAAATTTTGGCATAATGATTTTTTAGCCATAGCCAATTTTCCTGCAGGTATTTTTACAAGAAATATAGGAGTTAGTGGGTCTTTAGCCACACCAACAGCCATTAATAACGCATTGGGTCTAACGACTCATTTTTTAAACAGTACAACAAAAAATGCATCTGTAACTGATTTTTTACATAGAATTGAATTTCACCATGATAATGTGCATGTATGGGTTGGTGGAACGATGGGTGGCACAACTTCTCCATTAGACCCAGTATTTTATTTACACCACAATTATATAGATAATTTATGGCAAACATGGGAAGATACTACATCAGGTAATCAAAGTAGTTTAACATTGTCAGGACAAACAAATCTACTTGTACATTATACTGGTGCCCCAATCTCTGGTTCACTTTTAGATTCAAGAAGTATACCGCGACCACCTTCTGCGGGAGTTGGAAGAAATATGGATGTCTGGTTTGCAAAAAGGGGCAAAGTAATTTTAGATGGTGCAAATGGCTCACCTTTTGTAGCTACAGATACTTCAGCTGCTTATTTGTATAGATATACCGCAGCAACAACTACTGGTGGAAATACTGTTACCGGTGAAATTTATGTAGGTGATGTAAGATTCGACTCTTCTAATAATGTCATTGTAGATAACAAAGGAGGTTTTGAAGTTAACTCTGGAGTTGTGTGTGATTTTAGAGTTGGAAACTCAATAATATTTAGACCAGGATTTATTGCAAAAAGTGGGTCAACAATGAGTGCTAAAATTATTTCGTTACCAAATGCAGCAAGAATTGCTAATAGTAGCATTGTCGTTAGTGAAATACAAAAACCTATTGAAATTAAAGATTTAATATTAAAAATTTTTCCAAATCCAAACAATGGGAAGTTTTATTTTGAATCTGACTATAATAGCAATGGAAATATAATTATTAATGATTTATTTGGGAATACTGTACTGAAAATGAATTTTGAAAATCTAAGAAATTTAGAAATTGATATACAAGATAAACCTAAAGGAATTTACATTGTAAAGATTTTTACAAATGATAATGAAATGTATTCCTCAAAAATAATAAAAGAATAAATAAATAAACATACTAATTAGCATCTTTATAAGGTGCTAATTAGTTTTTTTAATAATGAAAAACAAAATACTCAAGAACTGGTACTTAGGCAAAGCAAAAGTAAAACTAGAGCGTTTACTGAAATTTTATAGTTCAAATGAAAAAGTATTAGATATAGGCTCTGGTAATGGTGCTTTAAATTTATTATTACAAAACAACAATATCAAAATTACAGGTGTTGACATAAAAAATAAATCATTTTTTAAAGAAATTGAGGTTGTTATTTATGATGGTAAAACGTTTCCATTTGAAGATAAACAATTTGATACGGTTCAAATAATAACTGTTCTACATCATATAAAAGACCAAATTCCTGTAATTAAAGAAGCAATTAGAGTTGGTAAACGAATTATAATCATGGAAGATATTTATGAAAATGTTTTCCAAAAATATTTTACCTGGTATTGTGATAGTTTGAATAATTGGGAGTTCATAGGTCATCCTCACACCAATAGAAATGATACTGAATGGAGAAAATTATTTGATGAAATGGATTTAGAAATAGAAAAAGTAGAATATTATAAGTTTCTTCTATTTTTTAAACAAGTAACTTATGTCTTAAAATAAAATAATAATATTATTATGAAAAATATATTTTACTTATTATTAGCAATAACCATTGTTACTTGTTCTCATGATACGGAGAATGAAAAACTGATTTTAAACAAAAATGATAGTCTAGTTTTTATAAGGTTCAATTCTGAAGGTCAATACATATATACGTTTTATAAACTAACGAATAGTGAAGTTTTTAGAAATGACACCTATTTTACATACATAAATCAATTTGAATATTATTATAATGAAGATCCAGCCAATTTGGTAAATCTGGGTTCGGATAAATTTAATCTTTCCAAAGACTTAATCCATTACTTCCCTAATCAATTAATTTCAACAGAACGAAAAATTGGAAATCCGGGTGCTTTAGACGGAGGTGTTTTATACTTGAAACTCACAAAAAATGGTGTTACAAAAACATGGGAATTAGATAGTGACCCAAATGCTGTACCCGAAGAATTTCGTGTTTTTGTTCAAAAAGTTAATGAGAAAATCAACCAATTGTAGCAGGTTTTATGTTGAAATATTTAACATTTTCAGTATTGCTATCCTTATTCGGAATATCCGACAGCAAAATCTATGTCAAAAATTACCATCAAAACAAAAATCTTAAAGAAGAAGGTTGGATATTAAATGCCAAAAAATCAGATTATTGGTTTTATTATTTCGAAAACGGGAACAAAAAGGAAGAAGGCCATTATAAAAATAATCAAAAAACAGATTGGTGGATTTATTATGACGAAAAACAATTAATAACCGAAAAATGTCAGTTCAAAAACGATAAACGTGACGGTATTTCTGTTATATTTGCTAACGGTAAAATTATAAAAGCAGTACGTTATCTCAATGGGAAAAAGAATAAAACTTGGAAAAACTATGAGGAATTTAGAAGGGATAATGCTTTTTCATATTTAATAAAATGAACATCATAAAAGTAATTATTCCGGCATTTAACGAAGAAAAGGCCATTGCCAATGTGATTGCTGAAATTCCGAACACCGTTGATGAAATAATTGTTATTAATAATAATTCAACCGATTCAACCGAGCTTGTAGCCAAAAATGCAGGCGCAACAGTACTTTCTGAAACTAGAGAAGGGTATGGCTATGCGTGTTTGAAAGGAATGGAATACATTGCCAATTTAGAAATCATACCTGATATTGTTGTTTTTCTCGATGGCGATTATTCGGATTATCCAGAAGAATTGACACAATTAATAGAACCAATTTTAAACCAAAATATCGATTTTGTGATTGGAGCAAGAGTTCCAAATTTGAGAGAAACTGGCTCGATGACACCACAACAAGTGTATGGAAACAGGCTAGCTACTTTTTTGATGAAAATTTTTTTTAAATCAAAATTCACCGATTTAGGCCCTTTTCGAGCCATAAAATATGACAAATTATTGGGGCTTTTTATGCAAGACAAAACCTACGGTTGGACTATCGAAATGCAATTAAAGGTTATAAAACAGAAATTGAGTTATGTCGAAATTCCGGTTCGCTACAAAAATAGGATTGGCGTTTCAAAAGTTTCTGGAACTCTGAAAGGAACAATTTTTGCCGGAGCAAAAATAATAGGTTGGATTGTAAAATATACTTTAAAAAAATAACATGATTTTAGTTTTTGCCTATTTGACACTCCTTTTTTACAGTATTGCTATTATAGTAGTGTTTTGCTATAGTTTGGCACAGTTTAACCTGCTTTTAAATTACATTCAAAGCAAAAAAAACATAAAAAAAATTGAAAAATTCAATTTTTTAAACCCCGATGAAATCCCAAAAATAACCATACAATTGCCCATATACAATGAGAAATACGTTGTAGAGCGATTATTAAAAAATATTGTTTTGATGGTATATCCAAAGGATAAACTAGAAATTCAAGTTTTAGATGATAGTACGGATGATAGCATAATTTTGACTAAAAACCTAATTGATATATACTCCAATCAAGGAATTGACATCAAGCATATCACCAGACAAATTAGAACAGGCTACAAAGCAGGCGCCTTGAAAGCAGGTTTGACCATCGCTAAAGGCGAATTTATTGCTATTTTTGACGCAGATTTTTTGCCAAAATCCAATTGGTTATTGCAAATTATTCCTAATTTTAAAAACCCAAAAATTGGTGTCGTTCAAACACGTTGGGGGCATTTGAATAGAAATTATTCGTTGCTCACAAAAATTCAAGCCTTTGCGCTCGATGCACATTTTATGTTAGAACAAACGGGGCGAAATTCAAAGCAACATTGTATAAATTTTAATGGAACTGCTGGAGTATGGCGAAAATCATGTATATTGGATGCTGGCAATTGGGAGAGTGACACCCTGACAGAGGATTTGGATTTGAGTTATAGAGCCCAACTCAAAGGATGGAAATTTATCTATTTAGAAGATGTAGAAACTCCTGCAGAGTTGCCCGCAATCATTAGTGCTGCACGCTCACAGCAATTTCGATGGAATAAAGGTGGTGCTGAAAATTTTGTAAAGCTGGCCTCAAAAGTGATAACTTCAAACACAATTTCGGTAAAATCAAAGATGCACGGATTACTGCATTTGCTCAATAGTGCTATGTTTTTATGTGTTTTTGCGATGGCAGTTTTGAGCGTTCCAATGTTGTTTGTCAAAAATCATTTTGGTCATTTGGCCTGGTATTTCGACTCGATGATTTTTTTTATTATCACATCTATAATTTTCTTTGTCTGTTATTGGTTTCCGTATAAAAATATTCATGGCAGTAATTTGAAAAATTTTATACAATATATAGGAATGTTTTTTGCCTTTTATGCGATTGCAATGGGATTTTCTTTCCAAAATTCGATTGCTGTGTTAGAAGGATTATTGGGCAAAAAAAGTGCGTTTATACGAACTCCAAAGTTAAATATTGAAACATTAAAAGAAAAATGGGTTGAAAATAGTTATCTCTCAAATAAAATTTCTAAAAACACCATTATAGAAGGACTTTTGATTATTTATTTTCTTTTTGGTATGTATAGCGGAATAAAATTAGGCGATTTTGCCTTGTTTCCTTTTCATTTAATGCTTTTTGTTGGATTTAGTTATGTGTTTTTCCAATCCTTAAATCCAAAATAATTTGAACACTTTTTTTCTCAAATATCAAGTTTATATTGCACTTTTTATCAGTGTGTTTGCTTATTTGATGTTCGGATATTATCTTGATAGAGAACAGTTTTATTTGCTACTTTTCTTATTCACTTTGGCCTTTTTTGGTTCAAAAATTTTATGGAAAAGTAAAATTCATCATAAGACTTTGTTCAAAATTGGTTTGCTCTTTCGGCTATTGTTTTTATTTTCAACACCAGCCTTGTCTCAAGATTTTTATCGTTTTTTATGGGATGGAAATGCCATTTTGGCATCTATCAACCCCTTTCAATACAAGCCGAACGAGATTATTAGCACGATAGCTACTTTTCCTAATGCAAACTATTTGTATCAAAAAATGGGGAGTTTAAGTGCCGCTCATTTTTCAAATTATCCTCCAATCAATCAATTATTTTTTACAATTGCTGCCCTAATTGGCAAAAAATCAATACTTTTTTCAACAATGATGTTGCGTATCATCATTATTCTTGCAGATGTAGGTATATATTTTTATGGAAAAAAACTACTCCAACATTTTAACCAAAACCCCAAAAATATTTTTCTGTATTTTTTAAACCCGTTGGTGATTTTAGAGCTAAGTGGAAACCTTCATTTTGAAGGCGTAATGTGGTGCTTTTTTGTAATTGGGTTGTGCTTTTTGATCAAAAACAAATTGTTTTTTGCTGCTTTTTTTGTTGCTATTGCTATCGCAACAAAATTACTCCCATTATTGCTTTTGCCTTTGTTTTTTAAATATTTTGGACTAAAAAAAAGTCTATTATTCTATGGTTTAATCCTTGTGCTAAACTTCCTTTTTTTCTTTCCCTTTTCAACTTCAATGCTCCTCACCAATTATGTCGAAACCGTTTCGCTCTGGTTTATCAATTTTGAATTTAATGCCAGTATTTATTATTTGATTCGTCAGGTTGGATACACAATAAACGGATATAATATCATTCAAACTGTAGG
>JAYTIV010000203.1:0-2769 GCA_043731625.1 Flavobacterium sp. | reverse complement strand
GATCAAATTCAAATCACAAACGAATCGTTTTTGATTTATTCCGAAAATCATAAAATATATCTGAAAGATTCTAAAAATCAGAAAATAATTACAATTGAAATTAATGAAAAAACCTTTAAAAGTTTTTTCTATAAAGACCAAATTTTATCTATTTTTACAATCGAAGGAATTACAAATTATAAAATCACATTACCATAATGCACATAGCAGTAGCAGGAAACATAGGCGCAGGAAAAACAACTCTCACGAGATTATTAGCAAAACATTTTAAATGGGAACCTCATTTTGAAGACGTAGTAGACAATCCTTACTTGGATGATTTTTATCATCAAATGGAACGTTGGTCTTTTAATTTACAAATTTATTTCTTAAACAGTCGTTTTAGACAAGTGTTACAAATTCGCGAAAGTGGTAAAAAGATTATTCAGGATAGAACTATTTATGAAGATGCTCATATTTTTGCTCCTAATCTTCACGCAATGGGATTGATGACTAATCGTGATTTTCAAAATTATTCCTCCCTTTTTGAACTTATGGAAAGTTTGGTAGAACCACCAGATATGCTAATTTATTTGCGAAGTTCCATTCCAAACCTTGTTTCTCAGATTCACAAGCGCGGTAGAGAGTATGAAAACTCCATCTCAATTGAATATTTAAGCCGTTTGAACGAACGATATGAAGCTTGGATTCATACTTACACCAAAGGCAGATTATTAATCATAGATGTAGACAATATAGATTTTGTAAATAATCCGGAAGATTTAGGAATGATTTATAATAAAATTGATGCTGAATTGAATGGTTTGTTTTAGAATAAAACCAAACTAGTATTTTAGTAAAATGTATTTATAAAAAAAGCCTCACAATTGTGAGGCTTTTTTTTATGTAAATCTTGAAATTATTAATTCATTGCATCAACTTTGGCTTTTACCTCAGCTTCAGTTCCTTCAATAACTTCTGATGATGATACTCCATTTGTAGAAGTAGTTATAGTAGCTTTCATTTTACCGTCAGCACTTTTTTCCATCATTATTTTTTTTGAAATTTCTTGTTTTACTTCACCTTTGAATTTTCCTGTTTCATCATAATGAGACAAACACATTTCTTTTTCTTCAGCAGTACATCCTTTTTCTTCACACATTGCAGCACATTCTTCTTTTGTCATCGTTGCCATTTTTGACATATCACATTTCATATCTGTGTCGCAAGATTTCATTTCAGTTGTTGCACAACAAGCTTTTTTCTCAGTAGTTGCAGTATGACTTCCGTTACCTAAGATTGGAGCAATTACCAAACCTATTAAACAAGTTAATTTGATTAAGATATTCATAGATGGACCAGAAGTATCTTTAAAAGGATCTCCAACAGTATCTCCAGTTACCGCAGCTTTGTGAGCATCAGAACCTTTGTATGTCATTTCTCCGTTGATCATTACTCCAGCTTCAAAAGATTTTTTTGCATTATCCCAAGCTCCACCTGCATTATTTTGAAACACAGCCCAAAGCACACCTGAAACAGTAACTCCAGCCATATATCCACCTAACATTTCTGCTATTAATTGATGATTATCTCCATAAACTACCAATCCTAATAATACAATTGCTATTGGGAAACCGATTGTCATTATTCCAGGCAACATCATTTCGCGTAAAGCAGCTTTTGTAGAAATGTCAACACATTTTGCATATTCTGGTTTACCAGTTCCTTCCATAATTCCTGGAATTTCTTTGAATTGACGACGTACTTCATACACCATATCCATTGCAGCTTTTCCTACTGAATTCATTGCCAATGCAGAGAATACTACTGGAATCATACCACCAATAAATAACATTGCTAATACTGGTGCTTTGAAAATATTAATTCCATCAATTCCAGTAAAAGTAACATAAGCAGCAAACAAGGCTAATGAAGTTAATGCAGCAGAAGCGATTGCAAAACCTTTTCCTGTTGCAGCAGTTGTGTTACCAACTGAATCTAAAATATCTGTACGTGTACGAACTTCTTTTGGTAATTCGCTCATTTCAGCAATACCACCTGCGTTATCAGAAATTGGTCCGAAAGCATCAATTGCTAATTGCATAGCCGTTGTAGCCATCATTGCAGATGCAGCTAAAGCAACACCATAAAATCCAGCAAAAGCATAAGAAGACCAAATGGCAGCAGCAAATAAAATTACTGTTGGAAAAGTAGAAATCATTCCTGTTGCTAATCCAGCGATCACGTTTGTTCCAGCACCAGTTGATGATTTTTGAACAATTGCCAAAACTGGTTTTGTACCTAAACCTGTATAATATTCTGTTACTGATGAAATAGCTCCACCAACAAATAATCCAATTAGTGTAGCATAGAAAACTCTCATTGAAGAAATAGGTTGTAAGCCTTCTCCGAAGAAAGTCATTTTCATTTCAGCAGGTAACATCCATTTAACTAGGAAGAAACAAGCTACTGCAGTCAATGCAATAGAAACCCAGTTTCCAATGTTTAATGCTTTTTGAACCTGAGCTTCTTTAGCATCATCGCTAGTAATTTTAACTAACATAGTTCCTATGATAGAGAATAAAATTCCGAAACCAGCGATTGACATTGGCAATAAAATTGGACCAATTCCACCGAAAGCATCAGTAATCATTCCGCCCATATCTTTGATAACATAGTTACCTAAAACCTTTGCAGCCAAAACTGTAGCTACGTAAGAACCAAATAAATCGGCTCCCATTCCGGCAACGTCACCAACGTTGTCACCAACGTTATCTGCAATTGTAGCAG
>JAYTIV010000202.1:0-6969 GCA_043731625.1 Flavobacterium sp. | reverse complement strand
AGACGTACTTTTCTTTGTTGACAATATTTTCCGTTTTACACAAGCAGGTTCAGAGGTTTCGGCACTTTTAGGTCGTATGCCATCAGCTGTAGGTTACCAACCAACATTGGCTACAGAAATGGGAGCCATGCAAGAGCGTATTACTTCAACAAACAAAGGGTCTATCACATCTGTACAGGCGGTTTACGTTCCTGCAGATGATTTAACCGATCCAGCTCCAGCTACAACATTTGCTCACTTAGATGCTACTACTGTATTGTCTCGTAAAATTGCTGAGTTAGGTATTTATCCAGCGGTAGATCCATTAGATTCTACCTCTCGTATCTTAACACCTACAGTTATTGGAGAGGCTCATTACAACTGTGCTCAACGTGTTAAATTAACCTTACAACGTTACAAAGAATTACAAGATATCATTGCCATCTTAGGGATGGATGAGTTAAGTGAAGAAGATAAATTAACAGTTCACCGTGCACGTCGCGTTCAACGTTTCTTATCTCAACCTTTCCACGTAGCTGAACAATTTACAGGAATTCCTGGAGTTTTGGTTGATATTAAAGATACTATCAAAGGATTTAATATGATTATTGACGGTGAATTAGATCATCTTCCAGAAGCTGCTTTCAACTTGAAAGGAACTATTGAAGACGCTATCGAAGCAGGTCAAAAAATGTTAGCAGAAGCTTAATATAGTTATAAGTTATGAGTTATAAGTCTTGAGTTTTTACTCTAATTCATATCTCATAATTGATAATTCATAACTCATAAAATTATGATTTTAGAAATAGTATCACCAGAAGCATTATTATATAAAGGAGATGTTACTTCGGTTTCGTTTCCTGGAGTTGATGGTAGTTTTCAAATATTGAATAATCACGCGCCAATAGTTTCTACTCTTAAAGAAGGACTGATTAAGATAAATGCACCAAAATTTACTTTTAGTAAAGAAGCGGTAAATAAATTTGCTAAAGTAAATGAGCAAAATTATTCTCTATCAATATCTTCAGGAACAATTGAAATGAAAGATAATAAAGTTATTGTCTTAGTTGATTAAAAAATAAATTTAAATAAAGTAGAAAAGCCAAGCATTTATGTTTGGCTTTTTTTTTCATATTGTCATTTGGTCAACATTATAATATTTAACTAATCATTTATAATGTAGAAATAACGAATTGCTTTTGCTATACACATTTTTTAATTTTGACAAATTAGCTATTGAAAACCAAATCACTAGAAGGTATTTTCTGTATGTCAAACATTGCAATATGTTTTAATTAAAGGCAAGGTTAAATTGTTAACTCATTATCTTCTTTAATTTTTTTTCCCATTTCAAAAACTTCCGAAAGCACAATTAGAAACAAACCTATCATTAATAAATATAAAAATGGTCCATCTCCAATTATTATCGTTGCTTTATTATTAGAAAATGAAATTAAAAATAAGATAAGGGAATAAATTAAAGAAGATATTATAAATACATTACCTAATTTTTTCAAAATAATAATAGTTGATTCTTCAAATATTAATTTGGTTTGAAAACAGGAAAGTAATTTTCTAAATAAGTATAACCCATATACATAAAGTCCCATACATATAAAACCAACAAATACAGTTGTTTTACCTGTAATTGTTTTTATGTCAACATTATTGTTTAAAATTTTAATTGGAATTTTTACAATTTCAGGATTTATAAAAGTTATTACAGAACATATAAAAATAAAAGGCACTCCAATTAATGAAATAATCCAAACAACATCAACAATTGTTTTTAAAGCATTTAATTTTTTCATGATTTATTGTTTTAAAATGTATACAAATATATAATAATTATTGATAAACAATAATAAAATATTAAAAAACAACTATTTTTATAAAATTTATATTCTTAAAAGTTTCTTTACATTTGTATAATATGAAATATTTTCCAAAAACATTAACACAAAAACTACAACTTCGGGAGCAAAACAATGCTTTACGAAAACTACCTATTCAAAATGATCGAATCGATTTTTCATCAAATGATTATATTGGTTTTGCAAAATCAAATGTTATTTTCAATCAAACACATCAGTTTTTAATAGACAATAATTATATTGAAAATGGCGCTACAGGTTCAAGGTTGATTTCTGGTAACCATCCTTTGTATGAAATCACAGAAAATTATTTAGCTCATTTTCATCAATCGGAAACGGCACTAATCTTTAATTCAGGGTATGATGCCAACATCGGTTTTTTTAGTAGCGTTCCTCAAAAAGAAGATTATATTTTGTATGACGAATTATGTCACGCTTCCATTCGTGACGGCATTCAATTGTCTAAAGCAAAATCATATAAGTTTAATCATAATGATTATGAAGATTTAGAACGATTAATCTTAAAATTTATTGAGAATAAAACTAATATTTATATTGTTACAGAATCTGTTTTTTCGATGGATGGTGATACTCCAGATTTAGAAAAAATTGTAAATCTTTCTGAAAAATATTCTTGCTATTTAGTTGTTGATGAGGCACATGCGATAGGTGTTTTTGGGAATAAAGGCGAAGGATTAATTCAAATCAATGATTTTCAAAATTATATTTTTGCTCGTATTGTTACCTTCGGAAAAGGATTAGGATGTCATGGTGCAGTTATTTTAGGGTCTAAAGAATTGAAAGAATATCTGGTAAATTTTGCTCGTAGTTTTATATACACAACGGGTTTGTCTCCTCATGCAATTGCTACAATTTATATTGCCTATCAACAATTAGAAAATGAAGGAAAAGAGATAATAACACTCAAAGAAAACATCATTTTTTTTAACCAACAAAAACAATTGATGGGTTTAAAACCAATTTTTGTCAGAAGCAAATCGGCGATTCATTGTGCAATAATTCCAGGAAATGACAACGTAAAAAACATTGCTAGCCAACTTCAGGAAAAAGGATTTGAAGTAAAAGCAATTCTTTCTCCTACCGTTCCAGAAGGACAAGAACGATTGCGTTTTTGCCTACACAATTACAATTCAGAAAAAGAAATTACCGAAGTGTTAGCTTTGATGTGTACTTTTGTATTTTAATTTGAATTAACTAATATGGATTTTAATAATCAAAAAAAATGAAAATTTTCATTACTGGAATATCAACTGATGTTGGTAAAACAATAGCCTCTGCTATTATCACAGAATCTTTAGAAGCAGATTATTGGAAACCTATCCAAGCTGGTGATTTAGATAACTCTGATAGTCATAAAATTACCAGATATATTTCGAATCATAAAACAATTATTCACGAAAACAGTTATAAACTCAATACACCTGCAAGTCCACATTTAGCAGCAGCTATAGATGGATTAACAATTGACATTAATGAAATTATTGAACCAAAAACTAAAAACCATCTTATTATTGAAGGCGCAGGAGGAATATTTGTACCATTAAATAACAATGATTGTATAATCGATTTAATTCAGTCGGATTATAAAGTAATAGTAGTTTCTCAACATTATTTGGGAAGTATCAATCATACGCTATTGACAATTGAAGCGCTAAAAAACAGAAATATAACTATTGCAGGAATTATTTTTAATGGAAATGAAAATAAAGCTACAGAAGAAATAATTCTAAATAAAACAGGAGTCAAACATATTGGTAGAATAAACCAAGAACCATATTTTGACAAAAATGTCATAAAAGAATATGCCGATTTGTTTAGAGAAGCACTTTTAAAAATATAATTTCAGCAATAAAAAAATAAATGAATCTATCTGAAAGAGATCAAAAACATCTTTGGCATCCATACACTCAGCACAAAACAGCTCAATTACCTATAGCAATAACAAAAGGGGAAGGAGCATTATTATGGGATGAAAATAATAAAGAATATATTGATGCCATTGCTTCGTGGTGGGTCAATCCTTATGGGCATTCAAATAAAATTATTGCCAATGCTATTTATAAACAACTCACTACTTTAGAACATGTCTTGTTTGGTGGATTTACTCACGAACCCGCAGTTGTCTTGAGTGAAAAGTTAATGGAAATTTTACCTAATAATCAAAAGAAATTATTTTTCTCTGATAATGGGTCAACAGCTGTAGAAGTTGCAATAAAAGTTGCGATGCAGTTTTTTTTTAATAATAACGAAAAAAAAACTACTATTATTGCTTTTGAAAATGCCTTTCACGGAGATACTTTTGCAGCAATGGCAGCAAGTGGAATTTCATTTTTTACAGAAGCTTTTAAAGGTTCAATGATAGATGTTGTTCGGATTCCGGTTCCAGTAAAAGGGCAAGAATCTATAAGTTATCAAGCTTTAGAAAAAGCAATTTCAGACAAAATGGTAGCTGGATTTATTTTTGAGCCATTGGTTCAAGGTGCTGCAGGTATGATTATGTATGAACCAGAAGCATTAGACAATCTTATTCAAATTTGTAAGGATAGAAATGTTTTTACAATTGCAGATGAAGTAATGACTGGTTTTGGTAAAACAGGCAAAACGTTTGCTTGTGATTATTTACAAAACCAACCCGATATGATGTGTCTTTCAAAAGCATTAACTGGCGGTACAATTCCTATGGCTATTACAACTTTTACCCAAGATTTATTTGACAGTTTTTATAGTGACGATA
This sequence comes from Flavobacterium sp., assembly GCA_043731625.1. Taxonomy (GTDB): domain Bacteria; phylum Bacteroidota; class Bacteroidia; order Flavobacteriales; family Flavobacteriaceae; genus Flavobacterium. The sequence goes on along the minus strand of JAYTIV010000202.1, from coordinate 2,361 downwards.
TCAATAAAGCATTGTTTCATGGGCACACTTTTACTGCAAATCCTACTGGTTGCGCTGCAGCATTGGCAAGTTTAGAATTATTGCAAACCATTGAAATGCAAGAAAATTTAGATAGAATAAACAAAAGTCATTTACAATTTCAAAAAAAGATAGAAAACCATCTAAAGGTCAAAACAACACGTGTTTTGGGTGTAATAATTGCTATTGAATTAAAAACAGAAGGTGTTGAAACGTACTACGGTAATTTGCGAAACAAATTATATGATTTCTTTATAAAAAATGGAGTAATATTAAGACCAATTGGTAGTATCATTTATATTTTACCACCATATATTATTACAAAAAATCAATTAGATAAAGTCTATAAAATAGTAGAACAAAGCTTTGAAATTGTCTGATTTTTCAAAAACAAATAAACAAAAGTTTGCAATCTTTGAAAAAAACTTTGCGACCTTTGCATAAAAAATAATAGACTTTGTTTCAACCTATATCAATAACAGCAATTGCTTCTATTTCTCCTTTAGGGAATAATCCTAAAACAATTTGGGAAAATTATCTTTCACCGAAACATTTTTTTATTCAAAAAGAAATAAAAAATCAAAATGCATATGTAGCTGAATTAGACAATGAATCAAAAATTCAAATTAATGAATTAAGAAATTCTGAAGTAAAATATAAATCTTTAGACAACACAGTTCTTTATGCATTATATGTTTCTAGACAAGCAATTCAAAATGCAGGTTGGTCAAAAGGAGATGCATTCGGGATCAATATTGGATCCTCACGTGGTGCAACTCAATTATTCGAGAAACATTATAAAGAATTTTTAGAAACCGGGAATACGCTAACATTAGCATCACCAACAACAACATTGGGAAATATTTCATCGTGGGTTGCTCACGATTTACAAAACAGAGGTCCAGAAATATCGCATTCTATAACGTGTTCAACAGCATTACATAGTTTATTAAATGGTGTTGCTTGGTTAAAATCGGGAATGGCCAATAAATTTCTTGTAGGAGGAAGTGAAGCGCCATTGACTGATTTTACAATTGCTCAAATGCAAGCAATGAAAATTTATGCAAAAGAAATTCAAGAATACCCTTGTAAAGCACTTGATTTTGAAAAAAAACAAAATACCATGATTCTTGGTGAAGGTGCAGCAGTATGTTGTCTAGAAATAGGAAAAAAAGAAAATGCAATAGCTTTTATAGAGGGTGTAGGTTATGCCACAGAAATTTTAGAACATAATATATCCATTTCTGCCGAAGCAACTTGTTTTCAGGATTCTATGAAAATGGCATTGCAAAACACTAAATTAGAAGAGGTCGATGTTATTATAATGCACGCACCAGGAACAAAAGCTGGAGATTTATCAGAATATAAAGCGATACAAAAAGTGTTTGGAGAAACAATTCCTTTTCTAACGACAAACAAGTGGAAAATTGGACATACATTGGGCGCATCAGGGATTTTAAGTATTGAAATGGCAATTTTCATGATGCAAAATCAAACTTTTATAGAGGTGCCATTTTCTGCTAAACAAAAAACAAACAAAAAAATAAAAAAAGTATTAGTAAATGCAGTTGGATTTGGAGGAAATGCTGTTAGTATTTTACTTTCAATTTGATTCTTTTTCTAATACTTTAAGCTTATCATAAATTAAATTACTTTCGTATCCTTTTCTAAGTAAAAAATCACAAAATTTCTTTTTCTTTTTAATCGAATTTTTCTCTGAAATTGATAGCCAATGATTTTCGGATAAAACATGAAAAGCTTCTAGATATTCTTCGGTATCTATTTCTTTTAGAGCAGTTAAGATATTATATTGCGAGATATTTCTTAATTTCAATTCATTTATTATTCTGGCTTTACCCCAATGCTTAATTCTGTTTTTTCCTCTAGCAAAAGCACATGCAAAACGTTCTTCGTTGAGAAAATTATTTTGAATTAAATGCACCACAACTTCATCAATAGTAACTGAATCTATTGCCATTGTTCGTAATTTTTGAATAACTTCATTGTGGCATCGTTCTTGATAGGCACAATAAAACTCTAATTTTTGCTTAACTTCCTTATTTGTATTACTTTGCATCATAAAAATTTTTTTAAGAAAGTTGTTTTTTGTTAATAATTTAGTAATGCAAAAATATTGAAATTAAGTAAATTAAGTATAAATTTGCTAGTTGAAATTTAAAAGAAGATACTTTTTTAAAAATATATATAAAACCTACAAATACCTATGTGTATATGAAAATAAAATTATTATCAATTGTTTTTGTGTTTTTTGCATTAACTTTTAGTTCAAATGCGCAAAGTATTTTTACAAATACAATTACAGATACAGATCCTAGTTTGTCT
>JAYTIV010000201.1:0-2800 GCA_043731625.1 Flavobacterium sp. | reverse complement strand
TCGGCAGTTTCTTGTTTAGAATCTAGTTCAATTTTAGTTACAACTTTATCTGTTGCAAATGTTCTACTAACTTCTTTATCGTTCATTCTCCATATTTGAGCTGGAAATTTGTGCGATTCTTTAGTTCCATCTTCAAATGTTAAATCTACAAGAATTGGCATTACTAATCCTCCAGGTTTATCAAAAGTTACTTGATAAAAATACTTTGGCTCTTTTAATTTTGCTCTTTCTTCTGCTGTAAATTTTTCATTTATATAATCGTCAAGTGCTTTATAATCTGATATTTTAAATGGTTTATTTAATTCTGTTTTAAAATCTTCACTTCCATCGGCAATCATATAAACCATTGGCGCGTTTCCAGAATCTCTTCTTCTTCTAGTTTTTAAAAATTCGGTAACTTCTTTAGATGGTTCGTTGCTTACAAAATATTTTTTTACGTCTTTTATTCCAATATCATTATAATCTGTAGAGTAAAACCAACCTCTCCAAAACCAGTCTAAATCTACTGCAGATGCATCTTCCATAGTTCTAAAAAAATCTTCTGGTGTTGGATGTTTAAATTTCCATCTATTAGCATAAGTTTTAAAAGCATAATCAAATAATTCGTGTCCCATAACAGTTTCACGAAGAATATTTAATGCAGTTGCTGGTTTGCCATAAGCATTATTTCCAAATTGACGAATACTTTCAGAGTTTGACATAATTGGCTCTAATCCTTTTTGATCGCCACTCATATATGGAATAATATTTTTTGGCGGACCACGACGTGTTGGAAAATTTGGATCAAATGATTGTTCTGCTAAATATTCTAAAAATGAATTCAATCCTTCGTCCATCCAAGTCCATTGACGTTCGTCAGAATTTATTATCATAGGAAAAAAATTATGACCAACTTCGTGACAAATAACACCAAGCATTCCGTATTTAGTTTGATCTGTATACTTTCCTGTTTCGTCTGGTCTTCCATAATTCCAACAAATCATTGGATATTCCATACCTTGATCTTTTGCATTTATAGAAATTGCTTTTGGATAAGGATAATCAAAGGTATATTGAGAATAACTTTTTAAAGTATGTGCAACAATTCTTGTAGAATATTCTTCCCACAACGGATTTCCTTCTTTTGGATACAATGAAATTGCCATTGCCGTTTTACTTCCAACTTTCACCGCCATGGCATCATAAATGAATTTTCTTGAAGTTGAAATTCCAAAATCTCTAACATTTTCTGCTTTAAATTTCCAAGTTTTTTTCTTGTCAGAAAACATTTTTTCTGCTGCTTCGGCTTCGGCTTGAGTTACAATTATTACTGGTTTATCAAATGATTTTTCTGCTTGCGCATATCGTGCAACCTGAGCTGGCGTAAAAACTTCGCTTCTGTTTTGTAAAGTTCCTGTTGCTTCTAGAATATGATCTGCTGGAACAGTAATATTTACTTCATAATTTCCAAACGGTAAAGCAAATTCTCCTGAACCCCAAAACTGCATATTTTGCCAACCTTCTACATCATTATAAACTGCCATTCTTGGAAAAAACTGCGCCAAAACATACAAATTATTTCCATCTTTATCAAAATGTTCGTAACCAGAACGACCACCATCAAGCAAATAATTATTAATATTGTACCACCATTTTATAGAAAAAATAAATTTCTCTCCTTTTTTTAACGGTTTTGGCAACTCAATTCGCATCATTGTTTGATTTACAGTATATGGAATTGCCTTTCCCAATGCATCTTTTACATATTCTAGATTAAAACCTCCATCAAAATCTTCTTCAAGATATTTTCTAGAAAAACCTTGTACTCCAGATGCAGGATCGGTTTTATTGCTTTCTACCAATGGTGATAACGATTTTCTAGATTGCTGATTTTGATCTAATTGCATCCAAATATAATCTAATGATTCTTTGGCGTTGTTGGTATAAGTTACTGTTTCTTTTCCGTAAAGTTTTGTGTTTTTATCGTCTAGCTCAATATCAATTTTATAATCGGCTTGTTGCTGATAATATTCTGGTCCAGGTGCGCCAGATGCTGTTCTATACATATTTGGTGTTGCCAACAAATCGTACATTTGTTTAAATTTATCAGAGTTTTTTTCGCTTGGTTGAATAACTTTGGGAGTTTCTTGAGCAAAAATTACAACAGAAATTAATAAAAAACCGAACTTTAAAAAAGAAAAAGATAACTTCATAACCTGTAAATTGTTTAAGCTATAAAAGTATAGATTATTTATCAAAGAATTAGGTTTGATTTTATTTTAACATTCCTTTATAATTTTCAATTGTTAAAAGTAAGCTTTGCTTTTCACCTTTTATATTGGCTTGAATTACATTTTGTTGCTCGTCATTTATTTCTAACAAAGCATTATTTTCAACACTAAGATTGTCAATTTTAGAAATTTCTTTAGAATTAAAGTAACAAACTAATATTGTAGTTTCTACTTCTTTACTTAAATAATTTATTGGTTTAGAAACGCCATTTACCTTAATTATAAATTTTTCAGATAAATATTTTTTCATCATTATAACATCTTCTGGAGTTTCTTTGTCTGTTCCTATAAATGTTTTTTTATTGAATTTTTTTTCTAATGCTGTATTCAAATCATCAATAAATATTCTAGAAGTTATTTCTAACATCTTTTTTTTTGGAACATAATTTATTTGATAAATAGAAACATAAAACTTATGTAAACTACTAGAAGTTAAAGCAATAAACAAAATAAAAATCAAAGTAATCTTAACTGTTTTCTTCATTTTTCAAATGTACTAATTCTTTACAACAGATTTATATTTTACGAAA
>JAYTIV010000200.1:0-7035 GCA_043731625.1 Flavobacterium sp. | reverse complement strand
GCCAATACCAAAATAACGGTATTAGACGAAAAATTCAATAAAATAAAAGAAGTAGTCTCAGACGACAAAGGATTCTATGATTTAGGAAAACTAGAAAGCGGCAAAACCTATTATGTGCGTGCCGAAAAAGAACCTTATGAAACCAAAGAACAAAAAGTTACCCTTGGATTTGATAAAGACAAAACCGACTTGCCTATACAGTTAGAGAAAATCATCAAAACGGTTACCGTTGGAGACGATTTGGCCAAAGCCTTCGGCATCAAGATTATTTATTTTGATTTAGACAAATGGAATATCCGTCCAGATGCAGCCTTGGAACTTGAGAAAATATTAGATGTGATGAAACAATATCCGAATATGAAAATCGATGTTCGTTCGCATACCGATAGTCGTCAGACTCATAAATACAACGAAAAACTATCTGATAGAAGAGCCAAATCAACAATGGCATGGTTGGTTAAAAACGGTGTAGACACTTCTCGATTAACAGGAAAAGGATATGGAGAAACGCAATTGGTTAACAAATGTTCAGACAATGTACAATGTACCGAAGACGAACACCAAGCCAACAGACGTAGCGAGTTTATTATTACTGCACTGTAAAAGAATATTTTATAGATAAAAAAAGCACCTTGTGAAAGGTGCTTTTTTTGGTTTAATTATAACTGAAATATAAAAGATTCAGAGGGTTCAATTGAAATTTTGACATTACCTACTCCATTTACTACATGTAATTGAGAAGTATTTGATTCATTTAATTGATCTTTTATAGAATATATACCATCTTTCAATTTCCAAGATTTGATAATGTCTGAAGGTATTTTTAATTCAAATGAACTTGTTGATACCCAAGAAAAATTGGTGACAATTATCAATTTTTGAGTATTTGACCAACGAACAAAAGAATATATTCCTGGATCATATCCTAAAGTTTCACTTCTATTTATAGTTTGTATTTCTTGATATTTTCCCATTAAAGCTGAGCTTTTTAATGAAAAATTCAATAAACGTTTATAAAAATCTCTCAAATCTTTTTCAGATTCTGATAATTGTCCACCATCAAATTTTCCTTCATTCATCCAGCGTTGATGATTTGGAACACCAACATAATCAAATATTGAAGTTCTTGAATGTGTTCCAAATCCACCATTTTCATTACCAGCTTCTCCAACCTCTTGACCAAAATAAATCATTGTAGGCGAAGTGCTAATTGTAGTAGAAACCACCATCAAAGGTTTTCCTTTTTCTGGAGTACCTGCAAATTCTGGACTTGCAAGACGTTGCTCGTCGTGATTATCTAGAAAATGAAACATATGATGTTCAATATCTGCATTGTCTTTTTGAATATCCGAAATTCCATCAGGAAGACTTTTTCCTTTTATAATATCTTTCAGTTTATCATAAAATAAAACTTTGTCATACAAATAATCCATTTTCCCAAGATTGATATAGTTTCTTGCTTCTTTTGGATTGTATACTTCTGCTAATAAAAATGAATTTGGATTTTTCATTTTTATGGAGGAATTCATATAACTCCAAAATTCATACGGAACCATTTCTGCCATATCATATCTAAATCCGTCAATACCTTTTGATGTCCAATACAAAGCAATATCTCGAAATTTTTTCCAGGAATTTGGCACCTCTTTATTTTTCCAAAAAGCATAATGTTCTTTGTATGATTTTTTGTCAAAACCTGTTGGTAATTCTGGAAAATCTTTGGTACCATCAGGACGAATACCATAATTTACTTTTACAGTTTCGTACCAATCATTGCTATCTGGTTTGGCTAATCGTGACCCATTACCAGTCCATTTTGCAGGATTTTCATCAAATTTCCCATCAATAAGCGGATTTTTTTCACCATTTAAAGGTTTATAAGTATCTGAAGTTGGCACCTGAAATGCTTGACCAGGAATATAGTAAAAGTTGTTATTTCGATCATATTCTACAGAAGTGTTATCATCAGCACCAAAATCACGAACTCCTTTTGGATTTGATTTCCCTTCATACTTTCGAGCAATATGGTTAGGTACAATATCTATAAGTACTTTCATTCCATTTTTATGAGTTCTAGCAACCAATGCTTCAAATTCTTCTAACCTTTTTGCAGGATTTACAGCCAAATCTGGATTAACGTTATAATAATCTTTTACAGCATAGGGAGATCCAGCTCGACCTTTTACTACTTCTGGATCATCATTAGAAAAACCAATTGCTGTATAATCTCGAACCAATGCATGATGTGGAACTCCAGTATACCAAATATAAGTAACACCAAGATTTTTAATTTCTGTTAATGCTTTGTCTGTAAAATCATTAAACTTCCCTACTCCATTTTCTTCAATAGTTCCCCAAGGTTTGTTGGTAGTGTTTTTATTTCCAAATAATCGTGTAAAAACTTGATAAACAACTTGTTTTTTTGGAGTTAAAATTTCTTTTTTAGTGGAAGACATAACTTTCTTTTTTTTGTTTTGAGCATTCGCTGAAAGGAACAAACCAATCATAGCGAAGAGAATTACTTTTTTCATTTGATTTTTTTATCAAGATATTGTGACAAATATAAAAAAAGGAACTTCACTTGTACTTAACTTATAAATAAATCTTAATAACGGTTTTGGTTGATAGGTTTTTCTTAAATTTGGCAAAAATTTAAACCATTGAAGAATCTCATTTCTTTTACATTATATATCATTATTTTATTTGGAAGCCAGATCATTTTTGCACAAACTCCAAAGAAAATAATCATAGAATATTCTGATTTTGCTGATATCAATCAAACAGAAATTCCAGATGCTTTCCTGCTAACTGGTAATGTACGTATTAATCATGATGGTGCTATAATGACTTGTAACAAAGCGTATTATTTTCAGAAAGAAAATTATGTAAAAGCATTTGGAAACGTTCAGATTGTTCAAGGTGATACTTTGTTTATGAACAGCAAATATGCTGAATATAGTGGTAACGAGAAAAAAGCTTTTGCAACTGGTAATGTAGTAATGCGTTCGCCTGAAATGAATTTGGCTACTGACACATTAAATTTTGATAGAAATTCGCAACAAGCATTTTATACTACTTATGGAACAATTACAAATAAAGATAATGTTCTAAAAAGTAAATCTTGCAGATATTATGCTAATGAAAAAAAGTTTCAATTTCTTACTGCAGTTACAATTACTAATCCTAAATACGTCGTAAAATCAAATCATTTAGATTACTATAATAATTCTGGACACTCCTATTTATTTGGACCTTCAACAATTACGAGTAAAGAAAATTATATATATACCGAAAATGGTTTTTATGATAGTAAAAAAAATGTGGGCCATTTTCTACGGAAATCCTACATCAAATATAAGGATAGATTGATAGAAGGTGATAGTTTATATTATGATAGAAAAATTGAATTTGCATCTGCTTCACGCAATGTCAAAATAACAGACACCATCAATAAAGGACTTATAAAAGGACATTATGCAGAAGTTTACAAACAAAAAGACTCAATGTTTGTTACCAAAAGAGCTGTTGCCATAAACCTTGTTGATAAAGATTCTGTATACATTCACGGTAAAATTTTGATGGTAACAGGAAAACCAGATAATAGAATCGTGAGAGCTTTCAATAATGCTAGAATTTTCAAAAAAGATATGAGTGGCAAATGTGATTCTATACATTCTAGTCAAAAAACCAATATCACACAACTTATAGGCAAACCAATACTTTGGAATTTTGATAATCAAATGACAGGTGATGTAATGCATTTGATAGGAAATGATGCAACCGAAAAATTAGATTCACTCAAAGTTTTAAACAATGCCTTTCTAGTCTCAAAAGACACATTAGGAACTGGTTATAATCAAGTGAAAGGTCAAAATTTGTTCGGAAAATTTAGAGACAACAAACTCTATGAGGCCGATATTATAAAAAATACCGAAGTAGTATATTTTATGCGAAATGACGCACATGAACTTATAGGTATCAATAAAAATGTGAGTAGCAAAATCAATCTCACATTAGACGGAAATACAATTGAAACTATGACTTTCTTTACCAATGTTGATGGTGATATTTATCCAGAAAAAGATTTACCTGAAAATGCTAGAAAATTACGAGGTTTTATTTGGCGTGGTGATGAACGAGTCAAAACCAAAGATGATATATTTCCACCAGAAGAAAATGAGCTTAATGATAAAATAATTAAAGATAGTAAAGCGGAACTTGAAAAAGAAAATGTTCCAATGAAAATTAGGAAAGAAACCCTAGATTATGATAAGAATAATCCAAAAGATAAAAAAGTAGTCAAGTAAAAATGAATCTAGATTTTATTAAATATCAAGCACAAACTTCTCCATATCCATTGGGTATGGAAATTTCTCATGCCATTGGTTCTTACATTTATGATACAAATAATAAAAAATATTTAGATTTTGTTGCTGGAGTTTCAGCTTGTACGCTTGGACATCAAAACAAACGAGTAAATGATGCCATCAAAAACCAACTTGACAAATATTCACATGTTATGGTTTATGGCGAATATTCGCAAAGTCCAGCAGTAGCATATTGCAAACTACTTGCTTCTCTCCTACCCAAACCATTAGAGAAAACCTATCTTGTTAACTCTGGAACCGAAGCAACCGAAGGTGCATTAAAATTAGCTAGAAGAATTACTGGTAGAAGCCAATTAATTTCTTGCAAAAATGCGTATCACGGCAATACAATGGGTTCTATGAGTGTGATGGGATTTGAAGAACGCAAACAAATTTTTCGCCCTTTGATTCCTGATGTAGATTTTATTACATTTAATAAAGAAGCTGATTTAGAAAAAATAACAACAAAAACAGCAGGAATTATTTTAGAAAGTATTCAAGGTGGAGCAGGTTTTATTCAACCTGAAAATAATTTTTTAGAAAAAGTTAGAGCTCGTTGTACCGAAGTTGGCGCTATGATGATTATTGACGAAATTCAACCAGGATTTGGTAGAACCGGAAAATTATTTGGGTTTGAAAACTACAATGTTGTTCCAGATATTATTATTTTAGGAAAAGGTATGGGTGGCGGAATGCCAGTTGGTGCCTTTACTGCATCGTCAGCTCATATGGATTTATTGAGCGACAATCCAAAATTAGGACATATTACTACTTTTGGCGGTCATCCTGTCATTGCGGCAGCTTGTCTTGCTACTTTACAAGAAATTACTGAAACTAGCCTTATTCAAGATACTTTAACAAAAGAAAAACTTTTCAGAACACTTTTGGTACATCCTTTGATAGAAGAAATAAGAGGAAAAGGATTAATGCTTGCGGCAATGACATCAAGTCCTGATATAACAAACCAAATTATTTTAAAGTGTCAAGACAAAGGATTGATATTATTTTGGTTACTTTTTGAAGGTTGTGCAATAAGAATAACACCACCTTTAACCATTACAGAAGAAGAAATACGCGAAGGTTGTTCGATTATTTTGGATGTAATGAATCATATTCAGGCAACAAACAATAACCAATAATTGCAATTATTTCTTTGTTAATTAAATTGTTCAAAACAATTCTCTTTTCCTTAACTAATACAAATTAAATCCTTACTTTTATTAAGGATAATTTTAAAGATAAAACTATGCATTTAAGCGAAGAAGAAGACGATTATAACTTATCCCTTTCAAAATTCGAGTCGATGTTGAAAACCAACAAAGTACTCTTTTTTGACTCAGAAGAATTTGAAGAAATTATTCTTCATTATCTTGATATGGGTAAAGCCTCTTTAGCAAAAAAAGCCTTAAAATTAGCACTCGAACAACACCCCAAATCTACAGGTTTAAAACTCGTACAAGTAGAAATGTTGGTCTATGATGATAAACTAGATTTAGCCGAAAAACTACTAAATGAGTTATTTGCTATCGAACCTCATAATGAAGAGATATTTATTCAAAAAGCAAATATTTATTCAAAAAGAGACAACCACGAAAAAGCGGTAGAACTTTTACAAACTGCTTTAAAATATACAGATGATTTTGCAGATGTCTATAACCTAATTGGTATGGAATATTTGTTTATGGACAACCTTGAAATGGCAAAGGAAAACTTTATTAAATGTCTTGAAGAAGATCCAGAAGATCAAGCATCATTATATAATGTTGTTTATTGCTTTGAATTTTTAGATCAAAATGAAGGTGCAATAGAATATTTAGACCAATATATCAATAAAAATCCATACAGTGAAATTGCTTGGCATCAGTTAGGGAGATTAAACTATGGATTAAAAAAATACGAAGATGCACTAAGAGCTTTCGAATTTGCAACTCTTATTGATGATGAATTTCTAGGCGCTTTTATGGAAAAAGGAAAAGCCTTAGAAAGATTAAAACAATATGAAAAAGCAATCGAAAGTTATACAAGAACCATAGAACTTGATGACCCAACATCGTATGCTTTACTTCGCATTGGAAAATGTTATGAAAAATTAGGAAAGAAAGCATTAGCCTTAAAATTTTTCAATAAAACAGTACACGAAGATCCTTTGTTAGACAAAGGTTGGATTGCTATTACCGATTTTTATGTGCGTCAGAAAAATTTCCAAAAGGCATTATATTATGTCAATAAAGCATTAAGTATTGATAATGAAAATCGTTTTTACTGGAAACGATATGCCACTATCAATAAAGAAATGAATTATTATGAAGAAGCAGAATTAGGTTACAGAAAAGCAGTAGAATATGGAGATTTTCAACTTGATACTTGGTTGTTTTGGGTTGATCTTTTACAATTTCTAGGTGAATTTGAAAGTTCAATTAAAGTCTTATTACAATCAGCAGAATATTTTCCTGAAGAATATGAAGTTGAATATCGATTAGCTGGATTGTATTATATATTAAATGAAAATGAAAAAGGAAAGTTTCATTTAAGTAATGGTTTACGCTTGAATTCTAAAAATCATACCATATTAAAAGAATTGTTTCCAGTTGTTTGGGAACGAAAAATGGTTCAAAATGCTATAAACAAGCATTTAAAATAAAGGAAATGTCAAAAAAAATATTCGGGT
>JAYTIV010000199.1:0-18144 GCA_043731625.1 Flavobacterium sp. | reverse complement strand
TATATATTAACTTCTTAAGTTATGTTAATCCTAGAAAAGCAATGTTGTTAGCGTACCAGTTATTTAGTCAACCCAGAATCGGGAAATTATCAAAAGACAATTTACCCAAATTTCTTCAAAGCAGCACAACCGAAACCCATCAGCATAACAATAAAAGTTTCCAAACCTATACTTGGAAAGGGAACGACAATGTTATTCTATTACTTCACGGTTGGGAAAGCAATGCATCCCGTTGGAAAAAACTCTTACCCTATCTCAAAAAAACAGGAAGTACTATAATTGCAATTGATGCTCCAGCTCACGGAATGTCTAGTGGAAAAGAATTTAATGTGCCTCAATATGCCGAATATATTGACGTTCTTATTCAGAAACACCAACCCAAACACATAATTGGTCATTCGTTGGGCGGAATTGCTATTGCCTATTACCAACATCACTATAAAAATAATGCAATTGAAAAAATAGTTTTATTGGGTGCTCCATCTGATTTTAAAATTATACTGAACAACTATAAAAAATTATTAAGCCTTAATTCTAAAGTGCATCGCTCACTAGTTGCTTATACCAAAGAACGATTTAATATTATAGTTGATGATTTTTCTACAAGTAATTTTCTCAAAAACACAACACTAGAAGGAATCATTGCTCATGACATATTCGACAAAGTGGTAGCATACTCTGAATCTGAAAAAATAAATACCCATTGGAAAAAAGGCACTTTAATTACTACAGAGGGTTTTGGTCATAGTTTGCATAATACAGAACTCTACGAAAAAATTGCAGTTTATTTGAAGTGTGAATAATTTTTAAATTATCTATTTTTTAAATATTCTTTAATTGTTCCTTCATTATAGCATTTTCTTCCTCCAGTTTTGTGTTGTACTTTATGATAATATCAAAAATATTTTGAGGGATATTTACGTATTGTATGCCTATAGCATTTTCATTAAATGTACAATTTTCATTTTTGAGTACAGATTTATTTTCTTTTATATCTTCTACAGGAATATCAAGAGCTTTTGCAAAACGATTCCATTCATCATTACTAATTGGTGATTTTCCTCTCTCCTTTCTAGAATAAGTAGTTTGTTCCATAGCTATTTTTAGAGCCATTTGTTCTTGAGTAAATCCTTTTGCTTTACGCATTTCTATTAATTTGTAATGCTCCATAATTTTTTTTATTAAAACAAATATACTAAAATTTTTATTTTATGCAAACATAAGCAACAATATGCGCATAAAAATAGCTTATAGTTTCCCTAAACAATTTATTAAATATGTTAATTTTTTATAGAACTTTATAAAAATTAACAACTAGTTCAGTTTTATTATTTTTATTTCTTAAAATTAGTATTAATAACCGTAAAATTATTAATCCTATAATTTGATTAGTGAAATTGTTCTGCTTTTATAAGAATAACCAAATCGACTGAATTTTAAATTTATTATTATGAAACAAAGTATCCTATTTTTATGGATGTTGCTTATTAGCAACTGTTTTTGGGCTCAGATTTCGTCAACTGATACCATTCAAGGACCTGATATTGTTTTGAATTGGGAAAAAAATGAATGTACTTATGAGACAGATACTCTTTTTCATCATAAACTTATTGATAAAACCATAATTAAGGACACTCTAAATGTATGTACTAAAGATTGGTCAACGTACTACATAAATGGTGACAACTTAAAAGAAGTCATTAGTGTAAATTGGTTAATTAAAGGTGGAGATATTAAAAAAACAGATGATATTGTTGCTGCTGTATTATGGGATGATACAATACTAACAGGTTCTATAAAAGTATCTATAGTGTTTGATAATTTGACCACCTTAGAAAGTACTTTCTATGTAAGAAAAGCAATAAAATCTGATGATGCTATATTGGCGCCAAATTCTATAAAATTTGATTATGACACTGCTGGGAATCAAATAAAAAGGAGTTTTATATATCTAGCAAGACAAAGTAACAACAATGCCATAGCTAGTAAAGAGGAACCTAAATTTGTGCCTACAGACGATTACGGTGATGTTTTGTATTATCCTAATCCCGTCAAACAAGAACTAAATGTAAAATGGATTGACCGGACTGGGCAGGACATGGAACTTATGGAATTGTATGATTTGAGTGGAAAACTAATGCATGTGTACCCAAATCAAAGCGCTTTGGATACTGCTATTATTGACTTTCAGCTTTATCCGCAAGGGCTGTATAATTTGATATTGGTTTATAATGGAGGCGAAAGAAAAACATTAAGAATAGTAAAACAATAAATTATGAAAAACTATATATACACACTCGTTTTATTTTGTTTTGGTATTCAGGCTTTTGGGCAATCCTTTACGGATACTAAAGGGGAATTGCAAATTTCAAATTCTGGTCAAGCTACTTACACTATTCCTATTGCAATGCCACCAAGCATCAAAGATGTTGCTCCTGTAATCAATTTGGTCTACAGTAGTGGTGTTGGTGGAGGTATTATGGGTCAAGGTTGGAATATTAGTAGTATTTCTAGTATTACAAGAATAGCTACTAGAAGAGATATAGATGGTTTTGTAGATGGGGTTGATTTTGACGATAATGATAAATTAGCTCTTGATGGGCAACGATTATTAATAAAAACAGGAACGTATTGGGAAAATAATTCTACTTATGAGACTGAATATAAAAGCAATACCAAAATTGAACTCAAAATAGAACCCACTGCATATGGACCCAAAACGTATTTTATTGTTACTGAACCCGATGGGTCAAGAACCTATTATGGTAGTACTGGCAATGGTGTGATTCAAAATGCAGTTTCTGCTAATGCTTGGTATATTATACGACATGAAGATGTTTATTTGAATTATATTACTTACGTATATCAAGATTATACCTATAATAGTACCACACAAAAATACATTACAGAAATAAAATTTAGTGGTAATGAAACTCAGGGTATAACACAAGCGAACAAAATTGTTTTTCAATATGTTGATGCTAAAAGAGTAGAGCGTGATTATATCAATGGAAATGCAGTATACGCAACCAAAATATTAGATAAAGTTTTTGTTTATACAAATGATGTCCTATTTCGTAGCTATGAAATGACTAGAATAGATCCAGATAATATGGGATATGAAAGAGTATCTCAAGTTGTTGAAAAAAACGGTCTTGGTGAAGCAGCAAATCCAATTGTTTTTGATTATGAAACAACACCAACTACTATAAGTAGGTATGCAAGAAATTACACCAATAATCTTACGTTTAGTGAAGTAGATCTTGCTGGAGATTTTGATGGTGATGCAAAATTAGATTTTGTTGCTGATAATAAATTATTTACACAATATTTCAATTACGATTCAGGAAATACACCCTTATGTACTATGCCATATGGATGGAATTATGCAGTTAAAACCTTAACCAATAATAAATTAAATGATTTTCAATCTATTTTGGCAATAGACTCAAATACTCTTACAACTCAATTTAAATTGTATGATTTAGGTACAACTCAATTTAATAACACGTATACTAAAACCATAGAACTAGATAGGTCATCATCTTTTCATTGCATAATTAATCTATCTGGTGCACCATCTGATAATCCTTGTTATCAGCAATATTTAGACACTTATCCCGATCAAATCACAACACCTGGACTTAGTACTGCTATTGGAGACTTTAATGGTGATGGTATATCTGAAGTATTAATTCAAAAAACAGGGAATGTAACTAAAACGATAAATGTTTCTAATGGCTGTAGTACTTATTCTGATTCAATAGCTAATCAATATAGTTATTACTTGCTTGATTTGAATCCAAATAAATCCTCAGTATTAGGTTCAGAGGGTTACTTTTCTTTAACCCAGGGTATTAACCCATTAACAATTAAACAAATAGCCGATTTTAATGGAGATGGAAAAGATGATGTTTTAGTTATCGGTCCGAGTTTACAATATAACGATAAAAGTTATCAAATTTATGAATTTGTTAAAACTGAACTAGGAGGCATTTTTCAAATTATTGGAAACGGAATCATAAATGAATATTCTCAAACCAAACAAATTCTTTATGGGGATTTTAATGGAGACGGTAAAACAGATATAATGTTGCCGACTACAGAAGGATGTAGTGGTTGTACTGGTTGGTCAATTTACTACAGTAATCAAAATCCTAATGGTGGTGCTTTTTTTACTAAAAGCACAATAAATACGTTAGAGTATTGGCAAGATACTACATCATATTATGATACTCAACGCCATTATTGTACTTATTACCCAATGGACGTTGATAATGATGGAAAATCAGACATAGTTAGAGTATGGAGAAAGTATTATAAAGTTCCTTTTGATATAAATAATCATGATACAGCTTGGTCTGTTTCAGCATATACTAATACTATTGGTTTACCTGGAGCATTACCGTTTACTTTAAATGTTCATTCTGGAGATATTGTCTCCTGGTCTCCAGATTTACCAGTACCTATTGCGGCTAGTTATAATTATAGAGGTACATACAAAACAGATATTGTATTGGTTCGAAATCATAGTAATATCGTTGATTATTATTCCTTTAATAAAGATGTAGAAAAGGATAATAGATTAAAAACAATTACAGAAGCTAGTGGAGCAATTGTTCAAACAATTGAATATAACCCTGTGTATTTTTCTTTTAACGATGCAATATATCCCAATGTTAGTGTAAAACTACCAGATTCATATTTTGTCTCAAAATTGAAAGCTACTATAAATGGTGTTTCTAAATATCAGGATTTTAAGTATCAAAGTTTTATTTCAAATTTTAATTATGGCAGTATTGGTTTTGCAAAAACTGCAAGAAGTAGTTGGTATTTGCAACCTTCAGACCCAAAAATCTGGACCGTAGAACAACATGATATCAGCTTGAGAGGTGCCACCACAAAAACTTTTACAACGACCAATGAAACTACACTATTTGACACTACACCCAGTGATTTGTTAAGTACTAAAACAAATGTGTTTTCGAACTATACCAATCCGGACAGTAAGGTGTATAATGTATTATTGGATTCTCAAACTAGTATTGATGCACTCACAAAAGTGACTATACAAACAAATTATACTTATGACGGTACTGTAAGTTCTCCTAATTATTATGCTTTGCAAACTAAGAGTGTGACGAACTATTATAACGAAAACGTACTTCAAGGTACAAATACTACTACCACCGCAATAGAGGATTATGATAACAACCCTACGGGTTTGGGCAATTTGTATCATATAGGTCGTCCTAAAAAGATAAGTACAAATAAAAAATTGATTTCTCCAACAGGAACTATAACTGATGAGAGAAAATCAGAAGAAAGTTATACTTATACAGGTGCTAATATTACCCATACTGAAAAGAAAGGTCATTTGACTGCCGATGCATTGGTTGAAGATATGACTTATGATGGTGTAGGGAATTTATTAACAAAAACGGTGTCAATGCCAACTTGTTTGCCAGCAGTTGCCCCTAGAACTATTACAGACGAATACGAACCTACCAAACGGTTTGTTACTAAAAAAATAAACCATCAAGGATATGTAACTCTATTTCAATATAACCCTTTGGGGCAAGTGAAAAAATCTACTGATTATATGGGTGTTGTGAGTGAATATGCCTATGATAATTGGGGTAAGATCACGCAAAGTAAAACAACTAATGCTTCTACAACCCCTACTATTACCACAACAGGCTATGCAAAATTGTCTGATGGTGGCTATACGGTAACAAGTACCAACACTATAGGCGACAATGCAACGAGTACCACAGAATATGATGTTATAGGTCGTGAAGTGAAGAAAACAACCAAAGGATTTACTTCTGGAAGTATTTATCAAACTACAGAATATGATGCTCTGGGAAGAAAATGGAAAGTGAGTGAACCCTTTGAAACTGGCATCCCTAAAAAAACAATTTATGAATATGATGATTTGCACCGACCAACAAAAGTAACCGCCTCGACAGGTAGAACACAAAAGTTAAGTTATTACCATCTCACCACTATGAGCGATGATGATGGAAAAGTTACAACAGCCACTTTGGATGCTCTTGGAAATAAAATACAAACAACAGATCCAGGAGGTACGATAAGTTTTACTTATTTTGCCAATGGGCAACTCAAAGAATCTGATTATGAAGGGCACAAAGTAACAATAGGAATTGATGGTTGGGGAAATAAAATTTCTACATTTGACCCTAATGCTGGTCTTTATACCTATGAATATGATGGCTTTGGTCAAATTAAGAAAGAAACTACACCCAAAGGGCATACCGATTATGTATATGATGATTATGGTAAACTTACCAATAAAAAGATACTAGGAGACGGAACCGATTTTAATACTACATATACTTACAATACTTTTGGACAGCTTACTAATGAAACCAGTTATACCAGTGCCAATGTACTTATAGATAGTTATGATTATGGTTATGATACCTTGCATCGTTTGAATTTAACTACCGAAAACACCACAGCGTTAGAACATACCAAAACCATTGCTTTTGACACTTATGGTAGAATAGAAACTGAGACTAATTATACACGAGAAAAAGTATCGGGAACCAATTTTGCCTCTACTGTTACAACGAAACTTCATTATAATGCGTATAATGGAGTGATGTATAAAATTTCTAATCCTGCTACCAATACCACACTTTGGGAGTTGCATACTGCCAATGCAAAGATGCAAGCTTTGATAGCAACATTGGGCAATGGTATCGTGATTACGAATAGCTATGATTCTGATTCGTATTTTACAGCACAACAACACAAAAAAGGGTCTGTATTTGTATTAAACAATACCTATAATTTTAATGCGATTAAAGGTACTTTGCTCGACAGACAAAATCTAGCAATAGGATTGAGCAAAGAACATTTTACGTATGACAATCACGATCATTTAGAAACTTGGACCAACCCACTCACCAATACTATAGACCAAAATGTATATGATACTAAATGAAGAATTACGACCAATAACAAGTTGGGTACCATAAACTACAACACAGATTTAACTACAGGAATATATAAGAAAACAAGTATAAAATTGACCCCAGAAGGATTGGCATATTATAATGGTACAAATTTAGGTGGAAACCAAACGGTGAGTTATACTATGTTTAAAAGCCCTGTAAGTATAAACGAAAGTGGTAAGGGTAAAATAGATTTTGAATATAACTCGCATTTGTCTCGTACAAAAATGGTTTATGATAATGGACTTCTAGTTTCTGGCACTACCAAAGTGCAACGTAAGAGTAAATATCTCACCGATGATGGCAGTACCGAAGTGCTTTTTGATATTGTAACACATACCATAAAAATACGAACTTTTGTTGGTGGTGATGCGTATAGTGCAGTGTTGTATCAAGAGAAACAACTTGATCAAAACACTAATGTTACGACAACTAGCAATTATTATTTGCATCGTGATTATTTAGGTAGTATCTTAGCCATAAGTAATGAACAAGGCGGTGCGGTAGAGAAAAGAGCGTTTGACGCTTGGGGCAATTTGAGCAAATTGGTAGATGCTACTGGTACTAGTTGGGATGTAACTGGTGGTTTGAGGTTCTTTGATAGAGGGTATACTAGTCACGAGCATTTGCAAGAAGTGGGCTTGATTCATATGAATGGTAGGTTATATGATCCTGTTTTACGGTGTTTCTTGATGCCAGACAATTTTATACAGCAACCAGAGAATACCCAAAACTATAATCGGTATGCCTATTGTTTGAACAACCCCTTGTTGTATACAGACCCAAGTGGAGAGTTTATACCGTTTTTGGCAGCTG
Organism: Flavobacterium sp.; assembly: GCA_043731625.1. Lineage (GTDB taxonomy): Bacteria > Bacteroidota > Bacteroidia > Flavobacteriales > Flavobacteriaceae > Flavobacterium. The sequence continues at coordinate 10,345 of JAYTIV010000199.1, read as the reverse complement.
TTGCTATAGGGGCAGGGATTGCAGCTTTAACATATACGCTTACTGCACTGCTTGCTGATGTACCTTTTAGTGTTAGTGGCTTGCTCAAAACTACGTTTATTGGTGCGGCAAGTGCTGCTGTTACTTTTGGTATAGGTTCAGCTGGGAGTTGTATGTTTAGTTTACCTGCACAGGGATTTTGGCAAGGTGCAGCGCAAGGCGCACTAATAGGTGGAATAACTGGAGTGTTTGGTACAATTGCCAATGCAGAAATTTCTGGAACAAATCTAACTTTGAAAGCTGTTTTACAAGGCGGATTGATTGGTGCCGTTGTTGGCGGAGTTATTGGCGGTATTGATGGCGGTTTGAGAGCTCAAAAAAACGGAGCGGATTTTTGGAGTGGTAGTGGTGTTAGTACCTCAACAGAATCATTACCTATAACTGGAAACGAACAAAGTGTAGAATATTCAAATCAAAGTGCTCAATCTTTTTCAGATAATCATATAGAATTAAATAGGTTGTCTAAAAATGTAGACCATTTATATGCAGATGGCTCTTATCCCTCTGGTTTTGGTTTTACAAGTAAAGATGGTATAATATATGATACTCAAGGTAAAGCAGTTTTCGGTACAACTCAGACTAGAAATACTGGTTTTTTAGGTCTAGGGAAAAGGGAAATTAGTGTTTTTTTATCAAAAAATGCATTTGTAAGTAGACCTCAACTTTATATGACTATGAATCATGAATATGCACATGCCTACTTTTATTACAATAATATTGTTTTGCCTAATGATGGTCATACTATAATTCATGGAATGGAATATGATCAGGCTAAGATTTGGGGTATACCAACTAATATTAGACCAAGTTACTTTAGTCAAAGTTACAATTCTACATTTAATTTGTATTCAAAATATGGATTTAAAACAATAAACTACATACCATGAAAATCTTTTCTTATTTTTTAATTTTTATATTTTTATTATCAAGTTGTAAAAAAAATATATATACATATGATTCAAGCTTATTTGAAGAATCAATTTTAGACAAAAATCAAATTTTTTTTAATGAAAATTTACAAATTAAAAATTTAGACACTTTAAATTTAGGTTTACTAAGCAATAAGTTAGAAGTGAAATTATTAAATAAAAATTTATATTTATCTAAATTTTCAAATGAAAATTCTATTTATGATAAATTGTTTTATTATGGAAAAAAAAAAATAAAACTTAATACTTTTGAGTTATTTTCTTTTGAAGATTATTTTGGAAATTATCCTGAAGAACAATTAGGATTTTTAGCTGTAAAAAACAATAAACAAACTACTTTAATAAAGGTTTTTCACAGTAAGATGGATGACCCAAATTTTTTAAGATCATTTTTCTCAAATAACTATCTATTAATATTAAAATCAAACTTTGAATCCAATGATGTTGTCGATGGAAAAAAAAGAAATATTCAAGAAAAATATTGTATTTTAAAAATTGATAATGATGGGAAAGTTGTATTATTAGATAATCAAACAAGCAATAAAATATTGTTTTCTGTCTTTAAAAAATAAATAAATATTAAAATAGAAATTCAAATGAATAGAATTGTTCAAATAGTTTAGAAACCTGATGGTATAAAAGGACCCCCGCTCCGCAAAGAGTTCCTTAGAAAAGCTCCGCAAATGTCTCCTGACTTTGCGGTATTTTTTTATATTTGATAAATTAATAGTCAATAATAGCTCAAAGTCAGGAGACTTTGCGCAGCAGGGTGACACAGAGAACATCATTGCTGATAACTTTATGATTATTGATAACCTAGGAAGAATTATTAGTAACCATAAACCCAATACTTCTAAGACAACGTTAAATATAGATAGCTTTACGGATGGCATATATTATGTGAAAATTAATTATCAAGATAAGAATGTTACTAAGAAATTGATTCTTAAAAAGAATTAATCTTTTAAAATTATTACATTGTATTAATCAAATAAACCCCGCTAAAAGCGGGGTTTATTGTTTGAATTGGTTGGGTTTGTTTTTTTTCCATTTGAAAACAACGAATTAATAAGCTAAAAAAAAATCTTTAGCCCTGATAGCAATGGAAATCCTGATGTTGTGAGCTTGCATCGCAAGCTGGCAATAACAGATTGCAATGGATAGCAGGAATAGGGAAATTTAGAAATGCCCAAATGTTTTGCTTCTGATAAAAAAGTGAAAAATAAATTTTGAAATTGTTTACTTTTGTCAAATGGAAGAAAACCTAAAACGACTCAACAAATTTATTGGCGAAACGGGCTTTTGTTCTCGTCGTGAAGCTGATAAACTTATTGAAGACGGTCGTGTAACAATAAATGGTATCGTGCCCGAAATGGGAACCAAAGTATCTCCAGAGGATGAAGTGCGTATTGATGGAAAGTTGATACGAGAAAAAAACGAGAAATTGGTTTATCTTGCTTTCAACAAACCTGTTGGTATTGAATGTACGACCAACCTTGAAGTGCGCAACAATATTGTAGAATATATCAATTACCCAAAGCGAATTTTCCCGATTGGGAGATTGGACAAAGCCAGTGAAGGATTGATTTTTATGACCAATGATGGTGATATTGTCAACAAAATTTTACGTGCAAGAAATAATCACGAAAAAGAATATACGGTTACTGTCAACAAGCCCATCACCGACCGTTTTATTGAAAAAATGGGAAATGGTGTCCCGATTTTGGATACGATTACTCGTAAATGTAAGGTGGAGCAAATTAGCAAATACAATTTTAAAATTATCCTGACACAAGGTCTAAACCGCCAAATTCGTAGAATGTGTGAGTATTTGGGTTATGAAGTAACGACTTTGAAAAGAATACGGATTATAAATATTTCGCTTGATATTCCTGTGGGTAGATTTCGCGATTTGACCGATGCTGAAATTAAGGAACTCAATCAACTTATTGAACCTTCAAGCAAAACAGAAGAAGCCAGTTTGCCAAAAACTGAACTTCCGAAACGAAAAACGGAGTTCATAAAACGAGATGATGCTCGGTTTAAGAAAAAAGGAGATTATTAGAAATAAAAAATCCACAACATAATTTTTAGATTATGTTGTGGATTTTTTTATTTTGAACCAATTATAGTCTTACTTTTTGGCCAATGCAGCACTCATTTCCATTGAAATAGAAGAACGTTCCATTTTTAGTTTTCCTGACATAGTTTCGATAACGATAGTGGTTTCTGCCAATTCGGCAATTTTACCGTGAATACCGCTTTTGGTCACTATTTTGTCACCAACTTTTAAATCAGATTCAAATTGTTTTTCGTTTTTAGCTCTTTTTTGTTGTGGTCGAATCATAAAGAAATAGATGACTACGAACATTAATAAAAAAGGAAGAAATTGTTGTAATTGTTGCATGATTTTTATTTTTAGGTTGATTTATTTTAGTTTATTATTCTATTTATTCGATTAAAATTACATTAAACCCCTACCCGTTTTGAGTAATTTTTTATTTACCTCAAATTCTTTAACCAAATTATCTAAAATTCCGTTGATAAAAATACTGCTTTTGGGTGTAGAATATTCTTTGGCAATTTCTAAATATTCGTTGATAGTTACTTTTACAGGAATAGATGGAAATTTCAAAAATTCGCAGATGGCCATTTTCAAGATGATGGTATCAATTTCGGCAATTCTTTCGGTATCCCAATTAGGTGTCTTGTCGATATATTCTTTGGCAAGTTCGGTTTCGTTGAGAATTGTTTTTCTAAACAAGTTGATAACAAACTCTTTATCTTCTTGATCTTTATACAGTTTTGAAACTTTGAAAGTAGCTTCAGCAGATGATTTTAAATCTTTTATTTGCTTGACAATTAAAGTATTCACCATCGGAATATCATCTATCCAGGTTAGTTTATGATCTTCTAAATAGTCATACAATTTTTCGTTGGGTGCAATAATATCGGTAAAAATAGCTTCGATGAATTGTTGGTCTTCTTCAAAAGTATTTTTATTATTTTTCATATAATTGGCATACAAATCACTTTCTTTTATGGCTGCCAAAAGCAATAAAATATAATCGTCATTTAAATTCCAATTATTTATTTTTCTATCAGCAAGAGCCATACTCAACGAATTGCTTTCAGAAAGAATTCTGAAAACGGCATTATGGATAAATTTTTTGTTGGGTTTGCGTTCTTCAGGTGTTGCCAAATGTTTCTGGCTAGATTTGTCAAGAAATATGACTTCTTTTTTACAAATTTCGATTAAAGAGGAAAGCATAATTAAATATAAATCTTGAATACTTTCAATACTATACAACAAGAATTTTTCTTCTTTTTCTATATTCTCCGAACCGTTTTGATGCATCGCATAAATGGATTGCATTACTTTTACACGAATATGTCTTCTGTTTAACACTTGGTAAGAACTTTTTAAAATTAAAGGAGCGAAAGAATTTCTTTCGCTCCGCAAAAATAAGAATATATTTGAAACCCTATATTATTTAGTGTTTTCTTTTTTTCGTTCTGTAATTCTATTTTCGGCAATAAACATGGCTGCTTGATGCGAGGTAACTCCTTTTGATTCAGCAACATTCAATATTTCTAAAGTAGTATTATAGATATTTTCGGTTCTGCGCATGGCTTCTGCTTTGTCATATCCAACAATTTCTGCATAAACATTGATGATACCACCAGCATTTATTAAGAAATCTGGCGCATAAACAATACCTTTATCTTTTAGAATCTGTCCGTGAATTTGCTCATTGGCCAACTGATTATTGGCAGCACCAGCAATTACTTGAGCTTTTATTTTATATATGGTATCATCATTTATAGTTGCTCCTAAAGCACAAGGCGAATAAATATCAACATCGGCAGCATATAAATCTTCTCCTCTAAAAATTTGAGCACCATATTTTGCACTAATTTCTAGCAATCTTGCTTCGTTAATATCGGTAATTTGTACCAACGCACCTTCTTTGGTTAAATAATCTACCAAGGTTTCGCCAACGTGACCAATTCCTTGCACCAATATTTTTTTACCATCTAATACATCTGTACCAAATTTATATTTTGCAGCAGCTTTCATTCCCATAAACACACCATAAGCGGTAACAGGAGAAGGGTTTCCTGAACCACCTTTAGATTCAGATATTCCGGTTACGTGTTTTGTTACTTCTCGAATTAAATCCATATCGGCAGTAGTAGTTCCAACATCTTCAGCAGTGATGTATTTTCCACTTAAAGAATTGACATATTGACCAAATTTGGTAATCATTTCTGGTGTTTTATCAATTTTGGAATCGCCAATAATAACCGCTTTTCCACCACCAAGATTGAGTCCAGTAATGGCTGATTTATAAGTCATACCTCTTGAAAGCCTCAAAACATCATTCAAGGCTTCCCATTCGTTAGCATATTTCCACATTCTTGTACCACCTAAAGCGGGTCCTAAAACTGTGTTATGTATTCCTATAATTGCTTTTAAACCTGTATCTTTGTCGTTACAAAAAACAATTTGTTCGTGATTATCAAAAGATATTTGTCCGAAGACGGGATCAATTTTTTGAAGCTCTTTTGGGTTTAAGATTTCTGTGACCATAATTTTTTTTGATTTTAGGATTTGCGACTTTATCAAAAAGACTATGCAAAATTAATATTAAAATCAAAATATCGCACTATTTTTGAAGATAAATAGTAATTTAATAAAAAAATGTTTTTATTATCGTAAATAACATAATTACATATTATTCAATTTTATTGATAAAAAACTAACAATACAAAAAGAATTTAACAAAATAATGAAAGAACTACAGTATTTAAATAAATATTTCGTCAAATATAAATATAGTTTTTTGATAGGAATAGTCACAACTATTGTGGCGCAAATATTCTCCTTATTTACTCCAAAATTGATTAGCAAATCGTTTCAAACAATTGAAAGTTTTGCTAAAAAACCAAATGCCGATACATCATTGATTCAAAACGAATTGATTCACAATATTTTATTGATTATTGCCACCACTTTAATAGCAGGTTTTCTAACTTTCTTGATGCGTCAAACCTTAATTGTCATGTCAAGACATATTGAATTTGATTTAAAAAATGAAGTTTTTCGTCAATATGAAAATTTATCTCAGAATTTTTATAAACAAAACCGTACAGGCGATTTAATGAATCGAATAAGTGAAGATGTAGGAAAAGTTAGAATGTATGTTGGTCCAGCAGTAATGTATACCATAAATACGTTTATCCGTTTTGCTATTGTTATTGTCTATATGTATAATGTGTCGCCAAAATTAACATTGTATACTTTACTACCATTACCGGTATTGTCTTATGCTATCTTCAAACTAAGTTCTGCAATCAATAAAAGGAGTACTATTTTTCAACAGTACTTATCTAAAATATCCAGTTTTACACAAGAAATTTTCTCGGGAATTCGAGTAATAAAAGCCTATTCGCTAGAAAAGCAACATCAAGAAAATTTACAAAATTTATCTTTAGAAAGCAAAGCCAAAAGTATGGGTCTTGCCAAAGTACAATCGCTTTTTGGACCTTTAATGTTGGCATTAATTGGGGTAAGCAACTTGGTGGTGATCTATTTTGGAGGTATGATGTACATCAACGGAAGTATAAAAAGCATTGGTACCATTGCAGAATTTATTTTATATGTCAATATGTTGACGTGGCCAGTGGCATCTTTAGGTTGGGTATCTTCTATGGTGCAAGAAGCTGAAGCATCACAAAAAAGAATCAATGAGTTTTTGAAAATTCAACCTGATATTCAAAATAATCATAAAGGGAAATCTGAAATTAAAGGCACAATTGAATTCAAAAATGTAAGTTTTACTTATGATGATACCAATATCAATGCCCTTCAAGGATTTAGTTTTACCATTCATAAAGGAGAAACTTTAGCAATTTTAGGAAAAACGGGTGCTGGAAAATCAACGATACTTTCTTTAATAAGCAGATTGTATGATACTTCTAATGGCTCAATACTTATTGATGGTATTCCAATTGAACAATTGAATTTGTATGATTTAAGAAACAGTATCGGAATAGTACCTCAGGATGCATTTTTATTTTCAGACACCATCAAAAATAATATTAAATTTGGCAATGAAAATGCTTCAGAACTTGAAGTAGTAGCTGCTGCAAAAAAAGCAGTTGTTCACGATAATATTATGAATTTTAATTTACAATATGAAACTATTTTGGGCGAAAGAGGCATCACCCTTTCCGGCGGTCAAAAACAAAGAGTATCTATTGCAAGAGCTATAATAAAAGATGCTCCAATTTTATTACTTGATGATTGTCTTTCTGCTGTTGATACAGAAACTGAAGAAGCTATTCTGAACAATTTATTAGAATTTTGCAAAACTAAAACAACAATAATAGTCAGTCACAGAGTTTCGTCAGCCAAAAATGCTGATAAAATTATTATTATTGATGATGGAAAAATAATTCAACAAGGCACTCATAATCAACTAGTAAACACAGAAGGATATTATGCTGAATTATATTTAAAACAACTTTCAGAAAAAGAAATGTTATAAATGTTGCGTAATTATACAATTTTTATCATTTTTGACACAAGCGATTGCAAACTAGCGAACCAAAAGAAAATTAACACCAAAAATTGATAGAAGGATTATGAGAGAAAACGATATGTTAGAAAAAGAAGAAATTTTTTCTAAAGTTTTAAGAGCAGGAAGAAGAACTTATTTCTTTGATGTAAGAGCAACCAAAGCCGACGATTACTACATTACCATTACCGAAAGTAAAAAATTTACTGAAGAAGATGGGTCATTTCATTTCAAAAAACATAAAATCTATTTATACAAAGAAGATTTTACAGCATTCGCAGAGATTTTAGAAGATATGACATCATATGTATTGAATCATAAAGGAGAAGAAGTAATTTCTGAAAGACACCAAAAAGATTTCAAAAAGGAATACAATACTGAAAAATCAGATACAGAAACTCCCAAAACCAACAGTTTTACAGATATTGATTTTGATGATATCTAAAAAAATAAAATAAAAATACTAGTATCCCATATATAAGTCCAAAATCAAAATATATTTTGGGCTTATTTTTTTATTTTAAGGGATAGCATACTCTTTTATAACAACTTAACCTTTTTTCACACCAACAAAAATTAAATTAATAGTTAATTTCCTATTACGATATAATGAACGAATAGTAAAGAAGATAAAATGATTCTCTACTATAATTTTTTTAATTATATTTGTCTTTAGTTTTAATAAATTAACAATAAATTTGAAATAATTAAACACCTCAAAAAGATTACTTTTAAGGGTAAATAATTATAATAGTTTATTGAAAATTTATGGATAAAAATCAAAAAATACCATTTATTCAATAAAGAAATATTATTGCATAATAGTTCCCAAATACGATTATGAGTTTCAAATTACTTAAATTATTTTCGAAGTTAATTTTACTACTATTTATACTTTTCATAAATAATAGTTTTTGTCAGCAAAACAAAGCTATTGATAATGTTATAAAGATTAATGACTCCATTGCTAATCAAAGTAAAAAAAATATAAATGATTATTGGGAAATTTTAAAATTTACAGTTAAACAAGAAAATTTAATATCTAATTCAAAAACTAATAAAAGTAAAAGTAGTTTATTTAAAACAACTTATTTAAAAAAAGAAGTATTTGAAAATTATTTAAATAGCCCTTTAACATTAAATGAAATAATTTCTAAAAACAACTTAGAGAAAATAAAATACTTTGATGAAAATAAATTAAAAAGAATTTTTTCTTCTTCTCCTTTAGGAGTAATTACAGGTTTTACAAGTATTTGTCTACCTGGTTCTACAACAACACAATTAACGGGATTTGGTATTCCTGCACCAATAAATCCCTGGGTTTCTTCGAATCCTGCAGTTGCAACTGTTGACGCAACAGGATTAGTAACAGCTGTTTCTGGTGGACCTACAACAATCACTTATACAGATAATTTATTTAATAATGCATCTATAACTGTTAATGTTACTATTTCACCTACAGTAACTTTAGCTCCTATTTTTAATAATAGTTTAATTTTCTGTCAAGGAGGTTTATGTACTCTTCTTGGTTCTGGGGCACCTGCCGCATTAAATCCTTGGATTTCTTTAAGTCCATCGATTGCTACTGTTAATAGTACTGGAAATGTAACTGGCGTATCTGCTGGTACTGCAATTATTGAATATAAAAACAACTTTGGATGTACAGGTCAAATAACAGTTACTGTAAAACCGTTAATAGTTCCAACTATAAGTTGTGGAGTAACAACTTTAAATCAAATTACTTTTAATTGGTTAGCAGTACCTAGTGCAACAACTTATACTATTTTATATAGTATTAATGCAGGTCCTACGGTTTTTGTTGGAAATATTGGCAATGTTCTAACCTATACAAAGTCAGGATTATTACCTAATGATTCTGTAACAATTACTGTGACACCTTCTGGTGCATTAGGCGCATGTTTAGCATCAGGATTTTTAACATGCACTGCAAATCCTTGTACTGCAGCTACTACTCCAACAGTTCCAACAATAGGAACAATTACACAACCTAATTGTACAACAGCAACGGGTTCTGTTATTTTGAATGGGTTACCAACTGGTGCATGGACTATTAATCAATTTGGCACAGCAATTACAACATATAGTGGAAGTGGTGCCTCATTTACAGTTCCTACTTTAGCAACTGGTAATTATACGTTTACAGTTACTAATAGTATTGGTTGTGAATCAGTAGCAACATCAAATGTAAATATAACAACTCAACCGGCAACGCCTACAACTCCAACCATTGGAACTCCAACCCAACCAACTTGCACAACTCTTGGTTCGGTCGTTTTAAGTGGATTACCAACAGGAACTTGGACTATCGATCAATTCGGAACAGCGGCTACAACATATACGGGTAGTGGTGCAACTTATACCGTTACAAATCTTGCCACAGGTACTTATACTTTTAGGGTGACCAATGCTGCAACTTGTATTTCGGGTATTTCTGCTCTAGCTACAATCAATGCACAACCAGCAACGCCAGCAATACCAACTGTTGGAACGCCAACACAACCTACTTGTGCAACTGCAACGGGTTCGGTCGTTTTAAGTGGATTACCAACAGGAACTTGGACTATCGATCAATTCGGAACAGCGGCTACAACATATACGGGTAGTGGAGCATCGTATACCGTTACGAATCTTGCTATCGGTAATTATGCTTTTTCTGTGACCAATGCTGCTACTTGTACTTCTGCAGTTTCGGCTTCTATTATAATCAATGCGCAACCTCCAACGCCTACAACACCAACTTTAGGAACAACCACACAACCTACTTGTGCTGCG
>JAYTIV010000198.1:0-18191 GCA_043731625.1 Flavobacterium sp. | reverse complement strand
AATATACCATTGATGAACTCCACCCAGTTTGTGCCAGTTTCAAAAAAGCTCTTGCTAAATATGGATAACCTCGGCATTTATATAGATAATATTGAAGGTGTAACTTTTGGTCCTACCCTGCCCAATGGTCACAAAACACTGTTATTTATTGCAGATAATAATTTTACGCAAATTCAAAAAACACAATTGCTGTTGTTTGAGGTTATAGAATAATATACAACTCTCTGATGTCTGACTTATTTCATCTGCTCAGCATCTGTACAACCTTCATAACTCATAATTCATAACTCATAATTCATAACTCACAACTAATCACTCTTTAACAATTTTCATCTCTTGTACCCCTTTGTTAGTAACAACTTTCAACAAATAAGTTGCTTTTTCTAGTTCCGAAAGATCGAGTTGACTAGTGGTGCTAGTAGCAGGAGAGCTAAGGATAGGTCTGCCTAGTAAGTCGTAAACTTCTATGCGTTCCAATTGTCCTTCTTTGGCATCAATAGTAAGGAGGTCGTGCGTAGGATTGGGATAGATAGATACAGCATGGGTCGTAAAAGTTTCCGTTGCCAAGGTTACTGGACAACTAATTACGGTAGGTGTCCATAAATCAATTGCAACTCCATTGCCCAATTGACCATAGTAATTTTCTCCCCAAACCCAAAGCGAACCATCATTTTTTAACGCTAACGAATGGGTATAACCCACCGTAATTTGATTCCAATCGGTACTGTTGTTGAGTGCAAAACCGTTAGAACCACCACCACCTAATTGTCCATTGCTATTTGAACCCCAAGCAAATAGTTTACCCTCTTCATTGATCGCCAGTGTATGAGAATGTCCTGAGGTTACTTTTACCCAATTGGTAGCCGTACCAATTTGAGTAGGTGAAGCGGTAGTAGCAAAGTTTCCAGTACCCAATTGCCCAAAATAATTGTATCCCCAAGCCCAAAGAGTACCATCCGTTTTGATGGCAAAAGAATTCAGTTCGCCAGCTTCTATCTGTGCCCAGTTAGTGCCTGTTCCAATCTGAACCGGTGTGTTTTTGGCAGTAGTGGTGCCATCACCCAATTGTCCAAAATCATTTGCACCCCAAGTCCATAAAGTCCCATTAGACTGAATAGCAATAGAATGTCGGTCGCCACCAGCAACTTGAGACCAGGTAGCCGTTCCCACTTGTGTCGGAATGTATTTGTTGGTATTGCTGCCCACACCCAACTGACCATTAGTATTTTTACCCCAAGCCCAAAGCGTTCCGTTCGATTGAATCGCAAAAGAATGATAAACACCCACAGCAAAAGAAGTCCAATTGGTAACATTGCTGATGGGAACAGGAAGACTGCTATCCCCAATAGTGCCATCACCCAATTGCCCTTCGTCATTTTGACCCCAAGCCCACAAGGTACCATCTGATTTTTGCAAAAGCGTATGCCAATAGGAAGCAGAAAAATTGGTCCAATTGGAAGCAGTGCCAATTCGCAAAGGAGTAGTGGAGTTGGTACTCATTCTACTATCCCCATCACCCCAAGCCCAAAGCGTACCGTCAGCTTTAATACCAAAACTATTCCAGTGACCGCCTTGTACTTTTTCCCAACATTGTGCCTGGACTAGGGAAGTAGCAACCAAAAAGACTAAAATCGAATAATGTAGAAGGGTCGTAATTTTTTTCATAGGGGTGAAGGTGTAATGTATTTGCATAAATACTGTTCGGTACTGTTGGTTTGTTACTTAGGTGTTGTTGAGTTAGCTATTCAAAGATAGGAAACAATCTTTAAACAACAAGAATAGGTTGGGTTTTATATAAAACACTTCCATTTCATAATCCATTATCAATTATGAATTATAAATTATAAATTATAAATTTTAAATGAATTGCTACTCCATCTTCCAACTCCTAACTTCTTACATCTATTTTCTCATTGTCTATCATCTATCATCTATCCTCTTTCCTCACAACTCATCACTTCTTCCGTCAATTATCTAATTTTCTAATTGTCTTTCCTCACAACTCATAACTCATAATTCCTAATTTTCTAATTATCTCATTATCTCATTATCTCATTATCTCATTGTCTATTATCTCATTGTCTATCCTCTATCATCTTTCCTCACAACTCCTTCCGTCTATTATCTAATTGTCTATCATCTATCCTCTTTCCTCACAACCGACAACCGACAACCTCTAACCGCTAACCCAAAAATTACACAACTTTTACCCAAAATACTATAAATAGCTACACTACCTAAAGGCTAACTTTGTAGTAGATCATAAATACTAAAGCATCATGAAAAAAATAGTTGTAACCCTTTTCTTTTTTGCCACAACCGCAATTGCTTTTGCGCAAGTAGAGAAACAAGACGACCGTCAGGAAACAGATTTAGACAGAATACAACAAGAGACACAACAGCCTGCACAAAGAGCACAAGAACGTGCCGTTAAGGTAGCCGCACAACAGTCGCAAAACGAGAAGACAGCTGCAAAAGCGGCTAAAAAGAAAGCTAGGAAAGTAGCTAAAGAAAAAGCGAAAGAGCCAGTGGTGAGATGAGAACATGTTAGAGATAAGACATACGATATGGAATAGGCAATAGCGATTCAAAAGCCTATTGAATTGCTCCGGTTCCTGCACCTAAATCATAGGGTGTGCTTGCTTGCTCATTCCTTGTTTCAAAAATTATTTCAATAAAATAGTTAAGAAAAGGAGGTACTCTAGAACAACTATAAAGAATTAGGAAGTAGGAATTATGAAAAAGAATTATTAATTATGAGTTATGAGTTATGAATTTGAAAGAATTATTTTAAATTTTGAATGAGGAAAGAATTATTTTGAATTTTAAATTTTAAATGAATTGCTACTCCATCTTCCAACTGCTAACAGCTAACAGCTAAAAGCTAAAAGCTAACCCCTAACTCCTAACTCCTTCCGTCTATTATCTCATTATCTCATTCTCTCATTCTCTCATTCTCTCATTGTCTATTATCTCTCTGTCTATCATCTATCATCTATCCTCTTTCCTCACAACTCACAACCCAAACCGTCTGTTCGAGTGTTTTTTGTGTAGTGTAACGGAACAAAAAATGTATCGAGAACAACAACCTCTTTCAAATCTAACAATACACTCCATTTTCTCCAATTGAATACTACAAGGATTTGGAAAGTAATATTTTAAATTTTAAATGAATTGCTACTCCATCTTCCAACTGCTATAAGCTAACCCCTAACAGCTAACCGACAACCAAAAAACATTTTTTCTTATCTTTACCCTTCTTTTAAAAACAACAATCATGAAAAAAGGGTTACTGATACTACTATGGAGTAGTTGCTTTACGTCCTATGCGCAATTGCGATTGGTAAAAAACCACGACGGCACGACTTCTTCAAAAGCGTTACCAAGAGTAGTGTTCAATAACCGATTGGTCTATACCGCTACCGAAGCTTCCATAAACTATCCGTTTTTTACAGATGGCACGACCGACAACAGCACCAACATTACCGATGCCACTTCGGGTTTGGTAGCTACAACTACCGGTACCGCGTTTAGCTATGCCATTCTGAACGGAGAAGTACATTTCTTGGCTAATTATACCAGCACGACAGGATCGTTCAGCCGGATTACCAAAGCAGGGTTCAACACTACCGTTTGTCAGGCCTATGGCAACTTATCGACTTTTACAGGAGTAGCGCTATCGCAAATGAGTAAGCAGGTGGTGTTGAATACTAAAATCCTATTTGTACCCAATACCGTAGCTTCCAATAATACTACGGGAATCGAAGTGTACCAATCCAATGGGTCGGCGATCAGTTTAGTAAAGGATATCAATCCAACAGCCAATACGTCTTCTCAGCCAGCGGAACTTACCGTACTCAATGCGGCGTGTTTTTTTACGGCCAATGACGGAAGCGGTAAAAAGCTATTGAAAACCGATGGCACTCTTACCGGAACCGTACCCTATATCGATCTCAATACCAACACCACCATTGCCAATCCTTCAGGGTTAGCCGTTTTTGGAACCGATTTAGTGTATGCAGCCAGTCCGAATCAAGTGACGGGTAACGAACTCTATAAAACCGACGGAGCAGGCAATGTGACCCTGATAAAAGACATGCGCACCACCGCTTTGGCCAGTAGCAACCCGCAAGGGATGACCGCTTTGGGCAATTGGGTGTATTTTTCAGCAGATAACGGAGTCACCGGTCGCGAATTGTGGAGAACCAACGGAACCAATGCAGGAACCCAACTGATAAAAGACATCAACGCCAATGGTGGAGGTGGAGGGCAACCTACGTTAAACAGCAATCCTTCCGATTTTATGCAAGTAGGCACAACGGTTTATTTTACAGCCAATGACGGACTTCACGGCACCGAATTGTGGAAAACAAGCGGTTCCGATTTTGGAACAGTCATGGTAAAAGACATTACCTTAGGAACGGATAGTACCCTAATTAGCGACATGACCGAATATAACGGCAAGTTGTATTTTACCGCTTCCAACGTAATCGATTTTCAAACCCATTTGTGGGTGACGGATGGTACGGCTGCAGGTACCACAAAAATCACCATCAATCCCACAGGCAACAGCGACGTGAGCAACCTGTTGGTGTACAACAACGATTTGTATTTTGGTGCCGATCAAGGAACCGGAATGGGAAAAGAATTGTATGCCTTTCACACCACGTCACTCGGGACGGAACCCTTTGCTACAGTAGAAAATAAGGTCCTCCTTTTTCCAAATCCGGCATACGAGGGTTTCGAAGTGCAGTCAACAGACCCCATTCAAAACGTGGAAATCTATTCGCTACAAGGACAGCGGGTCAAAACGTTCGGAAAACAGCCGTATTATGACGTAGCCGATTTGGCAAAAGGCGTGTATCTTGTGAAGTGTGTAGGAACAACAACCCACTATCAGAAATGGAGTAAGGAATAGGGAATGCTGGCAATAGAACAGGTGGGTGGTGGGGATTTTAACAACTCATAACTAAAAACTCATAACTAAAAACTCATCACTCATAACTACTAGCATCTGTTCGAGGTTTTTTGTTTTTAGCATAGAATGAAAATAATATAACTGAAATTTATATTGGCATGGTTAGCAAATATGCACTTGTTAGATATTTTCGGAATGATGTCATCAGAATGTATTGATACTAGAGATACTTGTGAAAGCATCGAATTTTTTGCAGATGTATCAGAGAAAGACAAAAAAAGATGCTTTAGAGCACCTTATTTTGTTTCTAATTTGAATGGATTATTTACAGAGTACTCACCAAACAATTCTAATAATTTAGCGGTATTGGTTCGTTCGGATGGATGTTTTTCAATGTATTCTTTAATCTTTGGTTGTTTGAAAGATGGAATACGATTAGAGAAAAACGGCCATAAATCTTTAGTTTTATAACTATTACTAACTATTGGAAATTCTAATAATGGTTGTAATTCATTTTGATTTTTAAACCATTCTGAATATTCAAAAAGCCATTCATCCTTTTCGAAAATTAAATTACCTATAACAGTGTTTTGGTATTTTAATGAAAATCGATGGATTGTTTCTTTATGTTCTATAACACAATTGTCTTTTAGTAAACTTTTAGACTTTTTATTGTTATTATTGTTTTTGTTGAATATACTTAAGATTGTATTAATCATAATTATTTATTTAATATTTCAGCTATTTTTTTAAACCTTAAATCCAATACATATTGGATCACTTCTCTCCTTTCCTTAATGAACAAGCGCTCAAATTCAGAGTTCAATTTTACTATTGCCTCATCAAGAAATTTATGGTTCGTCCAAACACTTTTGTGTTCATTGTTAAAATATTTATTTTC
The DNA here is from genome assembly GCA_043731625.1 of Flavobacterium sp. Classification (GTDB taxonomy): domain Bacteria; phylum Bacteroidota; class Bacteroidia; order Flavobacteriales; family Flavobacteriaceae; genus Flavobacterium. The sequence continues at coordinate 12,372 of JAYTIV010000198.1, read as the reverse complement.
TTTAAGAAATTCAATTAATTCAAAGTGGTTACATTTACTATTATTCGGTACACTAATCTTTGGCACTGAATTTAAAACGTAATTTTCTACTTTTTTATTGTCGGTATTGCTTAATTCCTTTTGCAAAGATATAACTTTTTCGTCAGATTGATTCCATAATAGTCCTCTTGCGGTATCATAAACTGGTGAAAAATAGGGTTTGTGTTCATTTTTTATATGTGAAATAATACCCCAATTATAGTAATGGCGGTCATTGTTTCCTGTTAACGCATCAAATAAAAGCATATGAAAGAAACTGTTAAATATTTCAGAATGGTCTTCATGAAAGATTTTTTTGATGGAATTTAGTACATCAACTATATTTATTTCTTTCTTTAATGCTTTATTTTTATCTAGTTCATCTATCCATTCATTATTATCTTCGTTAATAAATCTTGATAAAATATTTGCTCCGTGATTTAGTGTTTGCTCATCGTTATGAAAATGCTCGCTTAAATATCTTACATAATCTTCGGCTATTATAACTTTTGAATTAGCAATATTTATGCCAAAACATTTACCAACAACGGTTAAATAATGTTCTGTTATGCTTTCGTTTGGATACCATTTGTGACCAATTTTAGCAATGTATTTCTTCCATGTTTTTGGATTGTTTTTTCGCCCTTCGCCATAAGTATATAAGCGTATTAAATCTTTTGGAGCATCACCACCAACGGTACCTTCTAATGCAATAATTGAGTGACTTTTAACTATATCTAAATGTTTAGAGGTTAATTTCACTCCTGATTTATTGACTATTTTATATGTGATAAGTTTTTTAGCCATAGTACTAGAAATAGTGTGAATTTTCCATTTTTCCCATATTGATAAAAGATTTAAATCAATATAAAATTAAGAAATTCTTAATTTAAAATATTAATTTATTGTTTTCCTATCCAAGAATTTAATCTTTTTCGCATTATACTATCAAAATTTGTAATAATGAAATGTTTTATTTCTTTAGTTGTTTTCGCATCTGCTGGAAGGATCCAGTAACCTACTTTAATTTCATTTTTAAATTTAAATTCAGTTCGTTCTTTTAATTTTAAACCATAAGTAGCATGTTTCTTGTGATGATTCAAATGTTATCAAACTATTTTACCACCACAATCTCCGCTTCTTTGGAAATAATAAACTGCGGTTTCCCTTTATATAATACAACTTTACCTGTAACACACACTTTTTTATTTTTTAAAAAAGCAGCTGGGACATAACTAAAGTGGGTCAACTCTTTTTCAAAAATAACAATTGTAAAAGAAGAGTTAGGGTAGGGCTTACCAAAATTCAAATAGGTTACTTTTTTTTCACCTTTGGTTTGATACGTTCCCGTAATGGTAGAACATAACGTCACTATTTTGCCTTCAAAAGTAGCAATATTGTCTAGAGTTACTTCTTGTGCTTGAACCAAATGTGATAGGACGATAAAAAGCAATAAGTGGAGGTGTCGCATAAGGGTATTTATTAATTTAGTGGTTATGCTAAAGTAGGATTTATTTCTAATGTATCATACTTATTCCTATATTATTGTCATTACCAAACTATCAAAAATCAACCAGTAACTTTATTATATTTATATCATCTTTAAATCATAAATGGTCTAGCACTACCTTGCTTTATAATATAAACCCCGACTGGTTCGGGGTTTTTGTTTTTTATCATAGAATGCAATAACAAGATTTCATTTTAATTCTAAATTACAAGCAAATTACTTTTTTAAAATTTTAATGATTTCCTTATTATATTTTAGAAAGTAAACCCCCGCATGATAACTGGAAAAATCAATTTTATCTATTGCATGGTTTGCTTCATAAATGACTTGCCCCAAACTAGTAGTTATAGAAATTATTGCTTTTGAATCGCTATTTTTTATATACAGATAATCGGTAACTGGGTTTGGGAATACCGATATAGCGGTATTTTTAAAATCATTTGTATTTAACGGAAACTGATATTCATAACAACCTATATCAATATAATCATTTAATAACCGAAGGTTACCATCCTTATCTTGCAATGGTGCTTGGTTTATAGTACCAGCATTAATAGCCAAACTCGCGGACAGAATATGAAAATCTGCCACATTTGCATTGGTACTTGCCATGACAAAATCGGCTGAACCATAAAGGTTATTTGTACCTGTAGGATTTGCCAAACTAGCATTATTGGTCATCAAATTATATTGCGAAACAATGTTAGCGGTAGTTTCAGGATACGCATAAATAGGCGGAATGGTTCCTGAGGGAGACACAATATTATTGAAATAGGTAATATTCGAAGCATCAAAAGCCGTAAGCTCGCCTTCTTGAGTAGTTGGTGATTGACCATTATGATAAGATGTATTGTTTACAATGATTACGTTATCACTTTGGTAACAATGAATGCCTCTGGCACCATTATCAAAAACCAAATTGTTGGCAATATATGTAGTCCCAGTATAGATCCCTAATGTAGAATTGTTTTGGGTATTTCTACCATCGTCAATAATAATCCCGTTGCCATCGGTAATTGTTCCTGCTACATAAAACGGAATGTAATTTTCATTTCGGTAGCAGGTATTTCCAATAATGTAGTTTTTAATTCCCGTATACGTATCCGAATTCCAGTTTTGATACATCGATATGCCACTGTTGCCATAAGGTGCATACCAACCACATTCAGAAACGATATTATTTTCTATGGTTGTATAATCTGCATTGTAGGTATAAATACCACCACCCCCACATTTTGATAGGGTACAGTTTCTAACAATAGTATGATGCGGTCTGTTGGTCTCGTTGTTGTACTCGGTATTGATGGCAATGCCATTTCCAGAGGTTGCAGGATTGCTTGTATTGACTTGTTGCTCTAGTGCATAAGCCAATGTAATGTTGTCGTTGTTACCAATAATGGTCAAGCCGTCAATAATAATATAATCACAACCATTTATAGCAACAGCACCCCAATTGGTATTGTTGAGTTGCAAAATTGGTGTTTCTCCAGGATAATTTCTAAAGGTAATAGGGTTATTTTCTGTACCCGAAACCGTTAAGTAGGCAATGAGACTTTCGGGATCGTTTTTGGTATACACCCCGTTTCTAATAAAAACGGTATCACCCGGTAGGACAGCATAAGTGGCACGTTCGATGGTTAGAAAAGGAGTGGTAAGCGTCACGCCATCATCATCATCATTACCCGTTGGACTCACATAATAGTTGGTTGCCAAAGTATCAATAGACACTAAGACAAAAAGAAGTAGGGTTATTCTTTTCATCACAATTTGATTTAGTAGGTTAAAGTAAATCAAAGTTCTGAAAATAAGTACATTAACCCATTTGAACAATAGTTAAATTTTGTAGTAAATAAACGATTTAGATCTAATATGTTTTTTGAAAGGGTTTTTTGTTTTTAGTGTCAAATGAAAATGATGTAACTAAAGTGTATAGGCAAGGTTTGCAAATCCGCGCTAGCAGGGTAAATCTAGTTTTGTAAATGCTTTCTATTTATTTTCTGTTGCAAATATTTGGACTTTTGAAATTCTATCATTTAGTTGTATCCCTTTCAAAATACCATAAGATGAAATATATTTTATTTCTGTTGTTACAACAATTTTATCGTTTTCTAACTTTCTTATATAATTAATACTTTTATAATTTTTTATTAAATCTTGTTGTAAATCTTGATAGATATTAAACATTTTTTTTCTATCACTTAAATAATTAATTACTTGATCTACAGTACATCCTATCTTTTTAGAAATATAATCAATTGATTTCCAAATTTTATAGTCTTTTGAATATTCAATAATATATGGTTTTAATTTTAATATCTCATTATAAAGAGCTTCATCTATTTCATCAGAATCTCTATAAATCAATTTTTTTTGGGTATTATAATCTTTATTATAAGGGATTATATCGAAAGCATATAAGAAACCATTAATATCATAATTATAAACACCTAATTCTTTTTTTAAATCACCAATTTTTTTCATAATGTTTAATTTAATATTTCTTACTTTATTTTATCCCAACGATCTTTAAAATCTTCATTATTTAAAGAATAGCGATTCAAAATACCTCTAGTTTCATATTGTTTAATTAAGGGAATGGCTTCGTTGCCTATGCAAATAAAATATTCGGGTTCAGTCATTTTATTACCATTTAAATTAACAAATATGTAGTAATGGTCTGGATTAACTTTATTTCGCATTATGGGCCAACCAACATTATTTTGCTTAAATATTGCTTTTACTTGAATTATAAATTGTTTATCGTTCTTTTCTGCTAGTATATCAATTGCTTTAGCATTTCCCATTGTAATACCAACTGTATAACCACGCCGTAATAATTCTGCTGATACAAAGTATTCCCCAGAAAGTCCAGTGCTACTCGATTGTATTTCTGCCATGTTAATTAGTTTCTTTTAAAACGTATTTGATATGCCAAACCAATCTTTCATATGATCCATTATCTAATGCTCGTTGTCCTGTAAGCATACTCGTGAAGAAAATAGGAGTATCCTCTAAAGATAGGTTATTGATGATTTTATGTGTACCTAAAGTATCATCAAAAACTGTTTCTATTTTACATTCTCCAATGAATAAAGTTCTGGCATAAGCATTTGATACAATAATTACCTTAGGCTTTGATTTTTCAATGATAGATTTTGATATTTCTAATTGTTTTCTTAAAAATTCATTTCCTATACTGTCACCAAATATTGATTTTACAATTTTTTGGTCTGTTTGTTTAATGTATAATAAATCGAGATGAGACCATTCAATTTTTGTTTTTACAGCTATATCTTGAAATTTTTTGAAATATCGATGTACTTCTTTTTGTTGATGATTACTGTAGAAAAAACTTTTTATAACTTTTGTTTTCTTTTCACTAAAAGAGGGATTAATACCTATAAACAATATACAACCATAAGGTATATCTCTTTGAACTGCGTAACCTCTTTCTATAAAAGGAACAGATTGATATTTTTGATCATTCCAAATAGATTCTATTACGTTTTTATAATTTTCTTCTATATTGTATATTGTCATTATTTAATAGTTTCAAAACCAATAAAATTTAAATATTAAATTGTCACACCCAATGCTCTAAACAAATCAATTGTTTTTATACAAGTAACGTTATGTGGATTTGCTGCATCAGGTAACATTACTCTTTTTCGACTGTTTGGGCTACTTGTCTCATGTGTTACGATTTGATTTCCATTAGTCATTCCATAAGCAATTAACCAGGCATCTGCTTCGTCAGCATCTAAAAATTCACTTATTGCAGGTTGCGAGTATTGGTCAGATTTTGAGTAAACCCAACCAGTTATTAATGCATAATTTGGGATCGTTGCAGTAGTATCTTTAAAAAAATCAGTTGTCAAATTATTCAAACACCATTGCGATAGTTCATCATTATTTTTCATAATTTCCTTATGAACTTTATCAATAGAAATGATTTGACCATTTTCAGCTAATTCTTTAACCTTAACCCAAAAACTTGGAACAACGTCAAACGGATAGCTTGTCCTATGCGCTTCTATGAAAAAGTTACTATCGAGAAGGAAAGGTACTGTCATACTCTTAGTGCAAATGTTGTGTTACAAATTTTTGATAAGTATCTCCTTTCAATCCTGTGATTTTATAAGCATCGCGATAAAGCAATTTATTTTGATTTACAGCTTGATTGACATAAGAAGCAAAACTAACGCTTACACGCTTACGGGCAGTTGCATAAAAATCACCACCACTTCCTTGATTTTCTTTCTTTTGTCTAAAGCTTTCCATGTAGCCATTATAAAAGGTGAAGAATTCACCTCTGGTAATCAAACCTAAATCCATTGCTCTTCTTCCAATAACTATAGGACTTACTTTAAAAAAGCGTCTTGCATGGTCAATACTCGGTTTGTCTTTCCAAATGTCAATTAAAGAACTTGCGGGCACTAAAAACTCTGCTGCAACAGCATCACACAATTTCTCTATAGGGTCGTTTGCTGGTAATAAATTTTGATTATCAAAACCTGCACTTTCACCCAACCAAACGTGCGCTAATTCATGAATAATTGTAAATAGTTGAGCAGCTTTAGCATCTGCGGCATTGATAAACATAAATGGCGCATGTTGATTTACTAAAACAAAACCTCTACATTCGTCAACAAGTATAGGTCTATGAGTATTATTCTCAACAACACCATTGAAATTAATAAACACACCAATTTCTTCAATTTTGTGTGTAATGAAATTAAGTGTGTCTTCAAAAGTTGCAAAATCACAAGCCCAATTGGCTTGTAACCCTAATATGTTTCTAATATCTTGAACAACAGCATTAGGGTTAGCATTTTCATTAAACTTGCCAACAAAAGCTAATGGTTCTTGTTCGTTATCTACTAAATAATCGGTTATCCAGTCTTGTCGTCTTTGGAGTATTTGAATGGTATCAAATACATTTAGGCTCACTTTATCTGTATTAGTATTACCAGTTCTAAAAAAAGGAAAAGGAATACTTTCATTGGGCGGTTCAGGCATGAATAAATATCCAAACGGTATGTGTACTTTAGTAGCAAATGCTTCCAATTGTTTAACCGTTGGTTTTTTTACTTCTTCAATCCATTTTTGAATAGTTGGATGGTTATCGAGAAATTGTTCCATATCTAACCCAGCTCGGGTTATTGCCCAAGTAAGTAAAGTTGGATTTATGGTGACTTCTGTTCTCATTTAAAGCAAATGTAAATATTAGAAAAGTTACTTTTAACTAACAAGTTTATTAAGTTCAATAATATTATTTCGAACACTAATTTGTAAGTCTTTGTATTCTTCAGTAATTTGGTCTTGGCTTTTATTTGCTATAAAAAAAAGTTTCTCAGAAATAGAAATTAATGAGTTTTTCAATAATTCATTTGATATGTTATTGTTTAAAATCCAACTTTCTATTGCAGGTTTTGATAAACCATTTAATTTATTATTAAAATTCTTTTGATTAATAATTTTGATTACTTCTCTTTGTAAATCAACTCTACTATTAAATTCTGCTTTCATAATTTACTAATATTTCATTAAACCAATTTTCTATCATACCAAGATTTAACTTTAACAAAGATAAAGATTTATTTTCTATTGTATACTCTATTCCTCTTGTTGAACATATTCTTGACATCATCAATAAGTCTTTGATTTCATCATCTAATTTCAGTGGATAATCAAGTAATTTTTCAAAAGTCGTTCGACTAAATATTGGCTTTTCATAATTTCCTAATGTATAACAAGTGGCGAAATTCCTTATTGCTAAGAATATCATTGCTAAATCAAAAATAATTGAGAAATCATTTTCGTTAATTGAAGCAATACTTTCATCAAATAATTTTTTAAATTTTAATAAATCAGATTTACAATTACTGTAATGTGAGGGTTTGCCTAAACTTACTAAAAAATCTTGTTCTGATGAAAATACCAACTTTGATTCATAATATAGATGCCATGCAAAAGGGTTTCCTTCTGCATACAATTCTTTTATTCTTTCAGGTGAATAAATTGAATATTTGTTTGGGTCTATATTTACAATTGATTCGTCACTAATTAATAATAAATCGATATCAGAGTATTGATCTATCTCTCCTCTTACTACTGAACCAAATATATATATATGCTTCATCGTCTATTATATTTTTTAATAATAATTGACATTAAAAGTCCAAAACAGATTAGTCTTGTTATTACTAATAATAAACTTAACCATGATGGATAATATTCAAAGTAATTTTTTCCTGTACTATCTAAAATCTCAATATCAAAATAGTTAGCTGGAATTTTAATGAAAAATATGTCAAGTATTTTGGGAGCAATATTTTCTTTTTTTTCTATAATGTGATAAATAGTTAAAATGGCAAAAATAATAATATTGAACCTCACTAATCTCCATAAACTTTCACCATTACCCCAAAGAAAGTCTAAAATACTTACTGTAAGCCATTTTCTAAATTGTTCAAATCTTCTTCTAATACCACTATATTTAATTCTATGCCATTGCTCTTCATAAAGCCAACTATCCTTTAAATGACTTTTTGTAGCTTCTAGTTCGATCGTGACTGCTTTAGATGATCTAATGTAATCACCAATAGAGGCATAATTTAATTTTAGTGATCTAGCAAATTTATATCTTAAATTGCTCTTTGTAGGTGCACATTCAAAAATTTCGTCATCTACAAAAGTTTTTTCAAAGGTTACATAGTCAAATTTACAATCCTCATAATAAGTACCTGATAAATTACAGCTTGTAAATTTTGCACCTTCAAAGTTACATCGATAAAATCTACAATCTTTTAAATAAGAATTTTCAAAATAGGTCTTAGAAAAATCAACATTTTTAAATATCATTTTTGAAGCTATTGCTCTAACAAATAGATGATTTTGAAAATTATTACCATCAAGAACAAAATGATTCTTTTCAGTTTTTGAACTGTAAAACATCATATCCTTTTTTTCAATTCTACCTGAATATTTTAGGTTGTCTTTACATTCCTCTTTATCATTATCCTCTTTTATTTGTTTTTTTATTTCGTTTTCTTCAAATACTTTTTCTACCACTTCTTTTATTTTTTCTTGGGTAGTTTCATTTTCTAAACAACATGATGTAACAACTTTATCTGTAGCTTTTTTTACCATATCTATATTTTTTTAAACTTCCTCTTTCGGCTGCAACGCCTCTCTCAAAAACTCCTGTAACAACTTTTCATTACAACATTGACTTTTTGAATACTTTGCTGAAACAATCATAAAATAGCATAAACTCTACCAAATGGAGTAATCGCATACTATTTTACTTGTTTTATTAAACTCATAATATATTCTAAATTTGAAGTATCAGATACAATTAATTCATAATCACCATTACCCCAATGTCCTGTTTCTGAAACATCTTTTACTAATTTTTTAGGGTCATCCAATTGCCCTTTTTTTAAATTGATAAACAATTTCAATCCTTTTTTTAAAATAACAATATCAGAAATGTTTTTATCCTTTTTAAAGGCGATGTATAATTTTTTAGGTACAATTTCAATATCATCAGCTAAATTTAGAATGGCATTTTTAAAAGATTCATATAACTCTTTTATTTCATCACTTGCACCATTCAAATGATCTTCCTCTGTATATACTTTGATTTCATCCGTTACCGATTTTATTTTATCATCTTTTTGTGTTAATGGTTTTATACTTTCAGCAGCACGAGTTTTGCGTATTGGAGCAACACTTATCAAATCATTTTCATACCTTTTTATTTCCCATAACTCAATAGCAATATCTTTAAAGTTCGTTGCCAAACGCTGATTCTCTGTAAAACTTGGTGATACAAAAACAACTCTTGTTTGCGACCAATCTACTTTACTACTATGGAGCGATTTATTCAAAGTTTCATTATAAGTCAAGACAAAATCTGCTTTGTTTTCAAGCATTAAACTCAAATAAGTAAAACCTTGATCAACGACACTTACATTTTTATCTCTTTTATATTCAATGATAATAAAAGCATTTGATTGTTTGTCATAAGCTAGTGTATCTATTCGTTTGCCCTTTATCGTAAACTCACTTTTTACGAATTCAAAACCAGCCAACAAATACATATTTTGTTCAAACAAGGATTGTATTTCTCGTTCTAGTTTAAATGGTTTCTCTTTTAAAAGGGAAAGGGTAGTAGTTATAGATTGGTATAAGTTCATTTTAATAACTTTATTTTTTTAAGCAGTTGTAACCAATTTTTCATTTGATGAATCTGTATTAAAAACATTTAAACTTAGAGTAATACCTTTATCTTCAATGTTTAGAATAACTTTATTAACAGATAAGAAAAGTGCAATTTGAGCATTAACTACTTGTATTGTAAATTCTTTCATTTTCATTACTCTCCCCAAACTTTACCAATTCTATCTTTTATCTTTTGCTCATATATAACTATCAACTCTTTATTAGCATTCACCAGTGCTTGCTCTTTTTCAATTTGGGCAACGATTTTTTGTTGGGTTTCTATTGGTGGTAAAGGGATTTTTGCGAATTTTAAATCACGAATTGGTAATTGTGGTTGTGCAGCGCCAGAAACAATATTTTTAAATTGAATTTGGCAATTTTCAGATTGAATGAAATAATATAAATATTCAGATATGATTTTATCGTTGTTAGGTCTAAAAATTACCATACCAGAATTAATTCTAACATTGTCATAAGGAACACTATCATTATAATATGCAGTATTTCCAATCGTTCCTCTTGTTGTTAATAAGATGTCCTCTCTTTCTAATTTTCCTTTTCTTAATTTTTCATCTTTTTCTTTGGTAATAAACATTTTATCATCAAAACGAAAACCATTATCTCTAACATTTTTTGTATTTAAAAATAAGCAGTAACCTTGGGATTGAAAATCATCACCATTTGGATAATTTATTCCTCTATCACCGTCGAGTATTTCAAATGGAGCATCACCAAAATTTAATATTTCCCAATCTTTATCAATCTCAATTCTAGGTTTGTAATTATCAACCACCATTTTAGCACCATCAATTATTTTTTGATAGCTTTCAATTTCAGCAACAATTTCTTCTTGTACTGAAAGTGGTGGAAGTGGGATTTTTAAATCTAAAATTTGATTTCTATTTATACTATCAAAAACAGCTCCGCCATTTCCTTTAATATTATCTTGATTATTTCTTAAAAAAGTGAATAAATAATTAAGCAATATTTTTTCATTAGGTCTAATAGCTGCAATTCCTCTTCCAATACATATTTCTTGAGTTGCAATATTTACGGGTCCAACAGGCGCTCTAACAGACATAAGAACATCATTTTTAATAGCTGTTTTAGTGACTTTAGTTGTCCAAGTTTTAGGGTATTTGATATAAATTTCTCCAAATTCAGTTCTACCTTGATAGAATGGCATACCATTATTTTCAATATTATAAAATTCACTTTCTGGTGATTGTCCTGAAATAACTTCAGCAACATCAGAAATTTTTACAATTGGAAAAACTGAACTTAATTCTAAATTTATCTTATACCTCTCACCACTCATATTATAATCACCACTTTTTCCAATTTCGATTTTACTCACTGCTTGGGCTAAAGTTGTATTTTCAAAAGGTTTGTTGTCAATACAATTTTGTCTAAAGGTTTTTAAAGTGGCAACCGCTTCTTCTAGTTGTCCACCTTTTACCGCGTTGCGTTGTGCTCCTAAACCGTAACCATCGTTGTCTATTTTTACAAATAAGACCTCTTTAGTTTTCTTGGCTAAATCGGCATCCATCAATAAAATAGAGGTTTTTACGCCACTGTAAGGGTTAAAAACACCAGCTGGTAAACTCACAACGGCATACAAATATTTATCAACTAACATTTTGCGTAACGCTTTGTAAGCCGTACCACTTTGAAAGATAATCCCTTCGGGTACAATAATTCCGGCACGTCCTTTTGGGTTTAAATGTTCTGCGATATAATCTACAAACAATACTTCGCTGCGGTTACTACTAATACCAAATTTCTTGTGTGGTCGTATACCACCTTTCGGACTCATAAACGGTGGGTTGGCTAGCACTACATCAAAGGTTTCGTCCCATCGAACTTCGCTACTCAAGGTATCGTATTCATGAATATGCGGGTCAGAAAAACCGTGTAAATACAAATTCACTAAACTCAATCGCACCATATCGGGTGAAATGTCATAACCAACAAAGTTTTTAATCAACTTTTTGCGTTCGTCAGGAGTTAAAACATTATTATTCTGTTCTTTTATGTATTTAAAGGCAGAAATTAAAAATCCCGCTGTTCCACAGGCAGGGTCAAGGATGGTGTCATTTTTACTAGGATTAACTGCTGCTACCAGAAAATCAATAATATGTCGAGGTGTTCTAAATTGTCCTGCATCACCTTGCGAACCCATTACGGATAATAAATATTCAAAAGCATCACCTAGCTTTTCGCTGTGGGTATATTCAAATTCGCTTATGGTTTTCAAAAACATTTTTAGGGTTTCTGGGTCACGATAAGGCAAATAGGCATTCTTAAAAATGTTTGCAAACAACTCAGGAATATTTGGGTTTCTAACCATTCCTTCAATGGCTTCCGAATATAATTTCAACATTTCGGTGGCACTTACTTTGGTATCAAACAAATTGTCCCAACTGTATTTTTCAAACGGAACCACAATTTCTTTCTTTGGGTCGTTGGGGTCAGGAATGGTATAATCAGAAAAGAATTTTGCCTTACCGCCCAATTCAATGGCTTCTTTATCCATGTCGTCCATGAATTTATAAATCAGCGCAATGGTAATTTGTTCTATTTGCGATTTTGGGTCGGGCAATTTTCCCACCAAA
>JAYTIV010000197.1:0-7091 GCA_043731625.1 Flavobacterium sp. | reverse complement strand
TAGTTTTACGCATTCAAGTTTAAATGCATAATCATACTTTACTTTTCTTTCCATAAAAATACCCCCAAATAGTGTCTAACTTTTTGGGGGCAGTCTATCGTCGGGATTTTTTGTTTTTATTAAAGTATCATTTCTTTAAAAGGAATACTAATTTCATACCCTTTAGATTTGAAATAGGCTATTGGATTTTCTTTTGAAACAACCATAACAAAATCTCCACCCCAAGCTCCAAGACTTTTTATTACGCCATTAAAATCTGGGAATAAAGTTTCTTTTATTGTTGGAGTTTCCAATATTTGGCTCAATATACTTTCGTGATTTTGTAATTCTTTTGAGAAATCTTCTAAATCTTTTGTTTCAAGTATAGCTTTTGTGATGCTATTAATTTCTTGAAGGAACACAGTAATTGAATTTTGTTTACTGTAATAATTTGCAATAGCTGTTTTACTATTTTGTTTTTTATTGAGATAAACAAAATATATTTTATCGGTAAAATCAGGTTTAAAAAAGACTTTCTCTATTACTGGTTTTTGATTTTGTAATTGATAGATTATAGCAGTGTTGTTTTGAGCACAAGCAATATCATAACCACTGCCGCCAAAACTCAAATTCAATAACTCAAAGGCATCAATTTGCAACCATTGAGCAATATTGTTAATTAATGTAGAAGAGGTTCCTAAACCCCAATTTCTTGGAAATGAAAGATGAGTTTCTACTAGATAACCTTCTGCTTTATTTATAAAATCATGGTTGACTTTATATCCTTCGTGAAGAATGGTAATTAAAGTATTCTTGATATTTTGATTATCAGTAACAGACTTGTTTTTAATTTCTTCAAAAGTTATTGAGTCTTCAAACCAAATACTATTGTCTTGATCAAAACTTTTCCAATAAATAGTTTGGTTGTTTCCTAGTTCAACAATTAAATTTTGACCAAATTTAGTAGGTAATGCTAATGCTTTTGCGCCATCAAGCACAAGATATTCTCCTGTTATTAAAAGTTTTCCGTTGCTATAGAACGTTTTTTTCATAATAATTGTCTGTCTCGAGAAGCTTGCTATTGTTTTCTTAAACTTTCTATAAAAGTCACCACTGAAGAATGTGAAACTACATGTTCTTTGAAATAATTTTTTATAGTAACTCGTTCCTCATCAGTTGTTTCAAACTGATTGATAATATTATTCAAGTGCATTTTCATATGTCCTTCTTGAATTCCAGTAGTGGTTAATGATCTTAAGGCAGCAAAATTTTGAGCCAAACCTGCAACAGCAACAATTTGCATCAACTCTTTTGCAGATGGTTTTTCTAACATCTCTAAACATAATTTTACTAAAGGATGTAATGATGTCAAGCCACCAACTGTTCCTAAAGCTAAAGGAACTTCTATCCAAAAACTAAAAATATCCTCTTCGATTTTTGCATGAGTTAAACTAGAATAGCTTCCATTTCTTGAAGCATAAGCATGAATTCCTGCTTCAACTGCGCGAAAATCATTTCCTGTAGCTAGAACTACTGCATCAATTCCGTTCATAATGCCTTTGTTGTGTGTAACTGCTCGAAATGGTTCAACTTCTGCAATGCGTATGGCTTGAATGAATTTCTCTGCAAATTCTCTCGGATTTTCTATTTTCTTTTCTGCTAAATCTTCAATTTTACAAGATACTTCAGCACGAACAATACAATTCGGAACATAATTAGAAAGGATACTCATAATGACTTGTAACTCTTTTTCTGATTCTGAAAAAGCATCATTATTTTGAGCTTCTTCTTTTAATGTTGTTGCAAATTGCTCCAAACACGAATTGATAAAATTGGCTCCCATACTATCTTTTGTTTCAAAAGTAGCGTGCAATTGATAATAATTCTCAATTAAATTTGTTTTGTTTCTCAACTCAATATCAAGAATGCCACCACCTCTTTTTTGCATATTCTTGGTGATGCTTTCTGTAGCTTCAAAGAATTTATTCTTGATTTCTTTAAAGAAATTTTCTAGTTTTTTAGTTTCACCTTTAAAAATAAAATGAACTTGACCTATTTTTTCTGTATTGAGAACAGTAGTTTTAAAACCACCACGAGTACTCCAGTATTTTGCTGATTTTGCGGCGGCAGCAACAACAGAACTTTCTTCGATTGCCATCGGTATGGTATAATTTTTCCCATTGATAAGAAAATTGGGAGCAACACCAAGTGGTAAATAAAAGTTAGTGATAGTGTTTTCTATAAATTCATCATGCAATTGTTGCATTTTTGCATCCGAATTCCAATAGTTTTTTATAATGGCAATAGCTGCATCTGGATTTGAGAAATATTCAGCAGCAATCCAATTGATTTTTTCTTCTTTAGATAATTTTGAAAATCCAGAAACAAGGTTATTCATATTCAAACAATTGAAATATTAATTTTTGCAAAGATACAGTTTCAATTTTATTGTTCATTTGGATTTTGAAATATAAAAAATGCATTTAACATAAAAAATAGCCATTATTTGTAAATTTTTCACTAAAATTGACGGTTTTTATATTCAAATTATTTTTATGAGATCAATCAAACTTAGCGCTGTGTTTTTTTTGCTTTTTGTTTCAGCAATTGCACAACAAAAAATTACCGTTGAAGACATTTATACTGGTGCCTTTCGATCTAAAGGAATGGACGAATTACAGTCTCTCAAAAATACCAATCAATATACCGTATTAAATTTTGACCGAAGTACAAGGACGATGCAAATTGATTTATATGATTTTGCAAGTTTAAAGAAAATCAACACACTTATAAACACAAAAGATTTTAAAGAGCTTGAAGACGGAATTGATAGTTATACTTTCAGTCCTGACGAACAATCGATATTATTGGCCAATGCTACCAATCAAATTTTTCGCCATTCGTTTACAGCCAATTATTTTTTATACAATATTGCAACCAAACAATTAACTCGTGTTTTAGAGCAAGTGCAGGAACCCACTTTTTCGCCAGACGGATTGAAAATTGCATATGCAAAAGAAAACAATCTTTATGTATATGATATTGATTCAATAAACAGCACTCAAATAACAACAGACGGAAAGAAAAACAGCATAATAAATGGAATAACAGACTGGGTTTATGAAGAAGAATTTGCTTTTGTAAGAGCTTTTGATTGGAGTTTAGATAGTAAAAAACTTGCTTTTATTCGTTTTGACGAAACTGAAGTGCCTGAGTTTTCAATGTCTATTTTTCGTAAAGATTTATATCCAACAATTGAAACATTCAAATATCCAAAAGCTGGAGAAAAAAATTCGTTAGTTTCTTTGAATATCTATGATTTGAATTTGAAAACGAATAAAGAAATCAATTTAGGAAATTATACTGATTTTTACATTGCTCGAATGAAATGGACCAATGATGCCAATGTTTTGTGTGCTCAAGTATTAAACCGTCATCAAGATAATTTAGATTTATTGTTTATTGATGGAACAACTGGTGCTGCAAAAGTAGTTATGAACGAAAAAGATAAAGCCTATATTGATGTTACAGATAATTTGACTTTCTTGAAAGACAATAGTTTTATTTGGACTTCAGAAAAAGATGGCTTTAACCATATTTATTTGTATGATAAAACCGGAAAATTAAAAAATCAAATTACAAAAGGCAATTGGGAAGTCACTGCATATTACGGTTTTGATGAAAAAGCAAAAACAATTTACTATCAATCTGTAGAAAATGGTTCTATCAATAGAGATGTTTATAAAATTGGAATTAATGGAAAAAACAAAGTGCGACTTTCTACTCAATCAGGATTCAATTCTGCTACTTTGAGCCCGAATTATCAGCATTATATTAATACATTCTCAAGTGCCAATCATCCTCCAATTTATTCTTTAAATGAAACAAAAACGGGTAAACAAGTTCAAGTTATAGTAAACAATGAAGCATTGGTTACTAAATTGAAAGCATATGATTTACCTTCAAAAGAGTTTTTTGTACTAAAAACTGAAAAAGGGAATATGCTTAATTCTTGGATTATGAAACCAAAAGATTTTGATCCCACAAAGAAATATCCTGTATTTATGTATCAATATTCTGGTCCGGGTTCACAACAAGTTAACAATGATTGGAATTCTTCCGATGATTTTTGGTTTATGATGCTTACTCAAAAAGGATATATTGTGGCGTGTGTTGATGGTAGAGGAACGGGTTTTAAAGGTGCAGATTTTAAAAAATGTACTCAAAAAGAATTAGGAAAATTTGAAGTTGAGGATCAAATTGATGCTGCCAAAGTTATCGGGAACTATGCTTTTGTAGACAAATCTAGAATTGGAATATTTGGTTGGTCATATGGTGGGTTTATGTCAAGCAATTGTATTTTGAAAGGAGCAGATGTTTTCAAAATGGCAATAGCAGTAGCTCCAGTAACAAATTGGCGTTTTTATGATAGTATTTATACCGAAAGATATATGCAAACGCCTCAAGAAAACGCAAGCGGATATGATGAAAATTCACCAATAAATCACGTAGATAAATTGAAAGGTAACTTTTTATTAATTCATGGCTCGGCAGATGATAATGTGCATTTGCAAAATTCAATGCAAATGACCGAAGCATTAATTCAAGCCAATAAACAATTTGACTCACAGATTTATCCAGACAAAAATCATGGGATTTATGGTGGAAAAACAAGAATTCAATTGTTTAACAAAATGACCAATTTTATAAAAGAGAAGTTGTAAAAAATGCAATTAGTTACTATTCAAAATAAGATTTATGAGATAAACAGTATAAAAGTTATGCTTGATTTTGATTTAGCCGAACTTTATGAAGTTGAAACTCGCGTTTTGAATCAAGCTATTAAACGAAATATTGAAAGTTTTCCAGAAGATTTTATGTTTAGGTTAACAAAAGAAGATTGGGAAGAGATGTCATCATCACAGATTGTGATGATGTCATCACAGATTGTGATGACCTCTTCAAGACCAAAATCGGCATTACCTTATGCTTTTACAGAACACGGAGTTACAATGTTAGCAAGTGTTTTGAAAAGCCCGAAAGCTAGAAAAATGAATATTGCAATCGTTAGAGCTTTTGTAGCGTTAAGACGAACATTATTAAATGTTGAAAATCTTCAAAGTCAAATAAAAGATTTGGAAATGAAATATGACAGTCAATTTGAAGATGTTTTTGAAGCTATTCAATTTTTAATTACAGAAAATAAGGAACTTGCAACTCAAAATGAAAGAACAAAAATTGGATTCAAAAAATGAAATAAGAATTCAATTATTTAACAAAATGACCAATTTTATAAAAGAAAAACTTTAAAACTAAACTAAACTAAATATTATGAGTGAAACAACAGTAAAAACAGGACATCCAAAAGGATTGTACTTCCTATTCTTCACAGAAATGTGGGAACGATTCAGTTATTATGGAATGAGAGCCATCTTTATTCTATTTATGACAAAAGTATTATTAATGAAAGATGCCGATGCTTCTCAAATATATGGTAGTTATACTGGATTAGTTTACTTAACACCATTATTAGGAGGCTATTTATGTGATAAATTTCTAGGAAATAGAAGAAGTATTATCATTGGTGGAATATTAATGGCAATTGGTCAGTTTTTTATGTTTTTTAGTGCTTCTGCTGGTGTTAATGGTGGTGTTTCTTTAATGTGGATGGGATTAACGGCAATTATTATTGGTAATGGTTTCTTTAAACCAAATATTTCTACAATGGTAGGGCAATTGTATCCAGCAAACGATAGAAGAATTGATAGTGCTTTTACCATTTTCTATATGGGAATAAACCTTGGAGCTTTCTTTTCGCCTTTAGTTTGCGGTTCTATGGATTTCAAATGGGGATTTTTGGCTGCAGGTATAGGTATGTTGTTAGGATTGGTAGCTTTTATTCTTGGTCAAAAAAAATATCTTATTTCTGAAGAAGGAAAACACATTGGTTTGCCAGTAAAAAAATTAGATGCAAAAAGCATCGGAATGATAATTGGTTCTATAGCCATTATCTTTTTTATGTTGAATTTCAAACAAATGTTCCAAAGTGATGTAGATATTATTAGCTATTTCATTTATGGAGCAATGGTGGCAATGCCAATTTTAATTTTTAGTGATAAAAGTTTATCTAAAATTGAAACACAACGTATTACAGTAATTTTTATTTTAGCATTCTTTGTAATCTTCTTTTGGGGTGCATTTGAACAAGCTGGAGCATCATTAACTTTATTTGCAGACAGACAAACAGAAAGAACTCTTTTTGGTTGGGAAATGCCAGCTTCTTATTTTCAATCTGTTAATCCATTAGCGGTTATCTCACTAGCCCCAATAATGACTATAGTTTGGGGATTTTTATACGCTAGAAAATTAGAACCATCTTCGCCAAAAAAAATGGCAATAGGTTTAGGTTTGGTTGCAATGGGATACGTTGTAATTGCAATTGCCGTTAAAGGTTTAGGATTGGGTGAAAAAGTATCAATGTGGTGGTTAATTGGATTGTATGTAATTCATACTATTGGAGAATTATGTTTATCACCAATTGGATTGTCAATGGTTTCAAAATTAGCGCCATTAAGATTATCTTCATTAATGATGGGTACTTGGTTCTTGGCTAATGCTGCTGCTAATAAATTTGCTGGAACATTAAGTGCATTAATTCCTGGTGGTGAAGATGGTACAGGCGGAGCAACTAATTTCTTAGGTTTCCAAATTACAAATTTATATGAGTTTTTCGTATTGTTTATCATTATGTCAGGAACCGCTGCTGCAATATTATTTGTCTTAAGTTCTTGGCTAGAAAAAAGAATGCATAATGATCATATTGAAGGTCAACCTGAATTAGACAGATAATCTTTATATTTAAAATATTTTTATATCTTTCAAGCCTACAAGAAATCCTTGTAGGTTTGTTTTTTAAAACAATTTATTATGTGGAAAAGTCATCCTAAAGCACTGCCTTATTTGTTTTTGTCTGAAATGTGGGAACGTTTTGGATATTATTTAATGATTGGAATTTTTACTTTATATCTAAAAGATGTTGAGGCAGGTTTTGCAATGACCGAAAAAGAAGCTTCCGATTTATACGGAACTTTTATTGCCTTAGTTTTTTTAAC
>JAYTIV010000196.1:0-18276 GCA_043731625.1 Flavobacterium sp. | reverse complement strand
GCAAGTCGAATTTAAACAAAATGAGCCCGATAAAATATCGAACTCATTATTATCAAAATTAATTATAAATTTGTCTAAACTTTTGGGTTCAGTCTATTACTGATTAGGATTTTTTATAGCAATTTGCTACGTTTGTGATGGTAACCATAAACAGAGATTTTTTCAACACTTGAATGCTACCCTTCGTGGAGCATATCATAAAATCATAAGGTCTTTGGACAACGTAGTAGATACGTTGTTATTGGTTACCATTTGTTATATTTTGTATTTAAAAAAAGTTGTATTATTCATCTTCATTTTAGTAAAGTTGCATAATTCATTTCAATATTTCTAAATTCATTATTCGCTTCTGATGTTTTAAGCATATAATCCCACATCATATCCTCCGCATTCTTTTTACCTTTCAATACCTCAATCATCATAAACCAATTCAAATAATTGTGTAGATATTTCGTAGATACGTTATTGAAATTGAATTTAATCCAGTCTTTCAATCTGCGTGTTAAGTTATTTACATTTTGAACGTGAACCGCACCGTTATACTTTTCTTTTGCGATAAATGTTTCGTGTTGAATTTCTAAATCTCTAAAGAAGTTTTTAATGATTCGTGAATTATCCGAGTAGATAATATTTGACCTATTAAACCTGTCTAAATTCAGTTTTTTCTCTAACGCTGATGTTGTAATCCTACCCAATTTAATCACCGTTAAATCAATCGATTTGTATCTGTCAGCAGTTACCATCACAGAAACTTGTTGATTGCTTATACCTCTTAATTTCCTGTCATACTTAACAACTCCACGCTGTCCTTTCTCGTTAAATCTGAAATATGTATCATCAGTTTCAACAACACCTTTAAATTGCTTTGTGTATAAGTCGTTAAACGCTGAAAGGGCTTTGTGTCGCCAATCCAACGCTGTTTGTTTTGCAATTCCTAATTCCTTTGAAATCTCACGGATTGTTTTAGATTCAAGCATCAGACGAATAAATCCGTCCCACATTTCCTTTTTATGAATACCGTGTAAACTTGTTCCGGTTAATTCATTATAAGTTTTATTACAGTTTGTGCATTTGAAACGAGTACCGCCATTTTTATAGTTAGCGTGTTTATACGCTTTCTCACTTTCGCAATAAGGGCAACCTGTTAAATTTCGGTGTTCGAGGATTGGACGGGAAGATGATAAAGCATTTTGCAGTTGCGCGAGGAGGTCGCGTTGTTGGTTGTAATTTAGTGACTTAAATTGGCTGATAATTTCTAACTTTGGCATATAAATAACGTATTAACAAGGCTAATTTACCCATAATCAGGAAGTTAACCTAATAAATATTGAATTATTTACAAACTGTTAATAACTATTCATAATTAAAAACTATCATTATATTACTTTGAATAGTATTTGTCTTTTTTTGATAAACTTTAAATTTAGAAATTATGACTGAGGAACAAGCAAAAGAAATTATGGGACGATTGGATGAAATATCGAATAGTCTTATTAATTTAGATACTTTCTTTACAGAAAGTGGATTGAAAAGTAATTTAAGTAGCATTGCGGAGAGTTTAAAAAAAATAGCTGAAAACTATGACTCTATGTAAAGCAATTAGTGACGATACATATTTTTGAGTGAGTTAATTTTTTTACACACTATTTTAGGACAACGCTTTAAATTTAAACAAAAAACATTAAAAAAATGAAATTAGAGTTTTACAATTTTTTGAGAATAAGTAACCCCATTACAATAAACTTTCACAATATATATACCTGCTCTTAAACTTGAAATATCTGTAGTTGTTGCTTTTAATCTCCCTGAAGTATTATATACTTTAATTGTATAAACTGGAGAGGGTAAATTAGTTATCACTATTGTTGTATTATTTACTAGTGTTATAACAACATCAAGAACTGGAGTTGTTGTTGTAGTAGTGGTAGTAGTTGGCGTTGTTGTGGTAGTTGTTGTAGTAGTTGTTGTAGTGGTAGTAGGTGTAGTAGTAGTTACTGGAGCTGCTACGGTAAATGTTTGGTTCAAATTGTTATACCCTTTTACAGCATCCCATAATCCTGTGTTGGCACATTGAATGGCAAAAGCTGGATTGGTAATTTGGAAATCAGGTAAGTTTAAAAACAATTGATAAGATCCAACTGGCACATCAAAATTTAAATTTTGAACTATTTGTGTTTGTGTTCCTGACATCCAAAAATTTGGATTAGTTGCTAATACAAAAGGGTATTCTGTTCCTGTTGTAGTGTTTTTTAAGACCAAATACGCTTTTCTTTCGTTGATAATATTACCAAACCCTACATTTTGAAGGTTTATTGTCAAAACATTGTTAGCAATTGTAGAATTCAACAATTCTATTCTGTAACCTAATTTCTTTTGAATATCGGTATAGCATCCATTTGCAACCCAACTATCTTCAACAGTTTGGTTATAATCTGCATTAAGGTAATTAAAGTGGTATCTTGCCATAACTGCAACAGCATTCGAACAAGAAGAATAAGTAGTCAAACTACACGTTTCACCTCCATCAAAAGTATATTTACTTTGGTTTTCTAAATAAGCATAATCAGTTGCTCCATATAAGTAAGTACCATAATCATCAGCACTAGAGAGGAAACAATCGTTATGTCCTGCAACACGAGATTTTACACTTTTATCATAAGCGGTTGAAGTAGTTACCGTAGCAGCACCACCTATTTGTCTTTGAATATAAGGAGTTCTAAAGGCCACCATACGGTTGGGAGTCAATTCCATAATTTTCAAACCAATTTCCAAACGGTCCGCAAGATTTTGCGCTGTTAAGTTTTCAGTCCCGAAATTTGCTGAATAATACCATTCGCCATAGTTACCAATAAAACCAGCTTCTAAGTTTGAAATCACATCTTCATTGGCCATTGTGATAGGCTTCAATTGCTCAATGTGTGCCAACATTTGTGCTTTTGTTGCATCAGAACCGTCAATATTGGTATAACAAAAACGTAAAATACATTTGACACCTGCAGCTCTCATGGTTGTAAAATCGGTTTGAATTTTAGTCAAAAAATCGGCAGAAATGGGTGTTGTTTTAAAAGCATCTAAATAAAAGGCTCTCCAAATTAAGGTGATTTTCTCATTGGTTTTGTATCCCGCTAAAGTAGCTTGATATAATGGATTAAAGGTTCCAACAGATTTTCCTGTTGTGTAACGATATTGACCTCTTTCGGGGTTAGTAATGTTTTCTGTACTTGCCGTATAGGCTTGCGTTTGCGATTGCATAGCTATGGTGCATAGCAGCATTGTAATGAAAATTTTCATAATTCTAGTAGGTTAAGATTTATATTTATTTAATTATTAATTGTTTTGCATTATTATTATTTGGGATGATAATAACACACTACAAATTAATGGGTTTTCTAAAAAAATAATTTTAAAAATTCGATTAAACGACGTTTTTAAACGTTGAATTGCGTTAAATTATTATTTTTGTAAGTTTATGATTATATATAAATAATCTAAATGTATTTAAAATGAGTATAAAAAAAATACTCTCAAATTTCCTTGAGAGTATTTTAAAAAAAGGTATTAAATATTTAGCTATTAAACCTTTATGATTTTTTGAGTATAAACAACTCCTTGACAAGTTACTTTAACAATGTATATACCAGCTTTTAAATTTGATATATTGACACTAGTAGATCTTAATCTTCCTGAAGTATTATAAACACCTATCGTAAAAGTAGGAATTGGCAGATTAGCAACAACAATAGTGTTGTTATTTACTAAACTAATTACTACAGCTGGTAAAGTAGTAGTAGGCGTAGTAGTTACTGGTGTAGTTGTGACTGGTGTAGTTGTAACTGGTGTTGTAATAGTATACGTTTGATTTAAACCATTATATCCTTTGGTAGCCTCCCATAATCCTGTATTTGCAAATTGTATAGAATATGCTGCGTTTGCAATTTTTGAATCTGGGAGATTTAAAAATAATCTATAGGAACCTACAGGAACCTCAAAATTTAAATTTTGAACTATTTGGGAAGTTGTTCCTCCTAACCAAAAACGTGGATCTACAGTTAATGCGAATGAATATTCTGTTCCAGTAGTAGTATCTCTATAAACTAAATAAACTTTTCTTTCGTTGATAATATTACCAAATCCTACATTTTGAAGATTAACTGTCAATACATTATTAGCTATTGTAGAATTCAACAATTCTATTCTATAACCTAATTTTTTTTGAATATCAGTATAACAACCATTAGCAACCCAACTGTCTTCAACGATTTGGTTATAATCGGCATTAAGGTAATTAAAATGGTATTTTGCCATAACTGCAACAGCATTCGAACAAGCGGAATATGTTGTTAAACTACACGTTTCACCTCCATCAAAAGTATACTTACTTTGATTTTCTAAATAGGCATAATCAGTAGCACCATATAAATAAGTTCCATAATCAGTAGCACTAGAAAGAAAACAATCATTATGTCCTGCAACACGTGATTTTATACTTTTATCATAAGCAGTAGAAGTCGTAACAGTTGATACTCCTCCTATTTGACGTTGAATATATGGTGTTCTAAAGGCAACCATTCGGTTTGGAGTAAGCTCCATAATTTTCAATCCAACTTGCAATCGATCTGCAAGATTTTGAGCCGTTAAGTTTTCAATACCAAAATTATTAGAAGTATACCATTCGCCATAATTTCCTATAAAACCGGCTTCCATACTCGATATTACATCTTCATTTGCTATAGTTATCGGTTTCAATTGATCAATATGTGCTAATATTTGTGCTTTAGTAGCATCAGTACCATCAATGTTGGTGTAAGAAAATCTCACGATACATTTTACACCCGCTGCTCTCATCGCAGCAAAATCTGCTTGCATTTTAGTTAGATAATCAGCAGAAATAGAAGTCGTTTTAAAAGCATCTAATTTGAAAGCACGCCAGATCAAAGTAATTTTTTCATTAGTTTTGTAACCTGCTAGTGTTGTTTGATTAAGAGGAGTGAATGTTCCGACAGAATTAGCGTTGGTATAACGATATTGACCTCTTTCTGGGTTAGTAATGTTTTCTGAACTTGCCGTATAGGCTTGCGTTTGTGACTGCATAGCTATGGAGCATAGCAGCATTGTAATGAAAATTTTCATAATAAAGTAGGTTAAGAATAATAGTTTTTATAAAATTTTTTTTATTAATACTTTATTACTTGGGAGAATAATAAAGCATTACAAATAAATACGATTAAAAGCATATTTCATCGTTTATCTATGCTTTTTTTCTAAAAAAATCGACGAAATACATATTTTTTATAAATTTATAAGAATTATATTATATTTAAGTATTTTAGTGTAGGAAATAACATAAGACTATGAAATTCAACAAGTTAAATTTAATAGCCATAATACGACTAACTTATTTTTTCTATTTTATTTAACAAGAAAAAGAATATTTTTTATTAATATTTTAAAAAAAAAACTCTCAAGTTACCTTGAGAGTATAAAAAAAAATATTTTTAATATTATTTATGCTTTTCCTGCAGCAATTAAATTCAAAGCAGAACCTGCTACAAACCAACCAATTTGACCTGCATTATATGTATGATTTGCCATAATGATATCTTTTGTCCCATTATCGTGAATAAATTCAAGAGTCAATGGATTTCCTGGAGCAAACTCGGTTAAATCTGTAAAATTAATACTATCATTTTCTTGAATTTTATCATAATCTGCTTCGTTAGCAAAGGTCAATGCCAGCATCCCTTGTTTTTTAAGGTTGGTTTCGTGAATTCGAGCAAATGATTTTACCAAAACAGCACGAACTCCCAAAAATCTTGGTTCCATAGCAGCATGTTCTCTAGAAGAACCTTCTCCATAATTGTGATCCCCAACAACAATTGAATCTACTCCCGCCGCTTTATATGCTCTTTGTACAGCAGGAACAGCATCATAAACTCCCGTTAATTGGTTTTTTACATTATTTGTTTTTTGATTATAAGCATTTACAGCTCCAATCAACATATTATTGGAAATATTATCCAAATGCCCTCTGAAACGCAACCATGGTCCAGCCATAGAAATATGGTCAGTAGTACATTTACCGAAAGCTTTGATTAATAATTTGGCATTGGTAATATTCTTTCCATTCCAAGGTAAGAATGGTGCTAAAAGTTGCAATCTTTCTGATGTTTCACTTACAGCAATTTTTACTCCAGTTCCATCTTCAGCTGGTGCTTGATAACCTGGATCTTCTGCATAAAAACCTTTGGCTGGCAATTCGCTTCCAGTGGGTTCATCTAGCATCACTTCTTGTCCATCTTCATTGATTAATGAATCTGTTATAGGATTAAATCCTAAATCTCCAGCTATAGCTAATGCTGTTACCAATTCTGGCGAACCAACAAAGGCTAAAGTATTAGGGTTACCATCGGCGCGTTTAGAAAAATTACGGTTAAAAGAGTGAACAATGGTATTGCGTTCTTCTTTTTCTGCTCCTTCTCTATCCCACATACCAATACATGGTCCACAAGCGTTTGCAAAAACAGTTGCTCCAATTTTATCAAAAGTTTCAATAAAACCATCACGTTCAATAGTTGAACGAACCACTTCTGAACCTGGTGTGATAGTAAATTGAGATTTAATTTTTAAATTTTTATCCGTTACTTGTTTGGCTAATGATGCCGCACGAGAGATATCTTCATAAGAGGAATTGGTACAAGAACCTATTAATCCTACCTGAATGTTTAATGGCCAATTATTTTTTAACGCCTCTTCTCTCATTTTTGAAATTGGTGTAGCCAAATCTGGTGTGAACGGACCGTTTAAATGTGGCTCTAAAGTTGAAAGATCTATTTCAATTACCTCGTCAAAATACTGAGTTGGATTTGCATATACTTCAGCATCACCTGTTAAATAACTAGCCACTTTGTCTGCAGCATCAGCAACATCAGCACGATTGGTAGAGCGTAAATAACGACTCATAGAATCATCGTATCCAAAAGTAGAAGTGGTTGCTCCTATTTCTGCTCCCATATTACAAATAGTTCCTTTACCTGTACACGACATTGCAATAGCGCCTTCGCCAAAATATTCAACAATAGCTCCAGTTCCTCCTTTTACAGTAAGAATTCCAGCCACTTTAAGGATTACATCTTTTGGAGCAGTCCATCCAGATAATTTTCCGGTTAACTTCACTCCTATTAGTTTTGGAAATTTTAATTCCCAAGCCATCCCTGACATCACATCTACAGCATCTGCACCACCAACGCCTATGGCTAACATACCCAATCCACCTGCATTTACAGTATGAGAATCAGTACCTATCATCATTCCGCCAGGAAATGCATAATTTTCTAAAACAACTTGATGTATAATTCCTGCACCTGGTTTCCAAAAACCGATGCCATATTTATTTGAAACAGAAGAAAGAAAATCAAATACTTCACTTGATTGAGATTTTGCACGAGCCAAATCGGTCTTAGCATCAACTTTTGCCTGAATAAGGTGGTCACAATGTACTGTAGTGGGTACAGCAACTTTACTTTTTCCGGCATGCATAAATTGCAACAATGCCATTTGAGCAGTTGCATCTTGACAAGCTACTCGATCCGGAGCAAAATCAACATAATCTTTACCTCTTGTAAAGGCTTGTGTTGGTGTTCCTTCCCAAAGATGAGAGTATAATATTTTTTCTGAAAGTGTTAATGGTCTACCAACTAACGCTCTTGCTTTATCCACTCGAGAAGCCATTGTTGCATATACTTTTTGAATCATTTCTATATCAAAAGCCATAATAAATCAAGGTTTAATGTTTGAGGTGCAAATTTACGAAATCGATGTATTATTAAAAACTATTTAATAGAATATATTATTTGATTGCTAAAATTTGCGAAATAGTGATTTTTGTTATTCAATTTTTACCGAAAATGGATTTTTATTCAAAATAATTGAAAATTCCTAATTTTTATCTCTTAATTCCATCATTGGCTTTTCGTAATAACGATACA
The DNA here is from genome assembly GCA_043731625.1 of Flavobacterium sp. Classification (GTDB taxonomy): domain Bacteria; phylum Bacteroidota; class Bacteroidia; order Flavobacteriales; family Flavobacteriaceae; genus Flavobacterium. The sequence continues at coordinate 10,291 of JAYTIV010000196.1, read as the reverse complement.
GTAAACCGCTTAAAAGTAAGGTTATGAATAAGTAAACAATTGTAAAAAGGTGCAATTGCACTATACTATATGCAGAAGTGTCAATACAATACTTCATCAAATAGAGAATGATACTGTAATGAATAAGATAAACGGTGTAGGATATTTTACTGATAAAAACGATCGGTTTTGAAATCCAACGAAAAGACTTTTCCCATTCGGTTAAAAAAGGCAAGAATAAAGCAAAAGTGATAGAGGTAATAGGTAAAAACAATACATTCCAGAAAAAGGGATAAACAGTAATGTAGTTTTTAAAATAGGGAATACTTAACACCAAAAGACCAAAAAGAAAACAACCTAAAAAAGCAAAATTTATTTTATTTTTTTCCCAAAATGGATAGTGAGTCATATAAATCCAACTAGCTACCACTCCTATTAATATAGAATCTATTCGGTAAATCACAACTCCTTTTAACGAAAGATTCCATTGGTCTACTGTAGTATCAGTTGTTGTATAACAATAATATATTTTAGTAATAACAAAAAAAGCAATTAGAAAAATAATGGTTCTTAAAAAAAGGTTAGATGGATTTGATGTTTTTAATAAATTCAATCCTAATAACAATGCAAATGGAGTAATCAAATAAGTGAATTCTTCTATGGATAAACTCCACGTTTCTGGATAAAAAGGCAACATAGTGTTAGCAAAATTCTGAAGAAAAACGAAATACCTGCCTGTTTTGGACAAATCCATTCCTGTAAAATAACCCATCAGGATGGCAACAAGGAGAAATAAAAAATAATTAGGTAAGGTCCGGTACCAACGTCTTTTTAGAAAATAAAAAACAGAATGCAAATTAAAATTAGGAGCTATGTATATATTAAATAATATCCTACCAATAAGAAACCCACTTAATACAAAGAAAATTTCTACTCCAAAAAATCCAAATACGGTAAATATTTGCGCAATAATACTAGCGTTATCTGGATAAATCCATAAGATATGCGAACATAAAACCATAGTAATGGCGGTTGCTCTCATCAAATCGAGACCAAAAATTCTTTTATTATTTTCAAATTGATTTCCAATCATTATAATTGTAATTTTGCTTTATGATGAAATCAAAGATATATAAAATTTTTGCAGTTTTTTTGTTACTCTGTATTATTGGCGGAGGAATTTGGTATGGGCAATTGTCTAACAGACACAAAGCAATTATTAAAACCACTTTTTTATATAAAACGGGCTTGGTGGATAACCAATGGTTAATTACAAATGAAACACAGCAATACAAAATGATTTCGCCTACTTTTTATATCGATGGCATTTACAAATCGATGGAAGGACCAAAATCCTCAAATTATGTTCAGCTTTCTCAAGATTCTACTTTAATATGGCTAACAGGATTTCACGTTAAAGCATTAGATGCCAAAACAAAAAAACAAATTTCAAACGATTTTATTTGTCATACCAATGTCGATTTTAATGACACCAAATACTTTAGTAATTTTCATCTTGATGACAGAATTGGCAAACAATATCCAAGAATGACTTCTCTTTCTCATGGGTTAGAAAATTTTAAATTCCCCAATGGGTATGGTGTTCCTATGAAAGGAAACGATTTACTGTTCATTACAACCGAATCCTTAAATCATAATCTGCCTGACGCCAATTATTTTATCAAGCACGAAGTAACCATCAAATATACTAAAAACAATGTTGCTTTCAAACCTTTAATGAGTCGCACCGTTTTTATAGAATTGCCTTATGATAAAAAAGACCCTTATAAAACACCTTTAGATCCAGCAAGCAATCAATGTATTCCGGTAGAAACCAAAAACCATAGTTATGAGGACGCCAAAGGCAATATGCTTTCGGGTCATTGGGTAATTCCTGTTGAAAAAAACACCTATCGAAGTGACATCAACTCCCAATTGCAAATCAAAGACAGTCTCAGATTGCATGCAGCCGCAATTCATGTGCATCCGTTTGCAAATGCGTTATCAATTGTAGACAAAACAAGTAAAAAAGTTATTTTCACAAGTCATATGACCAACCATAAAGACAAAATAGGCTTGTCTAATATCGAACAGTATTGTTCAGAAACAGGCATTTGGCTTTATGCCAATCACGAGTATGAGTTGGTTTTAGAGGTCAACAATACCACAGCTATACCACAAGATATGATGGGAAGTATGTTTTTGTTTTTTTATGATGCGGAGTTAGATGCGATTTTAAAAAAGCAAAAAAATTAAACCAAAGTAGCAATGATTTTTTCAATGGTAATTCCTTCGGCATCGGCTTTGTAATTTTTCACCACACGATGTCTTAAAATTCCGGTTGCTACTGCTTTTACATCTTCTATATCGGGAGAGAATTTTCCGTTAAAGGCCGCATTGGCTTTGGCAGCTAAAATTAAGTTTTGCGAAGCTCTTGGTCCTGCACCCCAATCGATATAATTTTTTATAAATTCATTCGACAAAGGATTATCCGGACGTGTTTTGCTCACTAAAGTTACGGCATATTCAATCACATTATCAGCCACAGGCACACGACGAATCAATTGTTGAAAATCGATAATTTCTTGAGCTGTAAACAACGGATTTACTTTTACAGCACTATCAGTAGTAGTACTTTTTACTACTTGTACTTCTTCAGCAAAGGAAGGGTAATCTAGTTTTATAGAAAACATAAAACGGTCCAATTGTGCTTCTGGTAATGGATACGTTCCTTCTTGCTCAATTGGGTTTTGTGTGGCTAATACAAAATACGGTAAAGATAATTTATAGTTATGTCCTGCAATTGTTACCGCACGTTCTTGCATAGCTTCTAGCAACGCAGCTTGTGTTTTGGGTGGCGTTCTATTGATCTCATCAGCCAAAATTATATTAGAAAAAATAGGTCCTTTGATAAACTTAAACTGACGGTTTTCGTCTAGAATTTCACTTCCTAAAATATCAGATGGCATCAAATCGGGTGTAAACTGAATGCGTTTAAAATCCAATCCTAATGCTTGAGCAATCGTATTGACCATTAAGGTTTTGGCTAGTCCAGGCACACCAACTAAAAGTGCATGTCCTCCTGAAAAAATACTCAATAAGATTTGGTCAACCACTTCTTCTTGACCTACAATTATTTTAGATATTTCTTTTTTTAATTCGGTTCTTTTTTGAACTAGATTTTGAATTGCGGTGACGTCGGACATCTTTTTTATTTAGAATTTGTTAGCTAAAAACAGTTACCTTAAAATTATTTCTTCATCCAATTATTGGTAAAGGCACAATCGCGATATTCACCATTAATTTTAATATACGTTTCTTTTATTTTTTCTTCGCTCCATTTTGCAATGGCATTGATTTGCTTTTCTTTCAAAGCCAATTCTTTTATTTTGATATAATCTTTGGCATAATCGGCGGTATGCTCATCGATACGGTTGGTTACCATTACCAATTTGTATTTTTTTCCACCAGATTGATCGGTATCAATTAACGGCAACGAAACTTCTCCTTCTTTCAAATTAGAGACTTGAGCATATAAAGTTGGGTCCATTTTGGTCAACTCAAAATGGGTATCTTGTGTTTTCGGATTTACCAAGACACCACCATTGGTTTTGGTTTCTTTTTCATCAGATTCCGCTCTTGCCGCATCAGCAAAAGTGATTGATTTGTCTTCAATTTTTTTCTTGATGGTTGCTATTTTTTCTTTAGCATCTTTCAAAGCCTGATCGGTAATGTTTGGAATCAATAAAATATGTCTCAAATCTATATCTTGACCACGTATTTTTTCAACATAGATGATATGAAATCCAAAATTAGTTTCAAAAGGTTCAGATATTTCGCCTTCTGCCAAGCTAAAAGCCACATCTTTAAACTCCTTTACAAAAGGTGTTTTTTTATTCATTTTATAATAACCACCGTTGGTACTTGAACCTGGATCTTTAGAATACAATACGGCTTTGGTAGAAAAACTAGCACCTTCTTGCACTTCTTTTTTAAACTCTTTGAGTTTGTCAATTATTTTTTGTTTTTCTTCTTGTGAGGCTTTCGGAATCACAACAATCTGGGCAACTTCCATTTCTGCTCCAAAAGTTGGCAATTCAGCGGTTGGAATTTTCTTAAAAAAGTTACGTACTTCTTCTGGAGTAATTTCTTCTTTATCAATGATTTTTTTCTGCATATCGGCAGATAATTTATTCATTTTGATGATTTCAAAAAGATCGGTTCTAAAATCCTCTTCGTTACTTTTCTTGAAATATTTAACCACTTTATCCATCGAACCCAATTGTTCCACCATATAATTCAGTTGTTCTTCCATTTTTCCTTTTACCTCTTCATCGGTAACAATGATACTGTCTTGAACCGCTTGATGCGCATATAATTTGTCTTCCAACAACTTACCGAACATCTGGCAACGCGTAATGTCTTTTACCGAGTTACCTTGACTGGTCATTTCTAAAAACGACTTGTCGATATCAGAATCTAAAATGTTATAATCGCCAACAGTTGCTATAACACCATCTATTTTTTGACGTTTATTCGAAGATACTTTGACCTCTTTTGGTTTTACCGTATCTTTTATTATTTCCTGTGCATCAGTCGCACTTATTGCCATAACAAAAAGACAAATTGCAAACACCATTTTCTTATTTATAAACTTCATATTTCTCATCTTTAATGGCATCATCTGTGATTTCCTTTTCAAATTTCTTTATTAATTCTAATTTTCTTTTGTTCAATAGCACTTCTTTCAAAGTCGTTTTCAAATACTCAAAAGGAGCAATTTGATTTTTATCGATTACATTACTTATTTTTACCAAATATACATCTAACGAATCTTGGCGTTGAATGGTATTTCCCGGAACCATAAACTCGTCTCTGTTGTCTGGATTTATAAACGGCAATTTGGCATAAATCTGATTCATCTCTACCCAAACCGAATCATTCATAGCAAAACTTTTGAACTGTAAAGCATAGGTTTCCCAAAACGCTTTATCCGATTTTCGATAATCAAAAAACTTACTTTTTATCGTTTCGTATTTCGGATTGTCTTTGAGCAAATTAATGTACCGCAACCGGACTAAGGTCCCATTGGTTCTAAAATTCTCTTTATTTTCGTCGTAATATTTTTTTAACTCTTCTGCCGAGACAACAGTATCAAACGATTGTTTGACTACTTCTTCTAGATAGGCTTTGGTATATAAATCTATTTTATATTGCTTGATTAAATCCTCAAATTCTGCTTTCTTATCTTTATTCAAATTGACCTCTGCTACTTTAATCAGTAATATTTGAGAAGCCCAACGATCGATATAATTTCTTACTATCGCTATACTATCATTTTTCGAGGTGCCTTTCGGAACTAAATATTTTAAATCGTCTTTATACAAGTACACATTATTGACTCTTGCCACTGCTTGTGGTTTTGCTTCAGGTTTAAAGTAGTTACAAGAAGTAAAAAAGAAAATGAGGAGTACTATACCAAAGATATGACGCATTATTATTTTTTCAGTTGTGTTTTTACACGATCAAAAACATCTTGGTTTACTTTTACGGTAAATTCTTTTTTCAAATCGTTGACCCAATTTTGTTCTAAATATTGTTGATAATCATTAATGACTTTTCCTTTGCATTCCTCTAGCGTTTTCGGGCCAGCTGGAAGTATTTTATTGACAAGAGTTACAAAATAATATTCCCCTTCTTTGGTGATATCAGAGATACCGGTTTGCATTTTTAAATTTTTTGGCAACGCATCATTTCCTTCTTCAAACACACCTGTATTGGTCATTACCTGAACTTTTTCTTTGGTGTTTAATTTTTCTTTGATTTGCTCTGGAGTCATTTTTTGTTTGAACATTTTCTGAGCTTTCTTAATCACATCCATATCGGTAGAAGAGGCAATCGTCACATCAAATCTGTTTTTCCATTGGTACGCATCTTTTTTAGCATCATAGAAAGCTTTCAAACCAAGTGTATCGGTTTTAGAACGATCCCAAATTTCTTTTTCCATTAAATCAAACAACAACAAACCATCACGATATTCTTCCATTACGGCAGCAAAATCAGGGAATTCGCTTTCTAAATTGGCAGTGTAATAGTCAGTCAATTGTTGGTCAACAAATTTTTGATACATCATATCAACCAATTTGTTGATTGGTTTTAAAGTAATTCCTGCTTTCTCTTGTGTTTTAGTATAATTCAAAAAGTCGGTACCAGTAACGGTTTTGTCTTGAATTAAAAACAATTTTTTATCAAAGGCTTTAGTGTCTTTAGGCAATTCCCATTTATTATCATAATAATCATTGGTTATCGCTTTTGAAGTAGCAACATATACTTTATCATCTCTTTTGATATTGTATTTTTTCTCTAATTTTTGGTTGAGCGAATTGGTAATCAGACGAGAACGATCGTCTTTCCCCACTTTGTTTTCCAATTCCGATTTCATTTCTTCAAAAGTTTTGACCGGATGTTTCTCGATAAGTTTGATAATATGCCATCCAAATTTACTCTGAAATGGTGCCGTAATTGGATTCTCTTTTGTGACTGCAAAGGCTGCATTTTCAAATTCTTCAGAGCTCAATTGTCCTGAACCAAAACGAGCTAAAACACCACCTTTTGAGGAGGATGATTTGTCTTCAGAAAATTGTTTAGCCAAGTCTTCAAACTTTTCGCCTTGTTGAATTTTTTGGTAAATATCGTCTATGGTTTTCTTTGCTTTATCTTTTAATTCTGGTTTGTCTTCGGTAGGATTCAGAATCATAATGTGTGCTACAGTAACTTCGCCACGGTTGTCACGAACATCATCAACTTTAATGATATGATACCCAAAACGAGTACGAATAGGATTCGAGATTTTACCTTTTGGTGTCTTGAAAGCGGCCGATTCAAAAGCATAAACCATTCTAAAAGAAGAAAAATAACCTAAGTCACCTTTGTTTTCTTTAGCAGAGGGATCTTGAGAATTTTCTGCTGCCAATTTCCCGAAATCTTCGCCTTTAATCGCGCTGTCACGAATGGCTTTGATTTTATTATAAGCAATTAAAGTATCTTCTAGCGAAGCATTTTCATCTACTGTAATCAGGATGTGTGATGCTTTTATTTCTTTCAACGAACGGCTGTATCCTTCTTCGACCAATTCTTTGGTCACTTTAGAATCTGATAAATAATTTTTGGATAGTTGGGTTCTGTAGGTAGCCAATTCATTCTTGTAGGCGTCCCCATTTTGAAGTCCTAATTTGTTGGCTTTATTGATTTTGAGTTTGTAGCCTACAAATAATTCAAGGTATTGGGTCAAATCTTTCTGAGATTCGTCTTTTACTAAATCTAAATTTTTATTGTAAACCCTAGAAAATTCATCAGTATAATAGGGTTTGTCATCAATTGTAAATAAAACTTCCTTTTTGATGGTTTGTGCTGAACTTGCTAGTGATAAGGAAAGTAATAATCCGAAAAACAATTGTTTCATTTTCATTATATAAAAATTTCAATGGGTTAATAATTTAAAATTTAGAGTTCTTTTTTTAGAATTTCAATCAACAAAAATAACAATTCGATTGCATTATACAAGTATAGTCAATACTATTAACAAAAAATTATAAACCAATTATTTGAAATCATTTCTCGAAAAACAAAACAATTAAAATACCTTTAAAACAAAGTCTGTCGTATTTGTTGAATAAATACTATTTTTGCAGTCCATTTACAACAACTATGAGTTTTTTAAAAGAAATACAACGTCGCCGCACATTCGGTATTATCTCGCATCCCGATGCAGGTAAAACAACACTAACAGAGAAATTATTACTTTTTGGAGGTGCTATACAAGAAGCAGGCGCTGTAAAAAACAACAAAATAAAAAAAGGGGCTACTTCCGATTTTATGGAGATTGAACGCCAAAGAGGAATCTCGGTTTCTACTTCGGTATTGGCTTTCAATTATAAAAACAAGAAAATAAACATTCTCGACACGCCAGGACACAAGGATTTTGCCGAAGACACTTTCAGAACGCTTACCGCCGTCGATAGTGTGATTGTGGTGATTGATGTGGCTAAAGGGGTTGAGGAACAAACCGAGAAATTGGTTGCTGTTTGTCGTTTACGAAACATTCCAATTATTGTTTTTATTAATAAACTAGATCGTGAAGGAAAAGATGCCTTCGATTTGATGGATGAAGTAGAACAAAAATTAAGTTTAAAAGTAACCCCATTGAGTTTCCCTATCGGAATGGGATATGATTTTCAAGGTATTTACAACCTTTGGGAAGAAAATATCAATTTGTTTAGTGGCGATAGCCGAAAAAATATTGAAGAAACCATTGCGTTTTCAGATGTAAAAAGTCCTGAACTAGAAAAAATAATTGGCCAAAAGCCAGCTGAAAAACTTCGAGAAGAATTAGAATTAATTGACGAAGTCTATCCAAAATTTGACCGACAAGAATACCTAGACGGAAAACTACAACCGGTGTTTTTTGGTTCTGCTTTAAATAATTTTGGGGTGCGAGAATTGCTAGATTGTTTTGTAGAAATAGCACCTTCGCCAAGACCCAAAGAATCCGAAACCCGTTTGGTTGATCCAACAGAAGAAAAAATGTCGGGTTTTGTTTTCAAAATACATGCCAATATGGACCCTAAACACAGAGACCGTTTGGCATTTATCAAAATAGTTTCGGGTACTTTTGAAAGAAACAAACCCTATTTGCATGTACGCCAAAACAAAAACCTGAAATTCTCTAGTCCCAATGCTTTCTTTGCAGAGAAAAAAGAAATTGTAGATATTTCGTATCCTGGAGATATTGTAGGATTGCACGACACCGGAAATTTTAAAATTGGTGATACGCTTACCGAAGGAGAAATAATGAGTTTCAAAGGAATTCCAAGTTTCTCTCCAGAACATTTCAGATACATCAACAATGCCGACCCTATGAAAGCCAAACAGCTTGACAAAGGCATTGACCAATTGATGGACGAAGGAGTAGCGCAGTTATTTACTTTAGAAATGAACAATCGAAAAGTTATTGGTACGGTAGGTGCTTTACAATATGAAGTGATTCAATACCGATTGGAACACGAATATGGTGCAAAATGTACGTATGAGAATTTTCCAGTTCATAAAGCGTGTTGGGTAAAACCAGAAGATCTTAAAAGTGAAGAGTTCAAAGAATTCAAACGCATCAAACAAAAGTTTTTAGCCAAAGACAAATACAACCAATTGGTTTTTTTGGCCGATTCCGATTTTACAATTCATATGACACAAAGTAAATTCCCAACGGTCAAATTGTTTTTCACATCTGAATTTGAGTAAAAGAGCACTAATCAATTAACTATTATAGTTTTAATTATAAAAAAATACAAAATATTTTACTTTTTAAAGTACAATATTATTTTTTTTTAAAAATGATTTATATATTTGCAACTTATTCAATACTAAAGATGAAAAACAATATATTTAAAACATACTTACTAATATTCTTTTTATTAGTTGATTTTATTGCATTTGCTCAGCCAGGTGATGATGATGGTGGCGGTGGATTAGAAGGAAATGACCCTCCTCCAACTCCAATAAATGGTAAACTAATTTGGTTAGGCATTCTTGCAATAGTATTTGCTTTTTATACTTTTCAAAAAAGATTTAAAAAAGCATAATTAAATATTTGTTTATAAAATATAAAACCAGTTTCATATGAAACTGGTTTTTTTTATGGCTTTAATTCTACAATTCTTTCATATACCTTTAAAAATTATACCACCCTTTGTATATCATTATAGACAAAAAAAGAACTATAAAAGATTATCCTTAGACCATAATAAATACAATTGAATAAATTCTTTTACAAAGGTATTTATTGATAATTAAAATCTAGTACTGTACATTAAAACTACTTTAAAATAAAAAACCGCCCCATAAATGGGGCGGTTTCTTTTATTAAGATAAATTTATTGATTATCTTTTAATCACTCTCAACGTTTTCACATTTGCTCCTTGAGTCACAACAATGTTGTATACTCCAGAAGGATATCTGCTTCCCACTTCTTGAGATCCTAGTTCAGTTAAAGTAACTTTTCTTTGCTCTACTAGTTTTCCAATCATATCATATACTTTTACTTCAACAGTATCCTCACTAGAAGTGTTGATATCCAATTTGAATGTATCTGCAAATGGGTTTGGATACGCATTGGCTTCAAAGATAGCTAAATCTGTAGCTGCTCCTCTTGTAGCCGTTGGCGAGGTAGTAATAGTACATGGTGTTCCGAAAGCTTGATAAATTCCTCCGAAGAAAATAGCTACTCTAACAGTATAAACTGTATTTGCTACTGCT
>JAYTIV010000195.1:0-18348 GCA_043731625.1 Flavobacterium sp. | reverse complement strand
CTGGAGAAGTGACAACTTTAGCAGGAAACGGAACGCCTGGTGAAAGTGATGGATTTGGTGCTAATGCTAGTTTTTATTATCCAGCAATTATAGCTGTTGATGCTCAAAATAATTTATTCGTTACCGATGAACAAAACCATAAAATCAGAAAAATTTTAGTTTCTGGTGAAGTGACCACATATGCAGGAACAGGAAATTTGGGTGCAACTGATGGCGCAACTAATGTGGCAGAATTTAATTTTCCGACTGGTGTTTTTGTAGATGTGTTTCAAAATATTTACATAGCTGATTATGGTAATAATAAAATCAGAAAAATAAAAACCTACGGATATTCTATTGCACCAACATTGCCAACAGGATTGGTTTTTGACACCAATACCGGAACTATAAGTGGCACTCCAACAACTTCATTTCCGGCTACAAATTTTACGGTTACAGCATCCAATATTTCTGGAGAAAGTACTTTTATCTTAACCTTAGAAGCCAATCAATTATCAACCGAAGAATATCAGCAATCAAGTATCAAATATTACCCAAATCCTGTCGAAAACACTTTACAGATTTCGAGTACAGAAAAAATGATTTCAATTGCGGTTTTCAATATTCTAGGTCAAGAAATAAAGAAAACTTTTTTAAATGAGAATGCTTCAAATGTTGATTTCTCAGTAATAGAAAGCGGAATTTATTGGGTTAAAGTGAAAACAATTTCGGGTGAGAATAGTTTTAAAATTAGTAGAAAATAAAAAAGACTTCCGTTATGGAAGTCTTTCATTTATTTAAAATTTGGAATAGCTTAGTAACTCATTTCAACTATTTCTTTTACTTTTTCTAAGGTAATGTTTTGTTTTTCGCCAAGAGCTTTCCAACCTCTTTCATCAAAACGGTTTACAATAAAATCAGCGGTGTTTTTAAAATCGGTTGCATTTTCAGAAAGCTTGGTTTTCATTCCCATAAGATGAAAAAACTCAACTGTTTTTTCTATGGCTTGATTGGCTTTTTCATCAACTGTTTTTCCTGAAACATTCCAAATGCGTTCTCCGTATTGCGCTAGTTTGTCTTTTTTGGTTTCAAACATTACTTTATATAAACTTGGAGCTATAATTGCCAATGTTCTCGCATGGTCTATTTCGTAAAGAGCGGTTAATTCGTGACCAATCATATGCGTTGCCCAATCACTCGGAACTCCTTTTTGAATCAACCCATTTAATGCCATTGTAGCACACCACATATAATTGGATGCTAATTTATAATCAGCAGGATTTTCAACAACATCTGGACCAATTTCTACCAAAGTTTGCAAAATTCCTTCAGCAATTCTGTCTTGTAACAAAGCATCGTGAGGATAAGTTAGATATTGTTCCATAACGTGCGTAAAAGCATCAATTACACCATTTTGAATTTGTCTTTTTGGCAACGAAACAATAAAAGAAGGATCACAAATAGAAAATTTCGGAAACAAAGCACTTCCACCCAAAGTTAGTTTTTCGTGTGTAGCTTCTATAGTAATTACAGCGCCCGAATTCATTTCTGAACCAGTTGCAGGAATTGTCAAAACGGTTCCAAACGGAATTACTTTTGACAAATCGGTAAATAAAATTCGGTTTTTAAGAATATCAATAGGATTTCCTTCAAATTGAACGGCACCAGAAATAAATTTTACCCCATCAATAACACTACCGCCACCAACAGCAAGTATAAACGTGATTTTTTGTTCTTTAATAATTGCAACAGCTTTCATCAAGGTTTCAAAACGCGGATTGGGTTCGATGCCACCGAATTCAACAACTTCAAAACCAGAAAGGGCTGTTTTTACTTGGTCATAAACGCCATTTTTAAAAATACTTCCTCCGCCATAAGCCAATAATATTTTGGCATTTGCAGGAATAAGTTTTGATAATTTTTCGGTTTGACCTTTTCCGAAAATGTAGTTGGTAGGATTGTATAATTCGAAGTTCAACATAGTATTTATATTTAGAACTGCAAATTTACAAAAGACTTGAACGAACGTATGGTAAAACTATGTTAAGGTATCATTTTACTTTTTATAAAAATTATTATGATCAATATATTCCCAAACTTTTTCTGACAATAACGGTCGAATATTTTTTTTGCTTTTGATGCTGTTGCGAATAAATGTCGAAGAAATTTCAACTATAGGAGCATCAATTTTATGAATTCTTGGATGTGTTAATACTGAACTTGTTTCAGTATCTCTTGAACTTGTTTCAGTATCTCTTGAACTTGTTTCAGCATTTCTTAAACTTGTTTCAGTTTTATTAGAAAATCTTGGATAAATATAAATAGCGTGATTTTCTAAAATATACTCGTAGTTTTTCCATTTATGAAGCGACTTCAAGTTGTCTTCGCCCATAATCAAAGAAAACTCGTGTTGTGGAAATTTTTCTTTTAAATAAGCTAATGTATTGACAGTATAATTGGGTTGAGGTAACTTAAACTCAATGTCTGATGGTTTAATTTTTGGATACTCTTCGGTTGCCAAATGTGCCAAATGCAATCTTTGATAATCATCAAGCAAAGTATTTTTTTCTTTATGCGGATTGTGTGGCGTTACGACCAACCAAATTTGTTCGAGCTCAGAATGTTCTGCCATATGATTGGCAATTATCAAATGACCAATGTGAATAGGGTTAAACGTTCCGAAATACAATCCGATTTTCATAAATTAAAAATTAGCTTCTTTTACAAATTCTTTGACTAATAAATAGGCTTCTTCTTTGGCAATATCCAAATCATAATTCTTGATTATTTTATCAAATTGCGGTGCAGTTGCTAGTTCTACGTGAGCTTTTGCAATACGCATATTGATTTTATCATCTGTTTCTGTAGACCGTTCTTTTAAGCGTCTTTTTAGTTCGTCGACACTTGGTGGTTTTACAAAAACAGCTAATGTTTCTTGAGGAAATTTAGATTTAATTCGTAATCCGCCAGCAACATCAATATCAAAAATAACGTTTTTTCCTTTTGCCCAAATGCGTTCTACTTCACTTTTCAGCGTTCCGTAAAAATTATCACGATAGACTTCTTCCCATTCAACAAAATTTTCGGCTTTGATGTGTTTTTTAAACTCTTGAATGTTCATAAAATAATAATCCTTACCGTTTTCTTCTTCGCCACGTGGTTCACGTGTAGCAGCAGAAATCGAAAACTCAAGATTCAAGTCTTCTTGCGTAAGCAAATGCCTTACTATGGTGGTTTTTCCCGAACCTGATGGTGCTGAGAATACTAATAATTTTCCTTTGTTCATTTTAGGCTGGATTTATTTCAGTATCTGTATCTAGTCTTTATTCCTTACTCTTTTTTACAACACATTCAAAACCTGTTCCTTAATTTTTTCTAATTCATCTTTCATCATAACTACTAATTTTTGCATACCAGAATGATTAGATTTAGAACCCATTGTATTGATTTCTCTTCCAATTTCTTGGGTAATAAAACCCAATTTTCTACCGTTGGCTTCAGTTCCAGAAAGAGTTTCAGTAAAGTAATTTAAATGGTTTTCTAATCGTACTTTCTCCTCAGTAATGTCATATTTCTCAAGATAAAAAATCAATTCTTGTTCAAAACGATTTTCATCTACATTAGTTTGAAGTTCATCAAGTGCTGTGCGAAGTCTAGTTTTTACAGTTTCTATTCTTTCTTTATCAAATGACAAAGCATCATTCATAAATTGACGAATATTACCAATTCTAAACAAAAACTCTTTTTCTAATGCCAATCCTTCGTCTTGACGAAAAACACCAATATTGGTCAATCCTTCTTTGATTACTTTTTGAATTTCGCCCCAATCATTCTCGTCAATATCATCACGTTCTGTTTTCAAAGCATCTGGCATCCTAACAGCCATTTTCATCAACTCTGTTTCATCTGCATCGGCAATAACTTCTTTCATTTGGTTGATATAGGCTTTTACAATCGGCACATTTATTTTGGTAGATGTTTGTTCACCTGTCATTTCAATAAATATCGAAAAATCAATTTTTCCTCTTTCAAGTTTCAAGGCAATTTCATTTCGCAAGCCCAACTCCATTTCTCGGTATACAGAAGGCATTCTAACATTTAAGTCTAAACCTTTACTATTAAGTGATTTTACTTCTACTGTAATTTTTTTGGTTGGTAATTGCAAAGTTGCTTTTCCAAAACCCGTCATTGATTGTATCATATATTTTTTAAAAGTCCTCAAAGATAAGGAAAAATGGTTGTTTTATCTGTTTTGAAATTAACTCAAAGCTTTCATTACTTGAAGCATATTTTGTTGACTATTGCCTATATAAATTTTAGAATCAATAATAAAAACAGGCCTACTTATAAAAGTATAATGTTCTAAAATATATTTTTTAAAATCGGCTTCCGTCAACGATTTGTTTTTTAAATCCATCGATTTATAAAGTTGTGCTTTTTTGCTAAAAAGAGCTTCGTAACTTCCTGATAATTGATGCATTTCGTCTAATTCTGATTCAGAAATGGGATTTTGTTTGATATCATGAAAAACCAAATTATTATTCTTAGGCAAAGATTTGATAATTTTTCGACACGTGTCACAAGAAGCAAGATAATATACTTTGTTCATAATTATTGCAGTTTACTTTTGCAAAGAAAATTCATTTCAATGCTAAATTGATTATTTTTATCAAAAAAATAGAATCGTGCAACAAATTTTTGATATCACAGAAACGAGTAGAAAAGTATTGCTACAATTTTTAGAAAAATATTCTGTAGAAGAATTAAATAAAATTCCAGAAGGTTTTTCTAATAATATCATTTGGAATATAGGACATATTATTGTTGTACAACAAATGTTGGTCTATAAATTATCTGGTTTGCCAATGATGATTTCAGACGAAATGATTGAAAAATTTAAAAAAGGAACCAAGCCAGAGCACGAAGTAAATCAGCAAGAAATCGATGAAATAAAAG
Source organism: Flavobacterium sp. (assembly GCA_043731625.1). GTDB lineage: Bacteria > Bacteroidota > Bacteroidia > Flavobacteriales > Flavobacteriaceae > Flavobacterium. The sequence goes on along the minus strand of JAYTIV010000195.1, from coordinate 13,413 downwards.
CATTGCTTTTTGAAACTATAAATAAAACTAAAATTGATTTTAATGAAAATAGATTTAAAACCTATAATGAATTTACCTCAATGTCCGGTTATACTATGAAAACTACTACAGACGCCATGGCTTTCAACTATTATCACGAAGCACTTCACACCGGAATCATAATGCAAATTAGGAAGTTTATTTAGTTTTTTTTTATTAAAAATTCGAGATATTTCAATGAAAAATAAAAGTATTGTATGGTAATTTGAGCTAATTTCAATCAAAAATTTACCTTTGCAAAAAAATAATTCAAAAAATGAAATTCAACACCAAAGTTATACACGGCAACCAACATCATGACCCAAGTACAGGAGCAGTGATGCCACCAGTTTATCAAACCTCAACGTTTGTGCAAACAAGTCCAGGAAAACCAGTAAATCCAGATTACGAATATTCTCGTGCTGCAAACCCAACACGATCGGCATTGGAAAATGCTTTGGCAAGTATTGAAAACGGTTCGCGAGGTTTGGCTTTTTCGTCAGGTTTGGCAGCAACAGATTGTGTTTTGCGTTCTTTTAAAGCGGGAGACGAAATCATTGCGATGGATGATTTGTATGGTGGAACCTATAGAATGTTTACTCGTATTTACAAAGATTCAGGAATAAAATTCCACTTTGTAGATATGAATGATATCGAAAAATTCAAATCATTAATCAACAGCAATACCAAATTGATTTGGGTAGAAACGCCTACAAATCCTTTGATGAAATTGGCAGACATTCAAGAAATTGCAAAAATCACAAAAGAGAAAAAAATTCTTTTTGCTGTCGATAATACATTTGCAACACCATATCTTCAAAAACCATTAGATTTAGGCGCTGATATCGTGATGCATTCGGCTACAAAATACCTTGGAGGACACTCAGATGTTATTGCTGGAGCTTTAATTGTAAAAGATGAAGAACTAGGAAACCAATTGCATTTTCAACAATTTGCAACTGGAGCAACACTTGGCCCAATGGATAGTTTCTTGGTGTTAAGAGGAATAAAAACATTACATCTTAGAGTACAACGTCATTGTGAAAATGGAGAAAAAGTGGCAGCTTTTTTAAACAATCATCCTAATGTAGAACGTGTATATTATCCAGGTTTGCCAAGTCATCCTTATCACGACATTGCCAAAAAGCAAATGTCAGGTTTTGGCGGAATGGTATCGTTTACTTTCAAATCAGGAAAAAAAGAAGATGCAATTGGATTTCTTGAAAAATTAAAAGTATTTACCCTTGCAGAATCTCTTGGCGGAGTTGAATCGTTGGCAAACCATCCGGCCTTAATGACTCACGCTTCTATTCCAGAAGATAAAAGAAAAGAAGTGGGTATAACTGATGACCTAGTAAGATTAAGCGTAGGAGTTGAAGATATAGATGATTTGCTTTCAGACTTAGAACAAGCATTTAGATAAAAACAAAAAAGTCCCGATTAATCTCGGGACTTTTTTTATACTTATAATTTATATTCTATTGTAAATAGTAGATATATCCAACATTAAACCAAACTAACCAATCGTTTGATTTGTTTTCAGGATACAAAGCGGGATTAGGATTTAACCCATCTACCCAGTTAGAAAAATAATATTGCATACGCACATCAACAATTAAATCTGACAATGGAGCTAATTTGTAACGAGAACCTACACTTGCAACTACAGACCAAACTGTTCCACCATCATTTTGAGTAGCATTATAATATTTAACAGGAGTTGTAGCAGGAGTATTTAATTTTCCTAAGGTAGAAGAAGCACTTGGGTCATAAAAACTAAACTGTCCTCCAAGACTTACATAAGGTGCTAATGAACCTACTTGTGCGGTAAAATCTCTAATACTTAATGGGAAATATTCTAATTGCATTCCAATGTTAGTAACAGCAGTACTACCTCTCATGGCTCGCAATTGTCGATTAAAAAGTTTCTTTTTGTCTCCAGCGACATATTCACCAAAATGTCTAAGTTCTGTTTTGTTGTAGGATAATTCACTTCTTAATTTAAAGTGATCATTAAAATAAGTTTCAGGTGTATAACAGTTACAATCTGCTTTGTATGAGAAATTCAAGTAATGAATAAGTCCAATACCATATCCAGTATTTCCTGCATTAGTACTAAAATCGTGTCTTTCACCATAATCAGATTGAAAAGCTACTGGCCCAATAATTGCGCCGACTTCATGAGAAAAACCATATTGAGCATTTGCTTCATTTGAATAACCAAATAAAAGCAAGAGAGTTATGATGACATACTTGGGCATTTGCATATAAATTAATTCAATTCTCGACAAATATATAAAAACAAAATTCACTTCTAAAATAAAATAAATAAATACTTATTTTTTAGAGTAAAAAAACACTATTTATCATAAGATAGGCTGTTTTTAGTTATTTAAATTGCTTTTTTCTTAACAAAAAAATAATTTATCTCAGAATTCAAAAAAAAACTTTCTCATATTTCATTAAAATGTATATTTGTCAGCAATTAACGAAAACGTTTTCTTAAACGTTATTAACCTAATAATTATGTCACAAAGTATTCAATCTTTTGTTGAAGCAGTTGCTAAAAGAAATCCAAATGAGCCTGAATTTATGCAGGCAGTTCACGAAGTTGCTGAAACAGTAATTCCGTTTATTGAGGAAAATAAAAAATACCAAAACAAAATGCTTTTGGAAAGAATGGTAGAATCAGAAAGAATCATCATGTTCAGAGTAGTTTGGATAGATGATGCTGGTAATACTCAAGTAAATAGAGGTTATAGAATTCAGATGAATTCTGCCATTGGACCATACAAAGGTGGAATTCGTTTTCACCCATCAGTAAATTTAAGTATTTTAAAATTCTTAGCATTTGAACAAACTTTTAAAAATAGTTTGACAACATTGCCAATGGGTGGTGGAAAAGGTGGAGCTGATTTTGATCCAAAAGGAAAATCAGATAACGAAGTAATGCGTTTTTGTCAAGCATTTATGACAGAATTGTCTAAACATATTGGTGGAAACACCGACGTTCCTGCAGGAGATATTGGAGTTGGAGGAAGAGAAGTAGGGTATATGTTCGGACAATATAAAAGATTAAGAAACGAATTTACAGGAGTATTAACAGGTAAAGGAATTTCATTTGGAGGATCATTAATTCGTCCTGAAGCAACAGGATATGGAGATGTATATTTTGCACAAAGTATGTTGGCAACAAAAGGAGATAGTTTTACTGGTAAAATTGTGGTTGTTTCTGGTTCTGGAAATGTAGCGCAATATGCTGCCGAAAAAGCAACTCAAATTGGAGGAAAAGTAGTAACACTTTCTGATTCTGCTGGATATATTTATGATGTTGACGGAATTGATGCAGAAAAATTAGCTTACGTTATGGAAATCAAAAACGTAAATTATGGTAGAATAAGCGATTATTTAAAAAAATATCCAAACGCAAAATATGTAGCAGGAAAACGTCCTTGGGAAGTAAAATGCGACGTGGCTTTACCTTGCGCAACTCAAAACGAATTGAATGAAGAAGAAGCAAAAACATTGGTTGCAAACGGATGTATTTGTGTGGCGGAAGGTGCAAATATGCCTTCTACACCAGAAGCTGTAACTGTTTTTCAAAAAGCTAAAATATTATTTGCTCCAGGAAAAGCATCAAATGCTGGTGGTGTTGCCACTTCAGGTTTAGAAATGTCTCAAAACTCATTGCGTTTAAGCTGGACAAGCGAAGAAGTTGACGAAAGATTAAAAAAAATCATGTTAGATATTCACGCTTCTTGCGTACAATATGGTGCTGACGGTAAAGGTTATGTTGACTATGTAAAAGGAGCAAATATAGCAGGTTTTGTGAAAGTTGCTGATGCCATGTTAGGTCAAGGTGTTGTATAAAAAAAAGCAATAGTTTTAAAAAATGCCTTTCATAATCGAAAGGCATTTTTTTTGTATCATATATTAAAAAGACTATAATTCCGTTTGTATTATATTTGTCACATAATTGTTATAAATTTATGAAAAAATTATTTTTCTGCTTTTTGCTTCTATTTGTAATTTCGTTTGGGTTTTCTCAGAACAGTAAACTTTGGAACAGTTATTTTTCATATACAGAAATTAAAGACATTTCTGAATCTCCAACAAAATTTGTAGCTGCTTCAGAAAACGCACTTTTTTCAAAAGATATTGCTTCCGGAACAATAAAAACAACCAATACAGTTGATGGGCTTCCGGGGCAAACTATTTCAACAATTTATCATAGTACAATTTTCAAAAAAACACTAGTTGGCTATGAAAACGGACTTTTAGTTGTAATAAATGAAGAAGATGGTACCATGAAAAACGTGGTAGATATTATTAATAAATCGATACCTCCAAATGTTAAAAGAATCAATCATTTTATGGAATATGAAGGTGTCGTTTATATTTCTTGTGATTTTGGAATCGTTCTGTATAATCTTCAAACTTTACAATTTGGAGACACTTATTTCATTGGAAACAATGGAGCACAAATTGTTGTAAAACAAACAGCTATTTATGACAATAAAATATATGCTGCAACTTTTGTAAACGGAATTCGAGTAGCGTCATTAACAAATCCAAACCTAAACGATTTTAATCAATGGACAACTATAGATGCTAATGGCTGGACAGGAATAGAATCAATTGATAATAAACTCTATGCGGTATCAAACACAGGTTATTTATATACTATACAAGGAAATACATTTAATACTCCAGTTTACTTACTAGAACCATCAGTAGATATGAGAAAAAGTGGTGATTTTATTATCATCACAACAAAAAATCATATTTATATCTATAACAGCAGTTTAATTTTAATTCAAACCATCAATAGCACTCAAATTGTAGATGTGGAAGTAAAGTTTAGTTGTGCTACAGTCATTAACGATATAATTTATATTGGTACAACAGAAAATGGTGTCTTGACCAAAACTTTAACAGGAAATACTTACGATAACATAACTCCAGACGGACCTTTAAGAAACAGTATTTTTGCACTTAGCACCATATCAAATGGATTTTGGGCTGTTTTTGGCGGTTACGATTTATATTATAATCCAGATACATATATAGGGTATTCTGCAACTCAATTTGGTATTAGTAAATTTTCAGACTCAAAATGGAAAAACATTCCATATAGCGAACTTCAAGGCGCTAAAGCACTATCAAGAATTACAGTAAATCCAAATAATGAAAAACAAATATTTGTAAGTTCTTTTAAATCAGGACTGTTAAAATTTGAAAATGATGAATTAGTTCAATTATACACCGCGGCAAATACTGGTACAGATGGGCTTAAAGCCATTACAGGAACTTCACCGCCAGATATTAGAATAAACGGTGCGGCGTTTGATAGCGAAGGTAGTTTATGGGTAACAAATAGTCAAGCAACTAGAGGATTAACTGTTTTTAAAAATCAAAACCAATGGCAATCCTTCGATATGCAAAGTGTTAAAGTTTCCGGGAAATTTAATTTTGGAAAATTAACAATTGATAAAAACGGCACCAAATGGATGACTTCAAGAAACGACGGAGTTATAGGTTTTAATGAAAAAAACGGCAATGTTTTTAAATCTATGAAAGAAGGTACAGATATTGGTAATCTTCCAGGAAATTACACAACTATAGCTGCTGTTGATAAAAGAAATCAATTGTGGATAGGTACTTCTAATGGATTAAGAGTTTTGCCAAGTGTAGATAATTTTATGTCAGAAGAACAATTAGAAACCAATCCTATAATCATCATCGAAGAAAATTTGGCACAAGAATTATTATACCAACAACCTATTTTTGATATTGTAGTTGATGGATCAAATAATAAATGGATCGGAACTGCTGATTCAGGTGTTTTTCTAGTTTCTTCTGACGGCCAACAAACTATTCATCATTTTACTATAGACAATTCTCCTTTACCAAGTAATACAATTAATGATATTGAAATTGACGGAATTACAGGCGAAGTTTATTTTGCAACGACCAAAGGAATGGTGTCCTATAAAGGAACATCTACAGATGCAAAAGAAAACCTCGAAAATGTTTATGTTTATCCAAATCCTGTTCGTCCAGAATTTACAGGAACAGTAAAAATTAGTGGGCTAATTGATAGAGCTACAATAAAAATTGCCGACATAGAAGGAAATCTAGTATACGAAACCACATCAGAAGGCGGAACAATAGAATGGGATACAACCGCTTTCGGAAAATACAAAGTAGCTTCTGGCGTTTATATGATTTTTATTTCTGCCGAAGACGGTATCGAAACCAAAGTCAAAAAAGTAATGATTATTAGATAATATTTTAATGCTTGTTAAAACCAAAGCCATTGTTATCTCGTCTTTAAAATATCAAGAAAAAAGCTTGATTGTAAAATGTTTCACACAATCAGATGGCTTAAAATCCTATTTTGTTCGTGATGCATTTGCTTCAAGAAAATCTAATCAAAAAATCGCCTATTTTCAACCTCTTACCATTCTAGAAATAGAAGCCATTCATAAAAACAAAGGTACTTTAGAGAATTTCAAAGAAATTAAAATTGCCACACCATATTTCACCATACATTCAGATGTTATAAAAAGTACCATCGTAATGTTTGTCTCAGAAATTTTACACCATTCTATTCACGAAGAAGAAAAAAACGAGCTTCTTTTTGATTTTATAGAAACTGGACTCGACTGGTTAGACAATCATAGCGAAGTAACAAATTTTCATCTAATTTTTTTATTAGAAATCACCAAATTCTTAGGCTTTTACCCAGATAATTCCGACACCGATTTTAAGTTTTTCGAAATGATAGACGGAATATTTTCTCCCTTTCAAGGAATAAGTTGCCTCTCAGAACACGAAACCTTTTTGTTTAAAAAACTCATAAACCTAAAATTTGACTCCAACCAAAAAGTTTTCGCTGGAATCGAACGTCAAATCCTGCTAAAAATCCTGCTCGATTATTACGCTATTCATCTGGATGGTTTTAAAAAACCAAAATCATTGGATGTTTTAAAGGAAGTTTTTTCTTAAAATTTTTTGGGCGTGACCTTTCAGGTCGTGTTTTCGCTACTCGCTTTTTTTATTTCCGTTACACTACAATAAAAAAGAGCTCAAACAGAAGCTCAACCACTCACGCAACTCACGAAACTTTCGACCTTCGACTTTCAACTTTCGACTTAATTTTATTACTTTCGCAAATTGATTTTAGAAAACCACATAATGAGCACAAAATTTACTGAATACAAAGGACTTGACTTGCCAACTGTGGCTTCGGAAACCCTTAAATTTTGGAAAGAAAATAACATCTTCGAACAATCTGTAACTTCGCGTGAAGGAAACCAACCATTCGTGTTTTTTGAAGGTCCACCTTCGGCAAACGGATTACCTGGAATTCACCACGTGATGGCGCGTGCTATTAAAGATATTTTTTGTCGTTATAAAACTCAAAAAGGTTTCCAAGTTAAACGAAAAGCTGGTTGGGATACACACGGTTTGCCTGTTGAATTGGGAACTGAAAAAGAATTAGGAATCACCAAAGAAGATATCGGGAAAACCATTTCGGTAGAAGAATACAACGAAGCTTGTAAACGAACCGTGATGCGTTATACTGACGTGTGGAACGACCTTACCGAAAAAATGGGTTATTGGGTAGATATGGAAGATCCATATGTGACTTACAAATCCAAATATATGGAAACCGTTTGGTGGTTGCTAAAACAAATTTACAATAAAGATTTACTATACAAAGGTTACACTATTCAACCGTATTCGCCAAAAGCTGGAACGGGTTTATCTTCTCACGAAGTTAACCAACCAGGAAGTTATAGAGATGTAACCGATACAACAGTTGTAGCGCAATTTCTAGCAAAAACCGAAACGTTACCAAACTTTTTACAAGGTTTTGGAGATGTTCACATTTTGGCTTGGACGACAACTCCTTGGACTTTGCCTTCAAACACAGCATTGACCGTTGGTCCAAAAATAGATTATGTTTTGGTGGAAACTTTCAACCAATACACTTTTCGTCCAACTAAAGTAATCTTGGCTAAAAACCTTGTCGGAAAACAATTCGGAAAAGGATTTTTTGCTTCAGCAGAACCTTCTGATTTTGAAAATTTCAAAGAAGGCGATAACCTGCCTGCCGGCAAGGCAGGAAATATTCCATACCAAATCTTAGCAGAATTTAAAGGTGCTGATTTAGTTGGAATTCGTTACGAACAATTGATGAAATTGGCTTTGCCTTATCAAAATCCTGAAAATGCTTTTAGAGTAATTTCAGGTGATTTCGTTACAACGGAAGATGGAACTGGAATTGTACACACAGCTCCAACTTTTGGTGCAGATGATGCTAAAGTTGCCAAAGAAGCAACACCAGAAGTACCGCCAATGTTGGTTTTAGATGAAAACGCCATGCCTGACGGCAGGCAGGGAAATCCTGTTCCTTTAGTTGATTTACAAGGTAAATTCATTCAAGGTTTAGGAACTTATTCTGGAAAATACGTTAAAAATGAATATTACAACGATGGCGAAGCTCCAGAACGCTCTGCCGATGTTGAAATTGCTATCCAATTAAAAGAAGAAAATAAGGCTTTCAAAGTCGAAAAATATGTACACAGTTACCCACATTGTTGGAGAACTGACAAACCAATTTTATATTATCCATTAGATTCTTGGTTCATTAAAGTAACCGAAATCAAAGACAGAATGTTCGATTTGAACGAAACCATTAACTGGAAACCAAAAGCAACTGGCGAAGGTCGTTTCGGAAATTGGTTGAAAAACGCCAATGATTGGAACTTATCTCGCTCAAGATATTGGGGAATTCCATTGCCAATTTGGAGAACCGAAGATGGAACGGAAGAAATGCTAATCGGTTCGGTAGAAGAATTATATTCTGAAATTGAAAAATCAATCGCAGCTGGTTTTCAATCAGAAAATCCTTTCAAAGGTTTTGAAATTGGAAATATGAGTGAATCAAACTACGATTTAGTTGATTTACACAAAAATGTGGTTGATAATATCGTATTAGTTTCTCCATCAGGAAAAGAAATGAAACGCGAATCCGATTTGATTGATGTTTGGTTTGATTCTGGCGCAATGCCTTATGCACAATGGCATTATCCATTTGAAAATAAAGATAAAATTGACGAAAATAAAGATTTTCCAGCCGATTTTATTGCCGAAGGTGTTGACCAAACGCGTGGTTGGTTTTATACTTTACACGCCATCGGAACGTTGGTTTTTGATAAAATTGCTTATAAAAATGTAGTTTCAAACGGTTTGGTTCTAGACAAAAACGGACAAAAAATGTCGAAACGTTTAGGAAATGCTGCCGATCCATTTGAAACATTGGCAGAATATGGTCCAGATGCAACACGTTGGTATATGATTTCAAATGCCAATCCGTGGGATAATTTGAAATTCGATTTAGAAGGAATTGCTGAGGTTCGTAGAAAGTTTTTCGGAACACTTTACAACACCTATTCATTCTTTACATTATACGCTAACATTGACAATTTCAACTATTCAGAAGCGGAAATACCGTTGAGCGAACGACCAGAAATCGATCGTTGGATTTTATCAGAACTAAATACTTTGATAAAAAATGTTGATGAATATTATGCCGATTACGAACCAACAAAGGCAGCAAGAGCTATTTCTGATTTTGTTCAAGAAAATTTGAGCAATTGGTACGTTCGTTTGTGCAGAAGACGATTCTGGAAAGGTGAATACGGAACAGATAAAATAGCAGCTTATCAAACACTTTATACTTGTTTGATAAATGTGGCAAAATTATCTGCGCCAATAGCACCGTTTTTTATGGATCAGTTGTATCGTGATTTAGTAAGAACGACTCAAACAGAAGATTTTGTTAGTGTTCACTTGGCTTTGTTCCCAGTTTCGGTTGAAAACTTTGTTGATAAATCGTTAGAAAGCAGAATGATGAAAGCACAGACAGTTTCGTCACTAGTATTATCACTCCGAAAAAAGGAAATGATAAAAGTACGTCAACCTCTGCAAAGGGTTATGATTCCTATACTTGACGAGAATCAACGTGCTGAAATTGAAGCGGTTTCAGACCTCATAAAAGCCGAAGTAAATGTAAAAGAAATCGTACTTCTTGATGATGCATCAGGAATATTAATAAAACAAATAAAACCAAATTTTAAAACTTTAGGACCTCGTTTTGGAAAAGATATGGGGTTGATTTCCAAACAAATACAAGGTTTTACACCTGAACAAATCAATCAATTAGATACCTTAGGATTCTTAAATATTGAAATTTCAGGAAATACAATAACTTTATCCCAAGATGATGTTGAGATTTCATCTCAAGATATCGAAGGTTGGTTGGTAGCAAATGCAAATGGAATTACAGTTGCATTAGACATCACCATCACCGATGTATTAAAAGAAGAAGGAATTGCAAGAGAGTTAGTAAATAGAATTCAAAACATTAGAAAAGATTCTGGATTTGATGTGACTGATAAAATAAAAGTACTTTTGCAAAAGAATATAGTTTTAGAAAAAGCAGTTCAAGCAAATGAACACTATATCAAGTCAGAAACATTAACAGAAACCTTGATTTTTGAAGACGAATTAAAAAACGGTACGGAAATTGAGTTTGATGATATAAAAACAAAAATAATAATTACAAAATAATACGAATATGGTAGATGAAATTGCAAGATACTCTGATGCAGATTTAGCAGAGTTCAAAGAACTAATCCTAAAAAAAATAGCTAAAGCACAAGCTGATTTAGATTTGATTAAAAGTGCTTATATGAATGATTTAAATAACGGTACTGATGATACATCGCCAACATTTAAAGCATTTGAAGAAGGAAGCGAAACAATGAGTAAAGAAGCAAACTCACAGTTGGCTATTCGTCAAGAAAAATTTATTCGTGATTTAAAAAATGCACTTTTCCGTGTAGAAAATAAAACATATGGTGTTTGTAAAGTAACTGGAAAATTAATCAGTAAAGAGCGATTAATGATAGTTCCTCACGCAACAATGAGTATTGAGGCTAAAAATTTGCAACGATAATCAAAATGTTACAGAATAATTAACGCTCCAATAGGAGCGTTTTTTTTAAAATAATTCTATTTTTGCGCCATTAATAAAATAAAAATGTCATTATCAAAAGCTTATTTCTTAATTGTCTTTATATTAATACTAGATCAATTTTCGAAAATTTATATCAAAACCAGTTTTGTATTAGGTGAAGAAGTCAATGTATTCAGTTGGTTTAAAATACTATTTATTGAAAACGAAGGAATGGCTTGGGGAACTGAAATTCCAGGACAATACGGGAAATTGTTTTTAACTCTTTTTAGATTGGTCGCTGTAACCGCAATAGGTTATTGGCTTTGGGACTCTTGTCAAAATAAATTTAGTTCAAACTATCTCATAGTAGCAATCTCATTAATCCTTGCAGGAGCTTTTGGAAACATTATAGATTCTGTGTTTTACGGAATAATTTTCGATGACAGTCATAATAATTTAGCAACAATTTTTTCGGACAATCCTTACGGAAAAATATTTCACGGAAAAGTTGTAGATATGTTGTATTTCCCTATCTATGAAGGAAATTTTCCTAGTTGGTTCCCAATTTGGGGCAGTGATCATTTTAAGTTTTTTAACGCTATCTTTAATGTTGCCGATATGGCAATCTCAACAGGAGTAGGGATTTTAATAGTTTTTAACAAAAGAGCTTTCCATCAAAAAACAATTATGGAAGCTTATAAATAGTGGTTGGAGTAACACAATAATCTATTTTAATGTCTTTTTCATAAACATCTTCTATTTTATTTTCCGGTTCAAAAAACGACAATCCAATTTTTATAGTATCTGGTTTGCATTGAGATAAAAACTGGTCATAGAACCCTTTGCCAAAACCAACTCTATTTCCGTCTTTATCATAAGCCAAAAGAGGTACAAAAACAACTTCTATTTTAGATACCGGTACTTCAATACCATCAATAGGTTCAGGAATATTGAACTCGTTTTTTTTGATTTTGGTTGAATCAGTCAATAAATAATGAGTCATTTCTAATGTTTTGAATTCGCTTTTTGATACGATACAATTTTTATCTTTTCCAGATAAAACGTGCAAAATATATTCAGTATTTACTTCCTTATGATCTGTAATAGGTAAATAAATATGAAAATAATTTTTATTCCAAACGGGAAGTTTTAGAACTTGATTGGCAATTTCCAAACTCATTTCTTCAACTTCAGAATGTTCAAAATTATTTCTAAGGGCTTTATATTTTATCCGTAATTCTCTTTTGTTCATTCTGTAAATTTAGATTTTTTTTTCATTGACATTCATTTGTATTTCAAGAATTACACATTAACTTTGTTTCAATGAATACTTCTCCATTAGATCTTCAAATACAATCGCTTCCAGACAATCCTGGAGTGTATCAGTATTATGACAAAGAAGGAAAAATATTATATGTAGGTAAGGCCAAAAATCTCAAAAAAAGAGTCACTTCTTATTTCAATAAAATTCACGATACAGCAAAAACCAATGTATTGGTAAAGAAAATTGTAACTATAAAACACATTGTCGTACCCTCAGAAACTGATGCGCTTTTGTTAGAAAACAATTTAATAAAAAAATTTCAACCAAGATACAATGTCTTGCTTCGTGATGACAAAAGTTATCCTTGGATTTGTATAAAAAAAGAACCTTTTTCTAGAATATTTCCCACTCGTAGAATGGTCAAAGACGGTTCTGAATATTTTGGACCTTATACTAGTTTCAAAACCATAAGTACCATTTTAGATTTAATCAAAGAATTGTATCCGCTTCGAACTTGCACCTATGATTTAAGTCAAAAAAACATCGAAAACCATAAATTCAAAGTATGTTTAGAATACCATATAGGCAACTGCAAAGGCGGTTGTGAAGGTTTTGAAACTCTTGAAAATTATCAAAAACAAGTAGATGCAATTCGAGAAATCTTGAAAGGAAACTTCAAAGAAAGTATGAAAGATTTCAAGAAAAAAATGCTAGAATTGGCTCAGAATATGCATTTTGAAGAAGCGCAAAAAATAAAAGAAAAAATAGAAGTTCTAGAAAATTATCAATCGAGATCGACCATAATTAATCCAAAAATCACCAACATTGATGTTTTTTCTATCGTATCAGACGAAAGTGCGGCTTATGTAAATTTTATTCAAATAGCACACGGTTCTATTATTCGTTCCTATACCATGGAATTAAAAAAGAAACTCGAAGAAACCGATGAAGAACTGTTAGAGCTTGCGGTTATTGAACTCAGAGAACGATTTCATTTATTATCAAGAGAAATAATTGTTCCGTTTCCTATTTCATTAGGAGACAAAATAAAAATTACGGTTCCACAACTTGGCGATAAAAAACAAATATTAGATTTATC
>JAYTIV010000194.1:0-2858 GCA_043731625.1 Flavobacterium sp. | reverse complement strand
TGTTCAAAGGAACGCAATTTTTTCATCCAATAGGTAATTGAAGAGCGAGAAATTCCATGCAACTTGGCTGCATAATTAACCGAAATCTGACCGTTTGTGATTTGGTCAATGATGGAAAGTTTGAGGTCAAAACCAATCTTTTGATACTCTTTTTTTGGACAGGGTTGTTTTTTTGTTAGTGTCATAAGTTGCTAAAAAGTGTTTAATTTTTTGTCAACCTATTTCAGGAATTGTCATTCGCTAAAATGACGCACAACGTTTTGGGGCTTTGCGAAGGCTGGGTTTAGAAGTACGAATGTTCAAATTTAGCACAATGTTCATTAGAATTCCAAATGTTCAATTTAGCACTGAAGCCCAGCTTTTGCAAAACCCCTGTTAGGCGTTCGTTGCTTTTATTTGTCAAGTAATTCACTCAATATTTGGTCTAAATGCTCGTCTAAATCTCCTTCAAATTCTGTTTGTGGAATGTCAAGCTCTTTCAGGACAGTTCCAAATCTTTTATAACCGTTTTCGTCTCTTAATTCAACCCATTTTACATTTAATCTTTCGGCTTCTCTTTTGTTTAAATCAGAAAGTTTGTCTGCTACAAATACATTACTTTCTCTTGCGAAAATTGCATCGGCACTTTCGGGATTTCCACGACCCATCATTTTAACTTCGCATCTGGAATAAGTTTCGCCATTTATTAAATAAAAATCAACTTCTCTAATACTTGCTGGAATTGCACTTTGGTCAAAATGTTCAAATGGAACACTATACACTTTGCAAAGAGTTGCCATAAGATATTTTTCAACTCTTTTTCCTGCTGTGCTCCAAAGTCCTCCACGAAGTGCAGAACGCTTTACTGCAAGAGTATTTATAACTATTAAACTTTCATTTATGTTAAGTTCAACGCTAACTCCTCTAAATTTAATTGTCAATGTTAAATCTATATCAGGCTGTGCTTCAATTAGATTACTTATTGATTGATAAAGTACATCATAGTGTTCATTTGAAGCATCAATTACAATTTCCTTTGAAGCCGAATTATACATATTCGTAATGGTTTTTTTATTTAAACCCGAATTGATTGCTATTTCGTCAGAACTTAATTTGCTATTTAGAAATGTTTGTTTGTACCAGTCTACTGTTACGTCTTTATTTGCAAATTTTGCTTCTATAACTTTTTTAAAAAAGTCAATAGCAAATTGCAAAAATTCAGCATTTATTAATGCTACTACTTCAATTCTATAATCTTGTCCTTTGACAAGACGTTTTATAATATTTTTTACTACTTGGTCTGTTAATGTCATTTTGCTATTTCTTTAAATTGTTCTAATGTTAGAAATTGTGTTTGTCTTTCGTTGAATATTCCATTTGGTTTTGATTTGGCCTGCATATACTCAAAATATTTTTGCTCTTGTTCTGTCAAGAAAAATAATCTGTCTAATGCTTTTGCAGTTTTGCCAACAGTCCCACTTCCACCAAAAGGGTCAAATACAATATCTCCTTTATAAGAATAGTATTGAATTACTCTTTTACAGAGTTCAACAGGGAATATTGCAGAATGTACTTTGTCAAAACAAGGGTCTATTTTCCAAACATTAGTATTTTCATATCCGTCTGCTACTTTGCTTTCTTCAACTGTTTTATAATCATAACTTCTAATATTCCAGTCTAATAGTTTTTCTGTTGATTTTCTGTAAACCATTAAATATTCAGTTACACAATTTGGCTTATATCCTAATGGTTTTCTATGTTGCATAAAACCACCAATACGATTTTTTACACTTGCTTCTGGTTTCAACCAAACTATATCGTCAATAAATTCCCAACCGTTATTTACTAAATATGGGTGCAAGTCAAAAGGAATTCCGTATCGTTTGCTTGAATGAGAACGACTAACTCTTGGTATAATAATAGGTGAAGTATTTACTATTAAGAAACGACCTTCTTTTGTAATTCTATGAGTTTCTTTAAAAACTTCTTCTAAAAATTCTAAATATGCTTGATAGCTTGGATAAATAGAATAATCTCTTGCGTTGTAATATGGTGGCGAAGTAAAAGTTAAATGAACACTTTCGTCAGGTACAAATTTTAATGCTTGCAATACATCTGCATTTACAACTGTGTTTTTAAGAAATTCGTAAGTATCGGTGTGCGGTAGCACACCAATACTTTGATTATCTTTTGCAAAATATTGTTTGTAAATAACAGTTCTAACCATTTCATTTGTGTGATTTATTAATGGTTTTAATTGTTCTATTACATCTTCGTCTTTTTCAAATACTAATAGTCCACGAATTGCTTGGCAAACAATTTTCGGGTCTTCATCTTTAAGAAATTCAAACAATAATGGCTTATTATCCGCTTTTCTTTGTCTTCCTATTGAAGAAATTATTTCTCTTCTTACACTTGTGTCATTTTCTGTTTTATAAAGTTTTGAAAGTTTTGTAATGTCTGTTTTGCCATTAAGTTTACCTATATTTTTTACTGCATTAAGTCTTACTTGGTGGTGTTGGTGTTCTAAAAGTTCATATAAAAATGAGCTATCAAAATTGGCAGGTATTTGTCCTAAGCTTTCAAGAATAAAATTAATTGTCCCAACATCTCGTTGATTTTTAACAAGGTCGCTTAAATCTCCGTTTCCGTTGTGTTTGAGCTCTTTTATGTACTCCTTTGTTATCATTTGTCTTTCTTTGTTAAATTGGTCGTAAAGGTACTCAAAATAAAAAGATTTTTGGGTATTTGTCGAAACGGTTTCTGTCTGTTTGGTGTCGCTGTCATTTCCTGATATAGGTTGACAACATTTGTTGTCAGATTGTTTTTCAAAAATAGTGATTTGTAATCGGATTATTGATAACTTTTTTTAAAAAATT
>JAYTIV010000193.1:0-18403 GCA_043731625.1 Flavobacterium sp. | reverse complement strand
ATAAAATCACTTTTTGATCATAAATAGTATCGTTTGGTTTGCCATTAATCACATATTGAAGAGAAGTTATCGTTGGAAATTTCTCATAAATATGGTTTAATAACAATTCAATATTTTCTTTCTGATTTTCAAAAAACTGTAGCAATACCATTACTTCTCCAGTTGAAGCGGTACGAATCATTAAAGTACGCAACAAGCCTTCGTGAGCTCTTGGATTAAAAAATTCGAGGTGGTTGGCATTGGCAAAATCACGAATTTCATTTCTAATGGCATTCGATGGATCTTCTTGAAGATGGCATTTGGTAATGTCTAGAATTTTATCCCACATTTTTGGAATATGAAAACCAAGTGCATTTCTATTACCTAAATCTTCGGTGCTTTCTATTTCTTTTTCAGATAACCATCGCGCATTAGAGAAACCAAACTCCATTTTATTTCTATAAAAAAACTGTTTTTCAGAGCCTAAAATGGGTTCAAATTCAGGAAGTTCTATTTTACCAATACGTTGCAAATGGTTTTTTACTTCATTTTGTTTGTAAGCCAACTGTTGCAAATAGTTCATATTCTGCCATTTGCATCCGCCACAAACCCCAAAATGGTCACAAATAGGAGTTACACGATGTTCTGAATATTCGTGAAAACGAATGGCTTTTCCTTCATAATACGCTTTACGTTTCTTAAAGGTTTGTACATCTACCACATCTCCTGGAACCACATTCGAAATGAATATTACTTTGCCATCTGGCGCTTTTGCTACCGAAACACCTTTTGCTCCAGCGTCAAGAACTTTAATTGTATCAAAAACAATTTTATCTGTATTTTTCTTTGCCATAGCGCAAAAATAAGTCATTGAATTGTTTTTTGGATTGGGTTTTAGAAAAAAATGTGAAAATTGTATTTTGGTAATTCGATTTGGTGCAACAACAAGGTATAATATTAAGTAAAGTCATTTCTTATATGATTAAAATGCAAACTTAATTTCCAGCAATTGAACTATCAAAAATACCAACGGCCAATTCAGCCCATAAAAGTAGTAACAGAAAAAAAATAATAGAAATTATAATAATGCGGTTTTGTGTATTTTTTACTTTTCGAATGATGAAATCAATTGCTAATCCGGTTCCAAAAAGTAGACCTCCAGCAACAACAAAATCAAATAAACTCCAATTTACTTCCTTAGTATATTGCATAGAAATAAAAGGAATTAGTAATACTAAAATCACAAATAGCAATAGGTAAGAAATTTTTTTATAGGTAATCATAGATGACAATTATAATCAAAAA
This sequence comes from Flavobacterium sp., assembly GCA_043731625.1. Taxonomy (GTDB): domain Bacteria; phylum Bacteroidota; class Bacteroidia; order Flavobacteriales; family Flavobacteriaceae; genus Flavobacterium. Next base: position 17,119 of record JAYTIV010000193.1, on the reverse strand, counting down.
TACTAAAAAAAATATTGAATTAATTAAATCTGTTAGCTTTGTTATCTAAAATAGAGAAGGTTTTGAGAAAGTAGTATATTTGAGGAAATTATATTATTTATGACAAAACACCTCGCAAATCTTCATAGCATTAATGTAACTTTATATTCATTAAACCTGTCAGGTTTATCGATCCTTTAATAGTAATAACATGACAAAACACCTCGCACTTCTACGTGGCATCAATGTATCTGGTCACAAAATGATAAAAATGGAAGCTTTAAAAAAAGCATTAGAAACAATTGGATTTACCAATGTAGTCACTTACATACAATCGGGAAATGTTTTTGTAACGACCGAAGAAGAAAATCCCTCCAAAGTAGGATTTCTTATCCAACAAGAAATCAGCAAATCATTTGGTTTTGATGTGCCCGTATTGGTGATTGGCAAAGACGATCTGCAAGCGTGTCTCGATAGAAATGCTTTTTTGAATGAAGCCGGTGTCGATTTAAAAAAATTGTATGTATCGTTTATTTTTTCAGAATTACCCGATAATATGATTACCCAACTCAACCTGAATTTTATCAAACCCGATGAAATTCAATTGGATGGAAAAAGAATTTATCTCAAATACGACACTTCTCCTGCCAAAACTAGGCTTGATAGCAAATGGATAGAGAAAAGTATGAATGTAGTTGCTACCACACGAAACTGGAATACCGTCAACAAATTATTAGAAATGTTTGACTAATACGTAATATCAAAAGTACCGTTAGAAAAAGCAATAGCAGATGTTAAATCATCATTTGGTAAAGTGCCAGAAAAAGTACCTTTTATTTTTGTGCTGGTATTTTCAGTAACATTCAAAACAAACGAATTACCTCCAGTTTCTAAATCCCAAGCATAGTTGGTATCTTCTCTGCTGTAAACAAAATAATAACAAGCATCTGTTCCTGTTGCTAATTGAGTTACGTTAAAAGTTATTGTTTTAGTATTATCTCCAGATGGATGTGCTGTAATAAGCAAATCAACATAGTCGGGTTGTACATCCTTAGCAACAGTTACCTGATCAAAAGTTATCGAAACACCATCTATTTTGGCAACTAAGGAACTGGTGGTTTGTGGTGTAGGATTGTTGTCATCTTTATTACAAGATGTTAGTGCAGCAATTCCAATAAATACGAATAAGAACATAAAATTTTTCATTTGGAATAGTTTTTAGAGTTATTCAAATTTACTAAAAAATAACTACAATTTGCAGGAAAATTACAATAAAATAGTTTGTTTTAGAAGAAAAATGAAATTGTAAGTACAGCATCAATAAATGTGTTAATTTTATGAAATTCACATTTTTATGACTAATTTTGCTACTTATTGGATGATTTCTCTCCAAAAGAAGGAATTGCGATTGATACAAATCAACAACAAAAATTATGTCAGTTTTAGAAAAAATGAGTTCAGCAGAAGCAATCGCCTTAGAAGATAAATACGGAGCTCACAATTATCATCCGCTTCCAGTAGTATTGAGTAGAGGAGAAGGTGTTTATGTTTGGGATGTAGAAGGAAAAAAATATTATGATTTTCTTTCGGCGTATTCTGCCGTCAATCAAGGTCATTGTCACCCGAAGATAGTGGGAGCAATGATCAATCAAGCACAGACTTTAACTTTAACCTCTCGTGCGTTTTATAATGACAAACTAGGTGTTTATGAAGAATATGTAACCAACTATTTTGGTTTCGATAAAGTATTGCCAATGAATACAGGAGCTGAAGCTGTAGAAACCGCTTTGAAGTTGTGTAGAAAATGGGCGTATGAGAAAAAAGGGATTCCTGAAAATGAAGCGCAAATCATTGTTTGTGATGGTAATTTTCACGGAAGAACAACAACAATAATTTCATTCTCAAATGATGAAAATGCCAGAAAGAATTTCGGACCCTATACTGCAGGATTTATAAAAATACCGTATGATGATATCGAAGCATTAGAAAAAGTACTGCAATCTTCACAAAACATTGCTGGTTTTCTAGTAGAACCAATTCAAGGTGAAGCTGGTGTTTATGTTCCAGCCGAAGATTATTTGGCAAAAGCCAAAGCACTATGTGCCGCCAACAATGTGTTGTTTATTGCAGATGAGGTGCAAACCGGAATTGCAAGAACAGGATCAATCTTGGCAGTTTGTGGCAATTGCTCTTGTGAAAATGCGTGCGAAAAACAAACCAGTTATGTAGCTCCAGATATTTTGATTTTAGGAAAAGCATTATCTGGTGGTGCCTATCCAGTTTCGGCTGTTTTGGCAAACAACCACATTATGAATGTCATAAAACCCGGACAACATGGTTCTACTTTTGGTGGAAACCCAATTGCGGGTGCAGTGGCTATTGCTGCTTTGGATGTAGTCAATGAAGAAAATCTATCACAAAACGCACGCCGATTAGGAAAGATCTTTAGAGAAAAAATTGGCGAATTTGTAAAAACGTCAACTATTGCTACTTTAGTAAGAGGAAAAGGATTGCTGAATGCAATTGTTATCAACGATACTGAAGAAAGTGAAACGGCATGGAATATTTGTTTAGCGCTAAGAGATAATGGTTTGTTGGCCAAACCTACTCACGGTAACATCATTCGTTTCGCACCTCCTTTGGTGATGAATGAGGAACAATTATTGGATTGTGTAGCAATTATCATCAAAACGTTGAAACAGTTTGAAAAATAAAAGAAAATCTATTTTATAAAAAAATCCGTCTCGTTGTTCAAACTTGACGGATTTTTTAGTTTTTATTGTTGTTCTTGTTGGTATTTCATTTTCTCCATCAAGTTTTGTTGAAAATCTTTGATGCCTTCTTCACCCATTACCACATACATATAAATGGTAGTTAGTAAGTACAACGAACTCAAAACTATACCAATAATCGCCAGTATTTTTCCCGTGTTGATGTTAGAATACCCATCATACAATTCAGGATCGGCAGCATAAAGTTTCATATCCTTATTTGCCAAAACAAGGGCTAAAATTCCTAATATCAACCCCACAATGCCATAACAACAGCAGGTTAATATTGATAGAATACCAAGTACTAGTACAGCAGTCGAATTGGGTAATTTTCTTTTTTCCATAAAGTTTGTTTTAAAAGGTTGTCATTTTGTAAAGATATGAAACTATCATAATACTAGCATTAACAATGGCAAGTCCGATTACCAATTTGTTGTAATTGCGAGACTTGTCCAGAAAGTGCAAAGCCAGTACGCCAAAAAACAAAAGAGTGGTATATATCGCAGGAAATAAATGAAACGCTTTTACAAAATCACCATTTAATAATAATAGCAAAGCTCTTTGTGTACCACAACCCAAACAATCAACACCAAAGAGTTGTTTGTTCATACACGGAATCATATATTTTTCTAAATCCAAAACAAATGTATTTTGATATACAATTGTACAAAAAATATTCGTAACAGAATAGTAAGTCTATTATTTTAAAGTTTGTTACTTTTGAAAATAATTTTAGCAAGATGAAAAAACAAATAATTCCCATAATGATATTAGCTATTATTTTAGCTATTTACGAACAAAGCAAAACCGATAAAAATGTTTATATTATGATAATAGCTATCGTAATCTTTATGTTTGGGATGATGCGATTGAGTGCGAAAACGCCAAGTAAAAATCAAGATAAAGAAGAGGATAATGTTGCATAAAGGAGATAAAGTTTCAGTACTAGACGATGCTATTGATGGTATTGTTTTAGAAGTCAAAAACAACCAAGTAAGTATAGAAACTACGGATGGATTTGTGATGACATATAATGTCAACGAATTGATTAAAATAAACAATACCAGTGATTTAAATAACGGAATAAGAAGTTTTAATTCAAATCAAATTAAATCAGAAAAAGAAATACCAAAACCACGAAGTTTTGTCAAAGAAAAGAAATCCAAACACGAAATTCCTGTTCCAGAGTTTGATTTACACATCGAAAAACTAGTGAAAAATTTTAGAGGAATGAGCAATTATGACATCCTTACTTTGCAATCTGAAACGGCCAAAAAACACATTGAGTTTGCCATCAGAAATAGAATTCCCAAAATAGTTTTTATTCATGGTGTGGGCGAAGGAATCCTAAAAGCCGAATTGGATTTTTTATTAGGTCGGTATGACAATGTGGTTTTTCAAGACGCCAATTATCAAAAATACGGTTTGGGTGCTACCGAAATTTATTTCAAACAAAACACCAAATAAAATTAATTGGTTATTAAAAGCTCTCCAATTAAGATATCATTTCCATAGTAAAAAGTACTAGTGGAATTGTTTTTCTTAAACGTTACTCCTTTCAAACGAATACTATGCAAATAGGCATTAGGCACATTGCTAGTAGTCGTCACTTCTATAATACCACTTACATTGGTAACGCCTGCAACTGCTGTCCATTCTTGTTTGAGTTCTGGAGTGGTGGGAAATGTAGCACCACAAAAATAAGAATCATTAGTTCCTGGAGCTATTGCTGCCATTAATTGTCTAATGGTGACAACATTGGAAGTACCAGACACAAGCCCTGTTTTGGCAACACCCAAATTGGTTGTGGCTAACAAAGCAGGATCAATATTTTTGATGAGTAGGGCTTCTATTGGATTATTAGAGGCATTGTATAACGTATTGCTCGAAGCACATTGGTGGATATTATCTTTATTAAAACCCAAATTTAATACGGTATTGGGTGTTGTATAATCACCAAAAGAAAACGTTTCATAGACTTGATTGGTACCGTCAGGTTTCAAAAAAGTGACGTCTTTAAAAACAATATTGTGATTGTATTTGTCAATTAAAACTGCTCCAGTTATAGGATCTGCAGCTTTATATAGAATAGTGGTTGTAATTTCAATTCTTCCAGAAGTGGCTACCCATTCTACAGTTGGATTTGGAGAAAGTGGCGCTGGCGAATTGCAAATACTCTCTGTTGTAACGGTTCCATCATACACACGATAAGTCACACTGGCTTCACTAGGAATTGTTATTGTTCTAGGCTCATTTTCTAATGTGATTTCATTTTTAAAATAGTCATTACCATCATTTATTTTAAAATACATGGCTTCGTTTCCTTTAGTTTTATAAAAGAAAGTGGCATCACACGTTTTTACCAAAGCATCTTCCAAATTGATTTCTTCAGTAACAAAATTGCCATCATCACAGCCATTTAAAACAAAAATAAAAACCAGAAAACTCAAGAATTTTTTCATACCAAAACTATTTGTCGCAAAAATAGGATTTTAATTGACAATCAACAATCAATTTGTATACCATTAACATGACAAATTTCTTAACTTTGCCCCAATGAAAAAAGTATATCTAGACAATGCAGCCACCACACCACTATATCCTGAAGTGATTTTGGAAATGGTAAAAGTGATGGAAACCGATTACGGAAATCCATCTTCTTCACATAGTTTTGGTCGTCAAGCCAAAAACAATATCGAACTTTCTCGTAAAGCAATCGCCAAAGTACTCAATGCATCATCTCAAGAGATACTTTTTACTTCAGGTGGAACAGAAGGCAACAATATGATTTTACGCTCATCGATACTGAATTTAAATATTCAGCGCATTATTTCGAGTAAGATTGAACATCACGCTGTTTTGCACACCATCGAAGCTTTACAAAAAGAATTTGGTACTGAAATTGATTTTGTAAAAATTCAACCCAACGGAGAAATAGACATCACTCATTTGGTTGAATTGCTTTCGGACAACAAACCCACTATGGTGTCCTTAATGCACGTTAATAACGAAATTGGTACCGTTTTAGATCTAGAACGCATCGGAAGAATTTGCAAACAATATAATGCCTATTTTCATTCAGATACCGTACAGTCTATTGGTAAAACCAAATTGGATTTGCAACAAATACCCATTGATTTTTTAGTAGCAAGTGCGCATAAATTTCACGGACCAAAAGGAGTTGGATTTGCTTTTATCAGAAAAGGAACAGCTATAAGTCCTATTTTTCACGGTGGCGAACAAGAGAAAGGATTGCGTCCTGGTACCGAATCCATTCATAATATTGTAGGAATGGCAAAAGCATTAGAGATTTCGTATGCTGAATTAGAACAGCATCAAAACGAAATTACGAAACTGAAAAACTACTTAATCGAAAAACTTGAAGCTCATTTCCCCGAGTACAAAATCAACGGTAATCCGAATGGGTTTTATAATATTATCAATGTTTTATTGCCTTTTTCAATAGAGAAAACAGCTATGATTCTCTTTCATCTTGATATGAAAGGCATTTCGGTTTCTAGAGGCAGTGCGTGTCAATCGGGAAGCAGCAAGCCTTCTCATGTGTTGGCAGAAATTTTAAAAGAGGAAGAATGCCAACAACCAAGCCTAAGAATTTCTTTGAGCCATTTTAATACCGCTGAAGAGATTGACTATTTGATTAATGTTTTACTTGAAATGTAACTAATAAAAAAAATTAAATGAAAAAAATATACATCATACTATTCTTATTGAGTTGTAACACAATTGTATTGGCTCAAAAAAAAGGCATCGTAGAATTTGGAGCCAATGTTGGTCTTAACAGATCATTAGTTTCTAATACAACAGGAAGTACCGATCCTTTAATAGGTTTTAATGTTGCACTTTCTGCTGATTATTATTTTTCAGATCGATGGAGTATTAAAGGGAAATTGATTTACGACCAAAAAGGTTGGGCAAATGGATTTATTACATTTGACACACTCAATGGACAAAACCCAAATGATCCAGCTTTTTATCAAACAATAACAACCGATTTCAATTTTGATTATATCACTATTCCCGTAATGGCCAATTGGCATTTTGGTAAAAAAAGAAATTGGTATCTTAATTTCGGTCCTTATGTTGGTTTCTTAGTTTCGGCAAAGGATTCAAAATTTAAGTATAATTTTAAGGAAGTATTTCAAAAGACCGATGTTGGACTTGCATTAGGTATTGGTGTGAAAATACCCGTGTCAGATAAACTGAAAATCTATTTTGAATATGAAGAACAAACTGGTTTTACGGATATTTATGTGATAAACAATACAGGTTCAGCAATAACCAATACCAGAGGTAGTATAAACGTTGGCTTGAATTTCTTGATGAAATAAGTGCAATAGGATGCAAAAAAAAATCCGTCAGAAAGACTTCTTGACGGATTTTTTTATAAAAAAGAGTTTCGTTTTTCTTAAAAACAATACTTATTTTCTGCTACCAATTTGGTTGTAATAGTTTCTCTCAAACCTACAATATTGGGCATATTGGTGTATTTGGTAAAACGACGCAATCCCATTAACATCATACGTTGTTCATCGCCTTCTGCAAACGAAATAATACTTTCTTTTCCTTTTTGAGTGATAATATCCACAGCTTTGTACAAATACAATTCGGCCATAGCCACTTGTTCTTTTACGGCGTCGTGTCCTTTTGATTTTACTAATTTCTCAGTTCTCAAAATGGTGCTTTCAGCCATATAAATTTCAATAAGCATATCGGCTGCAGCCATCAATAATTGTTGGTGTCCATCTAAATCGGGACCGTATTTTTGTACAGCTCCACCAGCTACCATCAAGAAAGCTTTTTTCAATTTGCCAATCATTTCTTTTTCCTCAGCAAACAATTCAGAATAATCGGGCGTTTCAAATGACGGAATTCCCATCAATTCTTCTTGTACTTTTGAAGCAGGTCCAAGTAAATCAACGTGACCTTTCATGGCCTTTTTGATCAACATTCCTACAGAAAGCATACGGTTGATTTCATTCGTACCTTCATAAATTCGAGCAATACGAGCATCGCGCCAAGCCGATTCCATTGGAGTATCTTCAGAGAATCCCATTCCACCAAAAATCTGAATACCTTCGTCTGCACAATTTTGTACATCTTCAGAAACAGCTACTTTCAAGATAGAACATTCGATAGCAAATTCTTCCACACCTTTCAATTCTGCTTCTTGGTGTGAGGTACCTTCGGCAACACGAGCATTGATACGATCTTCAATTGCTTTGGCTGCACGATACGTGGCACTTTCTCCAGCATACGCCGAAGTAGCCATTTCAGCCAATTTATAGCGAATAGCTCCAAAAGTAGCTATCGGAACATCAAACTGTATTCTTTCGTTGGCATAGTGAATGGCATTGCTCGTCACACGACGTTGTGCATCTAAACAAGCTGCTGCCAATTTGATACGACCAACATTCAAAGCATTCATTGCAATCTTGAAGCCATTGCCTCTTTCTGACAACATATTTTCTACCGGTACTTTGGTATCAGAAAAAAAGACTTGACGAGTAGAAGAAGCACGAATACCAAGTTTATGCTCTTCTTCGTTCATGGTAATGCCATTGGAAGGATCATTTTCTACTATAAAACCAGTGATGTTTTTATCATCTCCAATTCTTGCAAAAACAATAAAAACAGAACAAAACCCTGCGTTTGAAATCCACATTTTTTGACCTGTAATCGAATAGGTTTTGCCATCTTCAGACAAAACGGCTTTTGTTTTTCCAGAATTGGCATCACTACCTGCACCTGGTTCCGTCAAACAATAAGCACCAAACCATTCGCCAGAAGCCAATTTCGGAACATATTTTTGTTTTTGAGCTTCATTACCGTATAATGTAATGGGCATTGTACCAATTCCGGTATGTGCACCAAAAGCGGTCGAAAACGAACCTGTTGCACCCGAAATGTAATCACAAACGAGACAAGTATCTACAAATCCCATTCCCAATCCGCCATAAGCTTCTGGAACAGCTATACCTAAAAAGCCCATTTCTCCTGCTTTGCGCATAGCTGCTTCGGTATAAGCGTAATCTTTTTTCTCAAATTTGTCTTTGTGTGCCCACAACTCTTTATCCGTAAATTCTTTTACCGAATCACGCATCATGATTTGCTCTTCTGAAAAATCTTCTGGCGTGAATACGTCTTCACATTTTGTTTCTTTAACTAGGAATTGTCCTCCTCTTGTTATGTTTTCCATAGTTTTATGTTTTTTTAATTTTAATAGTTTATTCACAATCTTGTCATTCCGACGAAGGAGGAATCACATCAAGTTATTCTCCAATAGTATGAGATTCCTCCTTCGTCGGAATGACAAAAAGAAGGAAATGATTAATTTAAAGAAGTTCAAAAACCCCAGCACTTCCTTGCCCCGTTCCCACACACATACTGACAATTCCGTATTTATCCCCACGGCGTTTCATTTCGTCAAATAATTGTACCGATAATTTAGCACCTGTGCAACCTAGTGGATGGCCTAATGCTATAGCACCTCCGTTTACGTTTACTATTTCAGGATTTAAGTTAAGTGCACGAGTAACGGCAAGTGCTTGTGAGGCAAAAGCTTCGTTGAGTTCAATTAAACCAATATCGTTTAATGTCAAACCAGCTTGTTTCAAGGCTTTCGGAATCGCTTTTACAGGTCCAATACCCATAATTCTTGGTTCTACACCTGCTGAAGCAAAATTGACCAATCGTGCAATAGGAGTAACTCCTAATTCTTTAACTAATTCTTCACTCATAATTAGTACAAAAGCGGCACCATCACTCATTTGCGAGGAGTTTCCAGCAGTAACACTACCGTCTGCAGAAAAAACAGGTCGTAACTTTCCTAAAGCTGCTATGTTGGTATCGACTCTTGGACCTTCGTCTTTATTAACAACATACGATTTGGTTTCCTTTTTACCATTTTCATTGATAAAGGTTTGTTCTACTGTAATCGGAACAATTTGTTGGTCAAACTTCCCTTCGGCTTGTGCCTTTAAGGCTTTTTGATGCGACTGAAAAGCAAAGGCATCTTGATCTTCTCGTGAGACATTGAATTGTTTGGCTACTGCTTCTGCGGTCAATCCCATTCCCCAATAATAATCTTCGTTTCCTTCTTTTGCCACAGCATAATCAGGTGTGGGTTTGTAACCACCCATCGGAATAAAAGACATGCTTTCGGCACCACCAGCAATAATACAATCGGCCATACCGCTTTGGATTTTGGCAGTTGCCATTCCGATAGTTTCTAATCCAGAGGCACAATATCGATTTACGGTTACACCTGGCACATCGGTCACTTTCAATCCCATTAAGGAAATCAAACGACCCACATTTAAACCCTGTTCTGCTTCTGGCATAGCATTTCCTACCATCACATCATCTATTCTTTTTTTGTCGAAATCGGGCAATTCATTCATCATAAACTGAATGGTTTCTGCCGCCAATTCGTCAGGACGCTTGAAACGAAAAACTCCTTTTGGCGCTTTCCCAACGGCTGTTCTGTATGCTTTTACTATATAGGCTGTTTTCATAATTTTTATTTTTTAAGATGATAGACGGATAGATGATAGACGGATAGACTTTTTAGTGTCTCTGATTTTGTCTATCATCTATCTGTCTTTTATCTAGTATCTAATTTCTCAACGGTTTCCCTTTGGTTAACATAAACTGAATTCTCTCCAATGTTTTTCTTTCTGTACAAAGCGATAAAAACGCTTCACGTTCAATATCCAATAAATATTGTTCACTGACTAAAGTAGGTTCAGACAAATCGCCACCGGCCATTACATAGGCTAGTTTGTTGGCAATTTTCAAATCGTGCTCAGAAATATATTTACCGGCAACCATTTGATTGGTACCTACTAGGAACATTCCCAATGCTTGTTTTCCTAAAACTTTTACATCTTTTCTCTGGATTGGTTGAGTATATCCTGCTTCTGCCATCAACAAAGCGTGTTTTTTGGCTTCTGCCAATTGACGGTCTTTATTAACAACAACGATATCTTTTCCTTTTTGTAACAATCCTGTATCAAAAGCTTCATAAGCGGAGGTGGAAACTTTTGCCATAGCGATGGTCATAAAATATTCTTGTAGCACATTCAATTCGACATCGTTTTTATGAAATAAATCGGAAGCTCTCAAAGTCAATTCTTTTGAACCTCCACCACCAGGAATTACACCAACACCAAATTCTACCAATCCCATATAGGTTTCGGCAGCTGCAACCACTTTATCAGCGTGCAAACTCATTTCGCAACCACCACCAAAAGTCATGCCGTGTGGCGCTACGACAACCGGAATTCCGGAGTAACGAACACGCATCATCGTGTCTTGGAACATTTTGATAGCCATATTCAACTCATCATATTCTTGCTCAACCGCCATCATAAAGATCATTCCGATATTGGCACCCACAGAAAAATTTGCCGCTTGATTACCGATAACCAATCCTTGGTATTCTTTTTCAGATAAATCAATCGCTTTGTTAATAGCAGCCAAAACATCGCCACCAATAGTATTCATTTTGCTTTGGAATTCTAAGTTCAGAATGCCGTCACCCAAATCTTGGATAATGGCTCCGCTGTTGCTCCATACTTTTTTGCTTTCGCGGATGTTGTTCAGGATGATAAAACTATCTTGACCCGGAACTTTCGTCTGCGATTGGTTAGGAATGTTGTAGAAATAAGTAGCACCTTCTTTTACAGCATAGAAACTAGTTGTTCCTGAAGCTAACATTTCGGTAACCCAAGCTGCAGGAGCATATCCTTCGGCTTTCATCAATTCGATTCCTTTTTCAACACCTATGGCATCCCAAATTTCAAACGGACCATTTTCCCAACCGAAACCAGCTTTCATCGCATCGTCAATTTTATATAATTCGTCTGAGATTTCAGGAATTCTATTCGACACATAAGCAAATAGCGACGAGAAAGATTTTCTGTAAAATTCGCCTGCTTTGTCTTTTCCTTTTACTAAAACTTTGAATCGATCAATAGGTTTGTCGATGGTTTTAGTCAATTCTAAAGTAGCGAACGACGCTTTTTTTGCTGCTCTATAGTCTAAAGTATCTAAATCTAAAGTAAGGATATCTTTGCCTTCTTTTTTGTAAAAACCTTGTCCTGTTTTGCTTCCCAACCATTTGTTCTCCATCATTTTGTTGATGAAAGATGGTAGTTTAAACAATTCGTGCGCTTCGTCATTTGGACAGTTTTCATAGATGCCATTGGCAACGTGTACCAAAGTATCCAATCCGACCACATCTACGGTTCTGAAGGTAGCCGATTTTGGTCGACCAATAACGGGACCAGTCAATTTATCCACTTCTTCAACGGTCAATCCCATTTCGGTAACGAGATGAAACAAACTTTGAATACCGAAAATACCAATGCGGTTTCCTATAAATGCCGGAGTATCTTTGGCTACGACCGATGTTTTTCCTAAGAATTGTGATCCATAATTAGTTAAGAAATCCAATACTTCGCTTGAGGTTTGTGGACCAGGAATAATTTCGAATAACTTCAAATAACGAGCAGGATTAAAGAAATGGGTACCGCAGAAATGTTGCTGAAAATCGGCACTGCGGCCTTCGCTCATAAATTTTATCGGAATTCCAGACGTGTTAGAAGTGACTAACGTTCCTGGTTTTCTGTATTTTTCAATTTGTTCAAAGACCAATTTCTTGATGTCCAAACGTTCGACAACCACTTCAATTATCCAATCATAATGGGCAATTTTTGCCATATCATCGGTAGTGTTTCCTGTGGTAATTCGGTTGGCAAATTTCTGATTGTAAATAGGGGAAGGACTCGATTTTAAAGCAGTAGCCAAATGGTCATTGACCAATCGATTGCGTACTACTTTACTCTCTAAGGTCAAACCCTTCTTTTCTTCAGCTTCTGACAATGCATTCGGAACAATATCCAAAAGCAACACTTCCAATCCGATGTTGGCAAAATGACACGCTATTCCAGAACCCATGATTCCAGAACCTACGACGGCCACTTTTTTAATAATTCGTTTCATTTGTTTTTATTTATTTTAAGAAAAGAAAAAAAGATAATAGAGAAAAGAAAATAGACTATTTCTTGATTCTGTTACTCCTTTTTATATTCTTTTTTTTTATCCTTTTTTGTTCTTCATTATTTTTAGCGAATAGAAGATGGACCTTTAAAACCAGCAGTACAATAACACGGTCATTTCTTCAAATTCTAATATATTCTATCCTCTATCCTCTAACATCTATTCATCTATCATCTATTCATCTCTCATCTTTTCCTCTCTCATCTATACATCTCTCATCTATTCGTCTCTCATCTATTCGTCTCTCATCTCTCATCTATTCCTCTATCCTCTAAAACACCTTCTTCTCTCCAATCAATTCATTAATAATCTCTGCCACTTCCATAAAGTGCTGCAGCTTTTCTGTGGAAACGTGTTGCTTGACTGTTTCATTAAATTGTAGCACTGTTTTCTTAGACAATTCTCTTTTTTCTTTCCCCAAATCGGTGAGATAAATCAAAACACCACGACCATCCTCAGGATTCTTTTCTCTTGTAATAAGTCCTTTATCTTCTAAGGTTTTTAAGGTACGTGTCAAACTTGTAGGTTCCATCCCCATACGATTACTGATAGCAGTAGAAGGGGTACCATCTTCTTTATCAATACTCAATAAAGCAAAACCTATTGCCATAGAACCTTCAAACTTCGAAGCTTCATCATTATACATACGAGATACTGCTTGCCAAGTAGCACGGAGGATATAATCTATTGTTTTGTCTTTCATAAGCTTGTCTACAGAATAACAAAGATATAAAAAATTTATTATGCGCGCATACTATTTTACAATATTTTTTTTAGAACGATTGTAATGGTTTTCAATCGTGCCCCTTTACCTTTGAAAATAATGATTTTTAATTTGTTTCAAATGCACAAGTGGAGTACTTTCAAATTTTGCCATAAAAAAAACCCCTACCAAAGCAGAGGTTTTAAATAATAGGTTAAAAAAAAACGATTTAGAAGTTGATAGCACCTAGATTGGTACTGACACCCGTTTGCACCACAACACCCACTTGAGTGTAAGGTAGCAAAGGCAATAAAGGAGTTACGGTTACATTATAAGTTCCAGCAGCTAATCCGGTAATTTGAAAATTTCCTTGTGCATTTGTAGAACTCATATAACTTATTGATGTTGTTGTAGACGTTGCCGAAACACTGGCTAAAGTCCCAATAGGGGTAATGCTTCCTTTTATGTTTCCTGTGGTAGCCGTTACGATGGTACGCAGGACCGGTTTCAATTTATAGGTTCCGTTACCGGTGACTACAATCGATTGGTTGGCATCAAAATCAATTAGAATCGAGTTCACGACATTGGTTTCTAAAGTTTGATTGACATTCAATTTCAATCCTGATTGATCAGCACTAGGTGTTTCCAAAGGATAAACCACATTGTTTACCTTCACTGTATTATTGGTACCCAATAGCAAACGAATCTGATTTACCTTTACATCTTTCAAGGTACTAGTAGCAATTAAGGCATCTACACCATTAGAAAGGGTTAATAAATTGTAAATACCAGGGGTTACATTCAACGCCACCACACTGTTACTACCGTTGGTGATTTCTACGCCAATTAAGTCAATATTCACTTCTTGATAAGGACCTGGAGCATCGGTCATACGCACTTGATACGAATAGTCAGTTGCATTTGAATCGTCATCATTACAAGAATTCAAAAATAAAGTGGCGGCTACTAAGGCAATAATTAAAAATGTCTTTTTCATATTTACTTTTTTTAGGTATTAATTATTTAATACAGGGCAAAGTACCGCTACAAATGCTTTTTAATTATTATACAGTTTAAGGTATGATTTGTATAATTCACTTGTATTTAGAAAAAAAGACAAACTACGAAACTTATGGAGGAAGTCCAGTAAGGCCATCGAGGGTTGGGAATCAAATACTACCAAGCAGTCTATTGTGATTAAAAAAGACGAAATACTCTTTTAACTCTTTTTTAATCCTATGAATAATCTCAAGACCTTATTTATTGATAAGCACCCAAATTGAAGGGCTCATTGGGTTGTTTTATTTTGCCTAGCAGATCTACATGCATAGTTGCTGTTTTGAGAATAGCATGGGCTGGACTGTTGTTTTGTAGGCGCAAATCTTTGGGTTTGCTATTCGGAATCACCTCTAGCACAATTGCTTTGCCTCTAATAGTGCATTGTACTGGTATTTTATCAGAATCTGAAGTTTGTACAAACAAAGGGTCTTTTTTGATTTTATTTTTAATTCTAGAATTCTTATTGGTATTAAACACCAAGTTGGTATGCACCCTCAAGTTTTTGCAATTAGATCCTTTATAATAGCCTCTTTGTTTGGTACTGGCATACAAAATATTGTTTACAATGGATATATCATGGGACTGCATCACAATAATTTCGCCTCTTTTATTGCTGTCGGGTGTCAATTGTGCATTTTTATACATAGTGTTGTTACGCACGGTTACTTGGTTCGATTGAAAGATAGAAATTCCCGAACCCCCATTTTCATAAATCACATTGTTTTCTATTAGAAAATTGCCGGTAAAAACTTCTTTATTGGTTTGGCTATTGTTGGCATCATCTATTATAATACCGTTGCCATCAGTATACCCTTTGCATGCACTACCCGTGTAAAACGGGACTTCGGTTCGGTTATTAAAGACCTCATTGCGCTGAATAAGGTAATGATACGGTTTGGTATCGATTATAGCTGAATTGCGTGGGTTGTAGATGTGAATGCCGCTGCTACCCATACTGGTTTTGGAAGCGTTGTTATAGACTTTGCAACGATCAATAGTAACATAATCAGCACGATAAGCACCAATACCGGCACTAGCACAATCAGAGACTTCACAATCGAGCACTTCGATATGATGGGTTACTTTTCCTTTATCTGCATATTCTCCTTCTGACCCTATTGAAATCCCTTGTCCGTTATACGTCCAGTTTATTTCCCCAGAAGGGTTGTAGCAACTTTTGGTTTGGTGGAGGGCATCACAAAAAGAGAGTTGCGGCGCATTGCCTACGATTTTCAACCCTTGAATCCGAATATACGCCAACGTTTCGGAGTGAAAAGCAGGGGTTGACATTACCCGAATGCCAAAGGCTTGTTGGATTTTTAAAATTGGATGATGTCCTTCTAGTGGTTGAAACGTGATCCATGCATCCGGTTTCCCACTGTGACTCACCAAAAATATTTGCGCCTGCATAAAACCGGGAGCATTGTCGCTATTGGTATAGGTGCCGTCCATGATATTCACGGTATCGCCTGCATAGGCTTTGTCGCTAGCTTTTTGAATGGTTTTAAACGGACTTTCTTTAGTCAATCCGCTATTCGTATCTTTGCCCAACACACTACTCACAAAAAAGGTAGTAGCAAATGCCGGAACCCCAAAACTCAAAACCAAAACCAACAGCACGTATTTTTTCATCAAAATAATTTTAAAGCAAGTTATAAATTAATTAGGAATTAGGAATTATGAATAGGAATTATGAATTAAGAATTATGAGTTATGAGTTATGAATTTGAAAGAATTATTTTAAATTTT
The DNA here is from genome assembly GCA_043731625.1 of Flavobacterium sp. Classification (GTDB taxonomy): domain Bacteria; phylum Bacteroidota; class Bacteroidia; order Flavobacteriales; family Flavobacteriaceae; genus Flavobacterium. Next base: position 775 of record JAYTIV010000193.1, on the reverse strand, counting down.
GAATTTTAAATTTTAAATTTTAAACGAATTGTTACTCTATCTACCAACTGATAACTTCCAACTGACAACTTCCAACTTCCAACTTCTTCCGTCTATTATCTAATTGTCTATTATCTAATTGTCTAATTGTCTAATTATCTCATTGTCTATCCTCTTTCCTCACAACTTCTTCCATCTATTATCTAATTGTCAAATTATCTCATTATCTCATTATCTCATTATCTCATTGTCTATCATCTATCATCTATTCTTTTTCCACACAACTCACAACTCACAACTCACAACTCACAACTCCTAACTCCTAACTCATAACTTTTTAAGTCTATTATCTAATTGTCTATCATCTATTTTCTCAACTCATAACTCACAACTCCTAACTCCTAACTCATAACTTTTTAAGTCTATTATCTAAATGTCTATCATCTATCCTCTTTCCACTCAACACACAACTCATAATTCATAATTCATAACTCATAATTCCAGCAGTGTACGACCAACTATTGCGCAAAGAGGCCACGCTGGCCGTTATCGGCCTCGGCTACGTAGGCCTGCCCATCGCTCTCGAATTCGCCAAGCAGCTGAAGGTGATTGGCTTCGACATCAACGCCGGCCGCGTGGCCCTGATGAAGCAGGGCGTCGACCCCAGCGGCGAACTTTCGAAGGAGGATTTCGACGGCTGCGACATCACCTTTACCGACTCGCTGGAGGTGCTGCGCCAGGCGCAATTCTACATCGTGGCCGTGCCTACGCCCATCGATGAGCACGCCCAGCCCGA
>JAYTIV010000192.1:0-2868 GCA_043731625.1 Flavobacterium sp. | reverse complement strand
CTAATTGTGTTGCCGATTTTAAAAACCAAGTTCTAATGGTTTCTGAATTGGTTAATGTTTCTTGTGTTGTAAAGGTTTTAGAAACAATTACAAATAGTGTTGTTTCTGGATTTAGTTTTTTTATTATTTCGTTTACATGATCGCCATCTATATTGGAAACGAAATGCAGATTTAAATGATTTTTATAGAATTGTAATGCTTCTACAACCATTGCTGGACCCAAATCTGAACCTCCAATTCCTATATTTACAACATCGGTAAATGGTTTATTGGTATATCCTTTTTTTTCTCCAGAAAGTATTTGATTGGTAAAAATTTCTATTTCTTTTTTTACTTGATAAACGTCTGGAATTATATTTTTGTTGTCTACTAAAACAGTATCATTTTCTGATGCTCTTAATGCGGTGTGAAGTACTGCTCTATTCTCTGTTTGATTGATTGATTCTCCAGAAAATTGTTGTGCAATTGCTTCTTTAAGATGCACTTCTTCTGCGAGTTTTAGTAATAAATTTAGTGTTGTTTGATTGATGTTGTTTTTAGAATAATCTACTAAAAAATCGTTCCATTGTATGTGAAATTTTTCGGCTCTAGTTGTATCATCTTGAAACATTTCTTTAATAGAATTGTTTTGCATTGATTGGTAATGGTTTTGTAATTCTTGCCAAGCTTTAGTTTGCGTTGGGTTTATTGTTGGTAATGCCATTTTATGATTTTTTAGAAATGCAAATTTAGTTAAAATTTGTAGATTTTGGGTTTGATGATTTTTATACACAAATCTGCGTGTCGGCAGACAGGTTTCACGAATTGTTAAGAATTTTTTATGATATAAGATTTCACTAATTTAATTTTTTGGATTTTTTAAATGAATTCTAGAAAAAAATAGACACGAATTTCACGAATTCTCACGAATTTTTTGGGTTTAGATTTTACTAATTTAATTTTTGGATTGTTTTTTTGTTATAAATTTTAAAAAATAGACACGAATTTCACGAATTCTCACGAATTTTTTGGTTTAGATTTCACTAATTTAATTCTTCGGATTGTTTTTTTTTACAACAAATTCTAAAATAAATTTCACTAATTTAATACTTAATGACTGATTCATTTTATACAAAGATTTTAAAGTATTTTTTTAAAATTATACCTAACAGGTTAAAAAAAACCTGTTAGGATATGAAAACCTGTTAGGATATGAAAAATAGTACTGTTTGATTTTATGAATTTAAAAATAATTATGAAAATTTACTTGATTTTTAGCCCAGATTGCAATGAAAATCTTTGTAAAAATAAATGGTAATTTTTCTTGACGTAAAAAAGCGACTGCAAGAAGCTCTTTTTATGGCTTAGAAAAATAGCAGTTATTGAACAAAATTGTAATGGAATGCTGGAAGTTGCTCTTAAAAAACGGTATCGAATTTTATGCTAAGAACACTGTCTAATTCTTGTTTTAATGGCCGTATTTGGTCTCTAAATCTTGGAAGATTGTAATATTCCATTGGTTGTGAGTTGGGTAATTTGAGTTTTAATGCGTCTACTTGTACTCCGTTTTTCCAGAATCGATAACATACGTGTGGTCCAGATGCTAAACCTGTACTGCCTACTTTACCTAAAATATCACCTTGTTTTACTCGTTGTCCGCGTTTTACAAGTATTTTAGACATGTGTAAATATTGTGTAGAGTAGGTGTTGTCGTGTTTTACTTTTACAAAATTTCCGTTTCCTACTGTGTAACCTGCTTGCTCTACTATACCTGTTGCAGTTGTCATTATTGGCGTTCCTGTTGGAGCAGCATAATCTGTTCCGTTATGTGGTTTAAATTTTAACTGTACTGGATGAAAACGGTTTTTAGAAAATTTGGATGTAATGTGTATGAATTTTAAAGGTGCTTTTAGAAAAAAGTTTTTTAGGGCTTTTCCTTCTTCGTTGTAATAGTCTATTTTTCCGTTGGTTTCTTGTTGAAATGGAAAGGCATAGATTTTTTCGTCTTTGTATTCAAAATAGGCAGCGCGAAGACTGTCTATACCATCGTAAAGTGTGTCGTTTATGTATCTTTCTGTAAAACTTAGGGCAAATTTATCTCCTTTTTTTAGCTTAAAAAAATCTATGGACCAAGCGTAAACAGTCATTAATTTTTTAGATAATGATGCGTCTATTTTTTCTTTTTTAAGTGTTGATGCAAGTGAACCACTAAGTTGTCCTGCAATGGTTCTTATTTTAAATGTTAATGGTCTTGATTTTTTAAAACCTATTATAGAATCGGTTAAATCTACCAAATAATAGTCTAATCTGTTGGGTTGATATATTAAATATTGTAATTTATTGTATTTATCTTTGGTTCGTAATGCTACATATGGTCTTTTAAATCTAACTTCTATTGGAAAAGAATCTTTAATAATTTTTAGTATTGATGATGCTTTTTTACCGTTAAGATTTTGCTTTTTTAAGATTCTTTCAAAAGTATCTTGTGCTTGAATTGTGTCGTAATGTACATTGTAATCGTCATATTTAAAACCGAAATCTACAATTGGTTTTTGAGGTTCAATATCTTCAATGATGTATTCTTCTTGTTCTTTTTTACAAGAAAAGAGATTTGTTATTAGTAGTAAGATTAAAACTATTTTTCTCAAATTGAGTTGTTGTATTTTAATTTTCTTCGCCCCAATTTTTTAGTTCTTCTTCGCTCCAAAGTTCGGGAAAAAATATTCGACGTTGGTATTTTGGATGCATGTATTTTTTCCAATCGCTTCCGCCAGTTGCTTCGGCAATGCCTTGTCCGCTTTCTATATATTTTTTGGCTGTGTTTAAATGTTGCATTACCCAAGTTATATTTACAGTTTTGTCATAGTGACGCATTGCTGCAATTAAATC
>JAYTIV010000191.1:0-18518 GCA_043731625.1 Flavobacterium sp. | reverse complement strand
CTAAAATAGGTGTCCATTAATTTTATAATTGAAATTTATAAACACCTTAAGTATTAATTATTTTGGATTAAAAACCAATAAAGGAACAATCATTTCTTCTAACGAAATTCCACCGTGTTGATAAGTATTTCGATAATAACTCACGTAATGATTATAATTGTTTACATAAGCTAAGAAATAATCATTTTTTGCAAAAATATAAGAACTACTCATATTTATAGTTGGTAAGCCTATTTTTTTTGGGTCACGCACTGCATAAACATCCTTATCTTCATAGGTAAGACTTCTTCCAGTTTTATAACGCAAATTTAAACTGGTATTTTTATCTCCTATAACTTTTGATGGGTTTTTTACATTAATTGTTCCGTGATCAGTAGTGAGAATTAATTTGAAACCCATTTTTTGAGCTTGTTGAATAATCTCTAAAAGAGGTGAATTCTTAAACCAACTCAAAGTTAATGAACGATAAGCTTTATCATCAGAAGCTAATTCTTTTACAACATCCATCTCTGTTTTGGCGTGAGAGAGCATATCCACAAAATTGTAAACTACCGTAACTAAATCATTGTCTTTTAAAGCTTTGAAGTTTTCGGCTAACTTTTTACCGTTGGCTAAGTTGGTGATTTTAAAATATTCTTGTTTGATGTTTAATCCTAATCGCTTTAAATGTGCTGTAAGAAATTCGGCTTCATAAAGGTTTTTACCACCATCTTCAACATCGTTTTTCCAATATTGCGGAAATTGTTTTTCCATTTCTAATGGAGTCAAACCAGAGAAAATGGCATTTCTAGCATATTGTGTTGCAGTTGGCAAAATAGCATAATACGGAATTTCTTTTTCTTGTTTATAATGATTTGCAACGACACTTTCAAATGCTTTCCATTGGTCATAGCGCAAATTATCTATAACTACAAACAATACCGGTTTATCCTTTTTTGTGATTTCTGGAACTACAACTTCTCTAAAAAGAGTATGTGATAATACAGGTTTATGCGCTTTTGGTTCATACCAAGACTCGTAATTGCGTTCTATAAATTTCCCAAATTGAGCATTTGCTTCTACTTTTTGAGATTCTAAAATCTCAGCCATACTTTGGTCTTCAATATTCTCAAGCTCAAGTTCCCAAAAGATTAGTTTTTTGTAAAGTTCAATCCAATCTTCGTAGGAATTGACCATAGCCATTTCCATCGAAATTTTACGAAATTCTTTCTGGTAATCAAGAGTAGTTTTTTCAGATATCAATCTAGAATGGTCTAAATTCTTCTTTAAACTCAACAAAATCTGATTTGGATTGACAGGTTTTATCAAATAATCGGCAATTTTAGAACCTATGGCTTCTTCCATAATATATTCTTCCTCACTTTTTGTAATCATAATTACTGGAGTGGCAGATTTTTTTTCTTTTATTTCAGATAATGTTTCTAAGCCACTCATTCCGGGCATATTTTCGTCAAGAAAAACAATATCAAAATTGCCCTCTTCAAAAATATCCACTGCATCTCGACCATTGTTGCAAGTAGTAACGTTATAATTCTTTTTTTCTAGAAATAATATGTGTGGTTTAAGTAAATCGATTTCGTCATCTACCCAAAGTATTTTGATTTGATCCATAGGAGTATAATTTTTTGTGCAATTTAATATAAGTAAAACGAAGGAAGTACTAATATTAGTATAAAATTGTAAAAATAAACATACTGTATTTTATTATTTAATACTTTTAAAACCTGAAATTTGAATTTCTATTGTAACAATAATTCAAATTGGGTGTCTAAAACAGCAATCAATCAAAACTCAAAAAAATGAAAAACAAATTTTTAAAATTTCTAACGCTATCAATCATTTTGTATCAAGGTACAACAATGCTGGCACAAGAAACACAATCGGTTTCTAAATATAGTTATCAAGAAGCATTTGCTCCCAATTTTTATTCAAAAAACGGAACTGAAACTCGTTCGGCAAGTGGACAACCAGGAGCAAAATATTGGCAAAATCGTGCAGATTATCAATTATCTGCTAATTTAAATGATAAAACAAATGAAATATCAGGTTCTGAAATCTTAAGTTATACCAATAACAGTCCTGATAGAATTTCTTTTTTATGGATGAATTTAGATCAAAATTTATTCAAATCTGATTCTCGTGGAAATGCTATAATTCCATTGAGTGGAAGTAGAAATGGAGCAAAAGGAGAGGTTTTTGATGGTGGACATAAAATAAAATCTGTAAAAGTAATTTCTACTTTCAAAGGAAAATCAACAGAAACTGAAGTAAAATATTCAATTGTAGATACTAGAATGCAAGTTTTTCTTCCTCAAGATTTGAATGCTAATGGTGGTACTGTTAAAGTGAAAATTGATTTTTCATATATTTCTCCAGAATACGGTTCTGATAGAACAGGAATTGCAGATACCAAAAACGGGAAAATATTTACCATTGCGCAATGGTATCCAAGAATGTGTGTTTATGATGATGTACGTGGTTGGAACACCAATCCTTATACTGGTCCAGGAGAATTTTATTTAGAATATGGTGACTTTGATGTGTCTATTACTGTACCATCTAATCATATCGTTGTGTGTTCTGGAGAATTGCTAAATCCATCAGAAGTTTATACACAAGAGCAACAAAAAAGATGGGTAGCAGCAGCTCAAAGTGATAAAACTGTTATTATTCGCTCAGCAGAAGAGGTAACCAATCCAACTTCAAGACCATCATCAAAAGCAACATTAAAATGGCGATTTAAAATCAAAAACTCTCGTGATGTTTCTTGGGCTTCATCAGCAGCTTTTATTATTGATGCTGCAAAAATAAATTTGCCAAGTGGAAAAAAATCTTTAGCTATTTCTGCCTATCCAATAGAAAGTAATGGCAATAATGGTTGGGAAAGATCTACTGAATATACAAAATCATCAATAGAAAATTATTCTAAACGTTGGTTTGAATATCCTTATCCTGCAGCAACAAATGTAGCAGGAAATGAAGGCGGAATGGAATATCCAGGAATTGTATTTTGTGATTTAAAATCAAAAGGAGGTGATTTATGGGGAGTAACTGATCACGAATTTGGTCACGCTTGGTTTCCTATGATTGTGGGTTCAAATGAAAGATTGTTTGGATGGATGGATGAAGGTTTTAATACATTTATCAATTCATTGAGCTCTGAAGATTTTAATAAAGGAGAATATAAATCTCCTGTAAATGATATGCACCAAATGGCAAATATATTGACTGATCCTTCATTAGAATCAGTAATGACAGCACCAGAAGGAATGAAAGAAAGCAGTATTGGTTATTTATGTTATTACAAACCAGGTTCAGGATTAACAATGCTTAGAGAACAAATTCTAGGAAAAGAACGTTTTGATCTTGCTTTTAGAACCTATGTAGCTCGCTGGGCTTTCAAACATCCAACTCCTGATGACTTTTTTAGAACTATTGAAAATGTTGCTGGTGAAGATTTGAATTGGTTTTGGAGAGGTTGGTTTATTAACAATTGGAGACTTGACCAAGGAATTAGTAAAATAAAATACATCAAAAACAATGCTGCAAATGGAGTTGTAATTACTGTTGATAATCTAGAGCAAATGGCAATGCCTGTAGACTTAGAAATTAAATTTAAAGATGGAACCAAAAGTAGTGTAAAATTGCCTGTTGAAATTTGGGCTCGCAATACTAGTTGGTCTTTCAAACAGCCTACCACAAAAGAAATAGAAAGTATTACCCTTGATCCTAATCACGTTTTTCCGGATTCTAATGAAGTAAATAATAGTTGGTCTGCTGATAAAAACAAACTAGAAGAAGATGTTATTTTAGATAGCTATTTTGGAACTTTTTCTACCAAATTAGCTCCCATTAAATTTACTTTCACAGAACAAGAAGGTGCTTTGGTAGTAGAAGCTACAGGACAGCAAGCATTACCATTGCAACCATTAGGAAAAGATAAGTTTGGGTTTCCACAATACGGACTTGAATTTCAATTTAATGATGCCAAAACCGAGTGTACTTTTACTCAAGGTGATCAAAAAATTCTATTTACAAGAGATAAATAAATTTAATATAATTTATAAAAAAAACACCAACTTTAAGTTGGTGTTTTTTGTTTTATAGTCATTTTAAAAGTTATTCTATATTAAAATTTATAGGATAATTATACAAACATCGAACGGGTTTACCCTCTTTCAAAGCTGGTTCCCAAACTTTATTAAAAAGCTTCAAAACTCGAACTGTTTCTCCTTTCATGGTTTCAATTTGATCGAGTTCGTTTATTTTTTCATCAGCAGTTTTTATTTTCTCAACATTACTAGCAATATAATCTTTTAGACTCACATGAAAAGCTTTGATGTTGGTCATTGTTCCATCAGGTTCTATAATAAAGCTTGCAAAAATTGTAATTTTTTTATTTTTTACTGCTTTTGGAAAAATGAAATTATCGCTAATAAACATCGAAATAGTATACATTCCATCAGTGAGTTGTGGTTTCAAATCAACTTCTGTAGTTCGATATGTTTTTTCGGTATTGGGCACTGCAACTTCTGTTGAAGCAACTTGAGCAAATGCATTTGCAGAAAATAGTAGCAAAAAAAAGAGTATTTGTTTCATCTTTAAATATTAGTAAGAATTTCAAAAATAACAATTTAAAAGAGAATCTAATATTTTTGTCAAAAACATTATAAACAATTTCAAAACAATTGTTAATTTTATTAAAATTTTAAATTTATTTAAATGAAATCAAAAAAAGTAGAATCAATTACTGTAGAAACGATAGTCAATCAACCTATTGAAAAAACTTGGATGTATTGGACAATTCCAGAACATATAATAAAATGGAACTATGCTTCAGATGATTGGCATACACCTATTGCCACAAATGATTTAAAAGTAGGAGGATTGTTCAATTATAAAATGGCAGCAAAAGACGGCAGTTTCGAATTTGATTTCGAAGGTATTTATACTAATGTGATAAATCATCAAAAAATTGATTACGTTATTATAGATGGTCAAAAAGTTTTTATTGAATTTATAGCTTTAGATAATCAAACAAAAATTATCGAAACATTTGATGCCGAAAATGAAAATGCTATAGAGTTACAAAAAAATGGTTGGCAAGCTATACTGAACAATTTTAAAAAATATGCAGAATCAAAATAATCAAAAATCCAATGACTCACCCAATATATCCTTGCTTATGGTTTGATGGTCAAGCCAAAGAAGCTGCTGAATTTTATTGTTCAGTATTTCAGCAATCAAAAATAATTTCAGAAAATCCGATGGTGGTAAATTTTGAAATTAATAGTCAAAAAATAATGTGCCTTAATGGTGGTTCTCTTTATAAAATCAATCCATCAATTTCTTTTTTTGTTATTTGTGAAGAAGATACTGAAATTGAAACATTATGGAGTAAATTATCAGAAAATGGCAAAATTATGATGCCTTTAGACACCTATGATTGGAGTGAAAAGTATGGCTTTGTTCAAGATAAATATGGCGTTTGTTGGCAAATTATGAAAGGAGATTATGCTAGATACCATCAGAAAATAATTCCCTCATTTCTATTTGTTGGAAATCAATATAACAAAGCAGAAAGTGCTGTAAACTTTTATACAACTATTTTTCCAACATCTGAAATCAAAGAGTTAACAAGATATGAAGAAGGTGGTACGTTAAAATTTTCTTTATTTACATTAAATAATAGTGTTTTCTCGGCAATGGATGGTTTTGGAAATCATGAATTTACATTCAATGAAGGTTTCTCTTTTGTAGTTGAATGTGATACACAACAAGAAATAGATACCTACTGGGAACAACTTATCGCCAATGGAGGCCAAGAAAGTCAATGTGGTTGGCTCAAAGATGCTTATGGTGTTTCTTGGCAAATTATTCCGAGTATTTTGAAAGATTTAATGAGTGATTCAGAAAAATCCTCCAAAGTAATTCAAGCTTTTTTGCAAATGAAAAAATTTGATATTGCTACTTTATTGAATGTCTAAATTGGATGTATGATTGCAGCAAAACCCAAAAATTTCGATGAATATAAGGCTTTATTTCCAAATGAAGTTCAATTTATTCTGCAACAAGTTAGAGAAACAATACAAAAAGCAGCACCTGAAGCCGAAGAAATAATAAGTTACGGAATGCCTGCTTATAAATTTCACGGAATGCTAGTATATTTTGCTGCTTTCAAAAATCATATCGGTTTTTATGCTTTACCTACTGGAAATATTGCATTTCAGAAAGAATTATCTACATATAAAACAGGAAAAGGTTCCGTTCAATTTCCTTTAAATCAACCAATGCCATTAGATTTAATAAGTAAAATAGTTATGTTTAGAATTCAAGAAAATTTAAAAAAGAGTTAATTTATATTATTAATATAGTACTATTTTTGTTAAATATTTAATATTTGATAAATTATATTGTAATATGGTTATTAATTTATTAAGTTTTTGTAACTTTATGTTAAATAATTCGTAAATTAATTTTCAATTGAAGTAGGGCATATTTCATTTGAACTGTTTACTTATTATCAAATCAATTCATCCTCAATTCAATAATTTAAAATTTTTAGTATTATGGCGCCAAATTTTGAAATCATAGAGAAAGAAAATATCATTTCTCTAAAATTCCCAGATAAAGAAGTGCTTTCCGATGATAAAGCTATTTATCAAAGAAACAATGACCTTAATAGAGCTCAAGCTCTAGGCAATTTAGAACATTCAAAAATTAAAATTTATTTTGAAGACAATCAATCCAAAAAAATGGTAGAGACAACCGTTTGGGCTGTTACCGACAAAAGTGTTATCTTAAAAAAAGGAGTAGGGATACCTATTCATAGGATTTTTATGTCTCTTTAAATTAAAAAAGCACCAACTTTTCAGTTAGTGCTTTTTTTATAAAATAGTTTGATTAATTACTTATCAGTTTGATTTCTAAAAACTAATTTTCCGTCAAAACTATCTAAAAGAATAATACTATCTGTAGCTATTTTTCCTGCTAATATTTCTTTAGACAACTCATTTAAAACCTCTCTTTGAATCACTCTTTTTACTGGTCTTGCACCAAATTGAGGATCATATCCTTTTTTGGCTAAATAAGCAATAGCTTCTGGTGTAGCATCCATAGTAATACCTTGATGTGCTAACATTTTGGTCACACTCTTTAATTGTAAGCCTACAATTTGAGTTATATTGGCATTGGTTAATGGTGTAAACATTACAATCTCATCAATTCTATTGATAAATTCTGGGCGTACTGTTTGCTTTAACAATCCTAAGACTTCAACTTTTGCTGCTTCAGTAGCGGCTTCGATTCCACCTTTTAGATTTTCAAACTTTTCTTGAATAATTTGACTTCCCATATTTGAAGTCATTATGATAATAGTGTTTTTAAAATCAGCCAATCGTCCTTTGTTATCTGTCAATCGTCCTTCGTCTAAAACTTGTAACAAAATATTGAAAGTATCAGGATGTGCTTTTTCTATTTCGTCTAAAAGAATAACTGAATAGGGTTTTCTTCTAACAGCTTCAGTTAATTGCCCACCTTCATCATAGCCAACATATCCTGGAGGCGCACCAACCAAACGGCTCACACTGTGTCGTTCTTGGTATTCACTCATATCAATTCGGGTCATGGCGTTTTCATCATCAAAAAGATATTCGGCTAATGCTTTGGCCAATTCGGTTTTACCAACACCAGTTGTTCCTAAGAATAGAAATGTACCTACAGGCTTTTTCATATCTTGCAAACCAGCACGACTTCTACGTACAGCATCGCTAACAGCTTCTATTGCTTCTTCTTGTCCAACAACTCTACGATGCAATTCCTCTTCAAGTTTCAAGAGTTTTTCACGTTCGCCTTGCAACATTTTCATAACTGGAATACCTGTCCATTTGGCAACAACTTCTGCAATATCTTCACGAGTGACTTCTTCTTTGATTAACGAAGTGCCACCAGTTTGATCTTCTGCTAATTGTTTTTGCAAAACTTCTAATCGTTCTTGCGCTTCTTTAATTTTTCCGTAACGAATTTCGGCTACTTTACCATAATCTCCATCGCGTTCGGCACGTTCTGCTTCGTACTTAAAATCTTCAATTTCGGTTTTAATTGCTTGAATGTTATCGACAACATCTTTTTCAGATTTCCATTTTGCAAATACTTCATTGCGATCTTCTTTCAAATTGGCTAAGTCTAAACTCAACCCTTTAATTTTACTTACATCGTTCTCACGCTTGATGGCTTCAATTTCTATTTCGAGTTGCATTATTTTTCTATCCAAAACATCTAATTCTTCGGGTTTGGAGTTGATTTCCATTCTTAGTTTAGATGCTGCTTCATCCATCAAATCGATGGCTTTATCGGGAAGAAAACGATTGGTAATGTAGCGTTGAGATAATTCGACAGCAGCAATAATCGCTTCGTCTTTTATTTGTACTTTGTGATGAGTTTCGTATTTCTCTTTTATACCACGCAAAATCGAAATGGCACTTTCGGTATCAGGTTCATCAATCATAATCTTCTGAAAACGACGTTCTAATGCTTTATCTTTTTCAAAATATTTTTGATATTCATCGAGTGTAGTAGCACCTATGGCTCTCAATTCGCCACGAGCTAAAGCCGGTTTCAGAATATTAGCAGCATCCATAGCACCTTCACCACCACCAGCACCAACAAGCGTATGGATTTCATCTATAAAGAGAACAATATCACCTTCTGCAGCCGTAACCTCTTTTACTACTGCTTTTAGACGTTCTTCAAATTCTCCTTTGTATTTTGCACCTGCAATTAAAGCACCCATATCTAATGAGAAAATAATTTTATCTTTTAGATTATCAGGTACATCACCATCTACAATACGATGGGCTAAACCTTCGGCAATGGCTGTTTTACCAACTCCAGGTTCACCAACCAACATAGGATTGTTTTTGGTTCTACGGGTTAGAATTTGTAACACTCTACGTATTTCTTCATCACGACCAATAACAGGATCAAGTTTTCCGTTTCTAGCCAAATCGTTTAGGTTTTTAGCATACTTATTTAAAGAATTATAGGTTTCTTCTGCTGATGCTGATGTAACACGTTCTCCTTTACGAAGTTCCTCAATTGCTGCTTTTAAGCCTTTTTCGGTAACGCCTTGGTCTTTTAATATTTGAGCTACTTTGCTTTTAGATCCAAAAATAGCCAGAATTAAATGCTCTATAGAAACAAACTCATCGTTCATTTTCTTAGCAATAATTTCTGCTTCGGTTAAAGTTGAGTTGGCAATTCGAGAAAGCATAATTTCTCCTCCTGATACTTTTGGAAAACTCTTTATCGTGCTTTCTAAGATTTGTTGAAAAAGTGGCACATTCACATTTAATTTTTTAAGTATAAAAGGAGCTACATTTTCATCAACATCAAAGATAGCTTTGAGTACATGTTCGTTTTCAATTTGCTGTTGGCCATTACTTTGGGCTAATAATTGTGCTTGCTGTATGGCTTCTTGTGATTTGATCGTAAAATTATTAATGTTCATTTTAATATCGTTTTAGTAATTGGTTTGTAGTAATTCTTTAACTTTGTAGGCATCGGTCAAATTATAGTCCATTCTAATAAAGACGACAAAATGACTTATTGTAAGCTTTTTTTATACTATCTATCAGTCAAAATGGCACTTAATACGACAAATAATGAGTTTTTTAAACAATCTCTTTGGGAATTCTGATAAACAAACCCCAATAACAAGCAAAATAAACTGGATTTCATTAACTGATTTGGGACAACTGAATGAAATCATTACGCTTTCAAACGAAAAACCGGTACTTATTTTTAAGCATAGTACGAGATGTAGCATTAGTCGAATGGCATTGAAACAGTTTGAAAATGAATTCGATTTGCAAGCTAAAGTTACGCCTTATTTTTTAGATTTACTCGAATTTCGCTCTATTTCTAACGAAATTGCCACAAGATTTAATGTAATGCATCAATCTCCACAATTACTATTAATTAGAGATGGAATCGCAATATATGATGTTTCACATGATTCAATTGATGCTCAAGAATTAAAAGGTAAATTATAATTTTACAATCAAATTTATATCCTATAACAAAAAAATACCAATGTTTCCATTTTTACAAAAGTTTATCTTTACATTTTTTATATGTTTTTCACTGTTGCTTTTTTCACAAAACACTACTAAAGAAAAAGATTATATAATAACTTATAATAGTACTGATGCTCAAATCGTTTTTGATATTCCAGTTAGTGTAAAAGCATATGATGCATTTACTAAAAATAGTATCCCAATAGAACCCGAAATTGGTCAACCAAATGTTTTTGTTTTGAAGCAAATTCACCCTGCACAAATCATTCAATTGCAATATTATTATCTCTATGGTGCTCATTATGATCTACAAACCAGTTATTTTGCCACACCATCATTGTCAACTGGAACCATTGATGTTTTTTTTAATCATCCTGTAGATATTACTTTTGCTCAAACTCAAAATGCTGTCAATTTATCAAATACTTTAGATAATAAACTAATTAGTTATATCAATGCTTGTAGTACTTCATTAGATATTGTAATCTATAATTCCTATTCACCTTCAGGGACTTCAAGTATAGCTGGAGCTATTAATAGCGCTTATAATCGAGGAGTACAAGTTCGAGTGATTTATGATGGAAGCACGAGTAGTTCGATGATTCCATTATTAAACAATGGAATTCCTAAAGTTTCAAGTCCTACTTCTGTAGAATATGGTATTATGCACAACAAATTTGTTGTTTTTGATGCTAATGTTAATGATGTCAATAAACCTTTGGTTTGGACAGGTTCTACCAATTGGACTACTTCACAAATTGATGGTCCAGACAGAAATAGTGCCATTGTCATTCAAGACCAAGCTCTAGCATTGGGTTATACAATTGAATTTAATGAAATGTGGGGTAGTAGTACAATAGTTCCCAATGCAACATTATCTAAATTCGGACCTTATAAAACCGATAATACTCCACATCATTATATAATTGGCGGAAAAACCATTGATAGTTATTTTAGCCCAAGCGATGGCGTTACTGCTAAAATTGTTGCAGCCATAAACAGTGCCAACGCAGATATTGATATTGCAACCATGCTTATTACCAGAAGTGATATTCGGTATGCTGTTTTAAACAAATATAATTCAGGTATAACCAATATTAATGTGTTGGTTGATAGTCAAGTACCTAATGGTAATCAATTTTATACCATTCAATCCGGTATTATGCCCAATCACGCCGTTCAATATGCTACTAGTAGTATCATGCATCATAAATTTATGGTGGTCGATAATTTTAATAGTAGTTCAGATCCTTTGGTAGTCCTAGGTTCTCATAATTGGAGTAGTGCTGCTGAAACCAAAAATGAAGAAAATACTTTGATTGTTCATGATGCCAATATTGCCAACCAATATTACCAAGCTTTTGCTTATTTGTACCAACAATCTGGAGGTGTAATCACTTTGCCTCTGGCAACTGAAACAATTGAACAAACTACAAATTCTATTGTAATGTATCCTAATCCTACAAACGGTATGCTACATTTTCAAAGCAAGGAAAACTATACCAATTTTGATTTGAAAGTTCAAAACCTATTAGGAAAAACTATTGTTACCCAACATTTAGAATCTTTAACGAGTAGTACTCTAGATTTAAGTAGAGAAACTGCTGGAATCTATTTTATTACACTTTCTTCTCCAACAAAAAGTTGGCGTTATAAAGTGATTAAAAACTAAGTTTCTTATACTAGTATTTTTCTTAACTTTGAAATAAAAAGAAAAGATGTGTTTTTATATGCAACAAAAAGACCCGAAACCAAAAGTAGAAAAGCGGTTTCAGGCAAAAGTAAAACAACCCGATTTTTTTCTTCAAGCAGAAGTTATTAATGGTTTTGAGCATAAAGCTTCACCCATTATTCTAAATTCTAATCCACATATTATTGAAACATCATATTCTTGGGGATTGATTCCGCATTGGGCCAAAGATTCAGAGATAAGAGACCATACGCTCAATGCACGAATTGAAACGGTTACCGAAAAACCTTCGTATAAAGACATTACCACACAAAGATGCTTGGTAATTGCTACTGCTTTTTATGAATGGCATTGGAATGATCCTAAAGGAAAAAGCAAACAAAAATATGTTATTTATGGCGAAGATGATCTCTTTGCTATTGCTGGTTTGTATAGTCATTGGGTTGATCCTCAAACAGGTGATTTAGTCAATACTTTTACGATTTTGACTACTCAAGCCAATGCAACAATGGCCTATATTCACAATCACAAACAACGAATGCCCATTGTATTGAAAAAACAAGATGAAAGTGCTTGGTTGGATAGCCATCATCCAATAGAAGATTTTGCTTTTCCGTACGAAAGCAAGCTTGTAGCTTTTCCTGTTTAAGACTTATTCTTCCTCTTTTTGTGAGTACCGTTGCAATTTGGTATTGGTTTCCCACAATTCGTTTTGTAAAGACTCTATTTTAGCCAAAAGGTTAAAAACGACATCGATGCCTTCAAAATTGATATTCATATCGTGATGTAGGCGAATCATTTTCTCAATATCATTTATTTTATCTTGATGTACTTTGGCTTCATTTTCAATAGTCACAACTTCTAATAGTCCAATTTCATTGAGTTCGGTAAAAAAAGACATTTCTACTTCATAATGTTTGCTTAATAAGTAGAGTGGGATGTAGGATGTTGTTTTCATGTTGCTCTTTCTTTAGCCAATTCACTAATAAGTTCCTTTTCTTTTTCAGTAAGATGTTGTGGTAATTTGATATCGTAGGTAATATACAAATCTCCAAAATTTCCTTCTTTTTTATAAACTGGAAATCCTTTACCTTTGAGTTTTACTTTGGTACCGTTTTGGGTTTCTGGTGCTACTTTGAGTTTGACTTTACCATCAAAAGTATCAACCATAATATCGCCACCTAAAAGTGCGGTGTATAAATCTAATGGAACTGTTTCATATAAATTGTCTTGGTCTAATTTGAATTTGGTATGGTTTTCAATCACAAAACTAATGTATAAATCTCCTTTTGGACCACCATTACCGCCTTCACCACCTTGACCCGTAATTTTTATGGTTTGTCCATTTTTGATTCCTGCAGGAAGCGTAATGCTGATTTTTTTATTGTTGATGGTTAAGGTTCGTTTGTGGGTAGTATAGGCCTCTTTTAAATCCAAATGCAATTCGGCATTGAAATCTTGACCTTTAAATCGATTGGTTCCACTACTTCTTCCAGAAGCTCTACCACCAAACATAGACTCAAAAAAATCAGAATAATCACCTCCTGAAAAATCTCCAGAATAACTTTGTTGGTTACCTCCTTGATACTGTCGTTGCTGTTGTTGTTGCTTTTCAAATTCTTCAGAATGTTTCCAGTTTTCGCCATAGGTATCGTATTTCTTGCGATTTTCTGGATCACGCAAAACTTCATTGGCTTCGTTGATTTCTTTGAATTTCTGTTCTGCTTCTTTATCGTTTGGATTCAGGTCTGGATGGTATTTTCGTGCTAATTTTCGATAAGCAGATTTGATATCACTTTCAGAAGCTGTTTTGTCTAATCCAAGAATTTTATAATAGTCTATGAAAGCCATTTGCGAATTCTTTTTTTGAATTTGTAGTTGAGTAAAGTTAGCTTATTTTTTAGAGATTATTGTTTGAATAAAAATAAATTTAATAAGAACTACTTAATTGAAAAGGGCTATTTGATTCAAAACTTAAGTAATCAACAATTCGCAACAAAATGGTTAATAAATTTTTAGTATGCTGTTATTTTGTATATATAATTATGATACTTTTAACAAATACCACTAAAATACCAATTGTTATTAAATAATACTTAAATTCTATGAAAAAACTAGTACTTAACTACCAGTTATATGCTTTATTGTGTATATCTTTTTTTTCAACACAACTGGTTTCTAGCCAAATTATTATTTCACAATATTATGAAGGAACAGGAACTAATAAATGGATTGAACTTACAAATACTTCTAATGTTGCCATTAATACTGCTTCCCCACAATTAAAATTAGGTTTGTGGGCAGTTACTGGCTCAACAGGTAACATTGCTTTTGCTGGAGCACCATCAAGTACTGTTAATCTTTCAGTTATTATTCCAGCCTACGGATCTGTATTGATAGGTAATACAGGTAATGGTACAGAAATCAGTTATCTATCAGCTGCGAGTGCTGCTCAAACTTCTAATACAGTCATCAATTTTAATGGAAATGATGGTGTGGCTCTTTTAGATGCCAACAATGTAATTCTTGATCAATTTGGAACAGGTATTAATGCAGTTGATATTAGTTATGTTAGAAATACCACAGTAACAGCTACATCAGCAACTTATGTGCCCTCACAATGGACAAGTGCAACTATAGCTGCAGTTCAAACAGCAACTTCTACTAGTGCCACACGATTGAATTATCAATTATCCAATTCTTGTATAGCACCAATTAATCAGCCAACAGCTATGACTTTTTCAAGTGTAAGCAGTGCTGCTATTTCAGGATCTTTTACAGCTAGTGCTGCAGATGAATATCTCGTGGTTTGTAGCACTGCTGCTACATTGAGTACCTTACCGAGTAATGGTTCTAGTTATACCATAGGAAGTTCAATTGGAAACGCAACCGTTGTTGGTACAGGAAACAATACTTCATTTACTGCAAATGGTTTATCTCCAACAACAACCTATTATTTTTATGCTTTTGCAGTTAATAGTCTTGGTTGTAATGGTGGTCCTGCCTATCAAACTACAGCTCCTTTAACTAACAATGTTAGCACAACAGCATCACCTTGTAATGTACCATCCAATGCACCTTCAGCATTAATTTTTGGTACACCAAGTAGTACTTCAATTTCAGGATCATTTACTGCAACTACTGCTGACCAGTATCTTCTATTATATAGTACATCAGCATCTTTGTCACAATTACCATTAAATGGTACTTCTTATTCAGTAGGATCCACATTAGGAAATGCTATAGTTGGAAGCAACAATACATCTACTGCTTTTTCAGTTTCTGGATTGACTCCAAGTACTACTTATTATTGTTATGTTTTTGCTTATAATTCTTTGAATTGTTCAGGAGGACCGATATATCAAACGATATCACCATTAACAGGAAGTAGTACTACACTTGCTCCACCATGTGTTGCACCATCCAATCAACCATCGGCTTTGGTATTTAATAACTCAACCAGTAGTTCGCTTACTGGTTCGTTTACAGCTACTACTGCAGATGAATATTTGGTACTAGTGAGTACATCAGCAACATTATCATCAAATCCTATAAACGGAACAGTATATGTCTCTGGAAATACGATTGGGAATGCCTCAGTTGTGAGTAAAGGAACTTCTCTTTCTTTTATAACAAACGGTCTTAATGCTAATACAACCTATTATTATACAGTTTTTGCGATAGCAAGCACTAATTGTAGTGGAGGACCATTGTATTTGACGACTGCACCACTTTCAGGATCCAGCACCACTTTACCAACTCCTTGTATTGTTCCAACCAATCAGCCAACAACCATGGTTTTTGGAAATCCTACAAGTACTACTATTTCAGGTTCTTTTACAGGAAATGGTGCTAATGAATATCTGGTTGTGTATTGTACGGCTTCATTATCTGCATCTCCAATAAATGGAACTGTTTATAATACTGGAATGACTTTAGGAAATGGTATAGTTGTTACTAGAAGTAGTGCTACAACTTTTTCAATTTCTGGGTTATCTTCAAGTACAACCTATTATGTTACTGTTTTTGCCTTAAATAGTTTGAATTGTAGTGGCGGACCAATCTATCAAACGGTTGCTCCATTGATAGGAACTAACACTACATTGGCAACACCATGTGTAGCACCATCAAATCAACCAAGTGCTTTGATAATTAGCAATACTACAAGTTCAACAGTTACAGCATCTTTTACCGCTACTATTGCCAATGAATATTTAGTAGTTTATAGTACTGCTTCAACCCTAACAGCTTTACCAGTAAACGGAACTGTATATAATGCAGGAGCAACTTTTGGTATTGCTAAAGTAGCAAGCAGAGGAACATCTACCACTTTTGTGACATCTGGATTATTACCTTCTACTGTATATTATTTTTATGTATTTGCTTTAAATAGTACTTCGTGTAGTGGTGGACCAATTTATAAAACCACAACACCTTTGGCAGGAACAGCAACTACAACAGAAGCTCCTTTATATTATTATTTTGGAAACTTCCATTCTCATAGTGAATATAGTGATGGAACTGGATTACCGTCTGGAGATTTTGCATATGGTGATACTGCCAATTGTATGGATTTCTTAGGGATTAGTGAGCACAATCACGTAAGTGCTGGAATGTCATTGAACAATTGGATATTAGGAAGACAACAAGCTACTGCTGCTACAACTCCAAACTTCTTAGCTTTATATGGAATGGAATGGGGTGTAATAAGTGGTGGTGGACACGTTGTAGTGTATGGTGTGAACCAATTATTGGGTTGGGATGCAGGTCAATACCAACGCTATGTGCCACAATCAGTATATACAGGAACTACAGGATTGTTTAATGTAATTAATAGTTATGGTAGCACTGCTTTTGCTACATTGGCTCATCCTAACAATGCTGACTATAACGGAATTATGAGTACTTATGATACGGTATCTGATGATGCAATTGTTGGAACAGCTGTTGAAAACGGACCCTCAACATCAACCAATACTACGTATTCTGATTTTCCGGCTTCGATGACGTATTTGAGTTATTATAGAAATATGTTGGCAAGAGGATATCATTTGGGCCCAACCATAGATCATGACAATCACAATGTAACTCATGGTCATACTGTAACTTCTAGAACTGTTGTATTATCAACTTCTTTAGCCGAAAACGATGTATTAACAGCTATGCGCTTGATGCGTTTTTATGCGAGTCAAGATTGTGGAGCATATGTAACATTTAAAGTCAACAATAAACCACTAGGAACAATTATGACAGCAGCAGGAACACCAGTAATAACTGTTACTACTTCAACCTCTAGTCCAGTAACCTCCTTAAAAATATATTCAGGTGTTGCTGGTAGTGGCACTAATGCAACAATATTAACTAGTACAACAAGTGGTTCTATAACTTATACACATACGGCTTTAACTAATTTGAGTTCTCGTTATTATTATATAGATATTACTGAAGCTGATGGCAAACGTATTATTACAGCTCCAATTTGGTTTACACGTAATGATGCCGCACGAAAAGAGTCTAATGTGGCAATTGCTGAGTTTTATACCATTACAGAACCTAAAAATTTAATATTGAAATGGATTACAACCAACGAAAGAAACAATCAAAACTTTACTATCGAAAAATCATACGATGGTATCAACTATGAAACGATGGAGGTTTTGGCCGGAAGAGGAGCTTCATTATTCCCACAGAATTATACGGTAGTAGATACTTCTTCACAAAATGAAGGCGTGGTCTATTATCAATTGACACAACGTGATGCTGAAGGAACTATTGTTTTTGCGGATATTAAGAAAGTAACAAGAACTATTGCACCACAATTTTTAATATCAATCTATCCAAATCCGGTGGTTGGAGATGTACAATTGAAAATAGAAAATGCTAGAGGAGAAGATACCTTGTTGCAAGTATATGCTATGACTGGACAATTGGTCTATGAGCAAAAAATAACAACAATTATAGGTGATCAAGATCTACAAATGCCTTTTCAAAATTTAACACAAGGTGTCTACATGGTTACTCTAAAATCGGGTGATTATACTTCAACAACCAAAATAACCAAATTATAAACAATCCTTATCCCATAAAAAAACCTCTAGAATTAGAGGTTTTTTTTATGAAATATATTATTTATTGGATTTTCAATTTAATAGCATCATAATTCTTAGAATACAGCCCTACTAGACCATATGCTGTTTCTCCTTTTTTGATGGTTTTGCCATTGAGATCATATTCGGTAAGTTCTTTTTTGAAATTTTCATTGGCCGAACTAGCTGCAATCATATTACCACCCGCTAATCCTGGACCTAGAATTAACCCAATTGGAAAAACACTAGCTGGTTTTGTTTCGGTATAATAGCCATTATTGGTTGTTTTAGTACCGGAGTATAATTGTAAAGGAGATAATAATAAATACCATAAATAGGAGGCAGGATTTTGTTTAATAGTCCTGTAGACTTTATCAGTATTCATTATATATGCATCATTGGTTGAATCATAAATCAGTTTTACATCTTTACCAAATACAATGTCTTTTTCGGAATTGTTAGTGATTTTTATAGCAACCAATTTGATTTCATTATTGGTTTCTTTCTTTTTGTATTTTTTTTCTAACAAATCATATCGATATTCTAATGCAATATTACCTACTTCACTTTTAGAACTATAGTACAATGATTTTGGATTTATCTTATGATATCCAGAAGCACAACTATTCAACAAAAGGGCAAAAACTAGGAGCGAACTCACTTTAA
>JAYTIV010000190.1:0-7191 GCA_043731625.1 Flavobacterium sp. | reverse complement strand
GTAATCCCTTTTTCAAGAGATGCCACAGTATTTGTACCTAAACAACTTACAGTTAAATGCAAAACCATTGTTGTAGTAGTGCCACATTCATTAGTCATATTACAAGTATAATTACCCGCATCATTTGCAGTAAGATTAGTAAGATTTAAAATTCCTGTGGTTTGCCCAACAACGTTTACATTGTTTTTTAACCATTGATAACTAGTAGCATTGGTGTTTTGAATATCATAAGTAAAAGTACTGCCTACGCAAGCATCAAAAGTATCAACATCAAAAAAATGATAGGAAGGTTTGCGGCAGATTTCGATAAAAGGACTTGTTGCATATTTATTGTATAAATTGGTTGACACAGCACTGGTAGGTGTAGCAACATTTGTGATAGTATTATAGACAAAAGGAAATCCGGGTTGCGTTAACCCTACATAAGTAGCATTGGTTGTTTTTAATAAAGATGTTGGGTTAGAAACAAAATAATTTCCTGTAACAAGAGTATTTTCAGCAAAATCCTTCAGTTTTGTCAATGTGTTAGTAGCTGGGAGATACTCATACAGCGTACCATCGTGACGCGTTTCTCCCTGCTCGTTAATAGCAGTACCGCCAAATCTACACACACCATATAGTTTTCCATTCTCCTTATTTATAAGTTGAAAAGGGTTTTCTCCTAAATTATTTCCATCAAATGTAATTTTTTTAGTAAAAACATTAGTTGCGGTGTTAAGTTCATACAAAGTACCTGCATTATAAAAACCGCCACCTCCTAATGTAACCCCATATAACTTTCCTGGTAACCCTTCAATTAAACCTCCTACAGGAGCTGAACCGTCAAATGTATTGCAATTCAATCGATACACAATTTGCGATATATTTGTAGTGAGATTAACTTTAAAAATAGTACCTTGCTGGTAATATGGAGGATTACCTTGACAGGCTGTAGCTGCTATAGTAGTACCGTATAAATTGCCGTTTGAAGCTTTCATTAGTTCACCATATATCCTTACGTTATCAGTTATTCCAGTGCAATAAGTAAGTGTTTCTGTGTCGATATTATAGTAGTAGACGCTACTGCCATTACCTCCATATAAAATACCCGGTAGTGGCTCGATAACTCCAGTAGGTGGTTCAGAAGATGATCCGGCTAGAAAGGAATGCACTACCCTATATTGGTCTAAAATCAGATCATATTCATACAAAACGCCAAATTCTTGCGATCCTACTATATTACCATAAAGTGTAGTGCCATATAACTTACCGTTTGATGCCTGTAAAAGTTTACTTGAAGGAAATCTGCCATTTGTAGTATTAAACTGATGTATAATAAAGGGATTTTCACCATTAATATCAAATTTTAAGATGGTACCAAGACCGGATGCATTTTGACCGTTATAAACTGACCATAGTTCTTTTTGGGCTTGAATAGTATTTAATGTAAAAAAAAGAAGAATTAATATAAATAGATACTTTTTCATATTTATTTTTTTAGTGATTACTTGTTCGATGTGATTGATTTTGATGTAAATATAATAAAAAAGAACGTCTTGACTGGCAAGCCAAGACGTTCCTGATTAAAAATTACTTAATTATGATTTTACGTGTTTCTGTTTTACCATCAACGGTTAATTGGATAAAATAGTTACCACTAGCTAGTCCAGCATTTTCTATTTTGTTATCGCCTTTTTTGAGGGTATACGTGCCAAAAACTTTACCTGTTATGTCTACAAGTGATGCCGTAGCACTCTCAGTAAAGTTTTCTAACTTAATAGAAAAGTTACCATTGTTTGGGTTTGGATAGATGGTAACTCCTCTAATAGCATCTTTAGTACCACCACTTGAAGCACTAGCTTGTCTAGCTGCACCACGAGTACCTATGGTTGGCGAGTAGATTCTTTTTAAACAACCACCAGAGCTTACTATAACTGAAACATTACTTATTGCAGATGTACCAGCTAAACTTAATTGAGTACCTAAGATACCTACAGTAGTTCCGTTGGCAGTTACAGTTGCATTGTTTACTTGCCAAGCTACAAAAGTTTCTCCAAGTAATAAAGAGTAGGTATAATTATCAGCAAAAGCAGTTGCTCCAGCATAAGCAACGCTACTAGCAGCAGCAGTAACTGAGAAGGTAAGTGTAGTAGATGCTATTGGAGTACAAGTACCATTATTATGATTGACTACTATTGAATAAGTTCCAGTATTTAAAAACACGGGATTATTGAGCGTAATAGTACCTCCTGATACTGATGCACCACTAAATAAACTAGCATTTGGTGTTACAGTATAAGAACCATAGTTTTGAACATTAGTTATAGTAAGTGTTTTAGTCGCAGGCATAGGCATACTTGTATTCCAACAAGTAATAGCTGCAATAGCGGGAGCAACAGGATTGTAGTTTACATTAAAACCAGTAGTGTTGCTTTGACAAGTTGATAACACACCAGCATTAGTAACTCTTGCGGTAACAGCTACTTGTACCGAAGCAGCTGTACCACCAGGAATTAAACCTATTGAAGGAGTTGTGCTAGGATTAGTATATCCAGCAGCAATGCCCCAACCCGCTGGAATTCCCCATAAATAACTAGCTACACCTGGTGATGCTACAACAATTGGCTTACAAGTATAAATTACTGTAGGACCTCCTGTACGTAATACACAACTTTGTGAAGTTCCTACTGGAGTAGTTAATGTAGTTGTAAATAATGGTGTAGGTGGTTGTACATCTATTGTGTAGTTTATAGAACTTTCACATGGTGCTAGAGAAGTAGCGGTTAGAGTATATCTCCCCACCGCAGATGTTGTTGGCGCTACTATATTTACAGTGTTTATTTGTGATCCAGTACCAGCTGTGAGAGTTAAACCAGCAGGACTACTAGTCCAAGTTACAGCATTCAAATTTGCTACTGGTGATAGTGCATAATTAGATGCTGGTGCACCTTGAACAATACAATTAGCTCCAGTAATGGTTAGTGGTGCTACAAAACTACGTTTAATATTATAGTTAAATATAGCAGGAGCACAACCACCATTGGTTATTGTTAAAGTAAGTATTCCAGGATTGTTATCTCCATTTTTATTAAAGTTCCAGGTACCAGGAGTGCCAGGAGTAATAGACCATAAATTACCAGGATTAGTCCAAACGTAATTAAGGGTATTATCATAAATTGGAGTTCCAATGAAATTAAAGTTCAATACAGAATTTGAGGTATCCACACACAAACCAGTAATGCTTAAGTTAGGTTGAGTAGGCAAAATACCCACTTTTTTACTTACACAAGCGTTATATAGAGTACCTAAAACGGGATCTGGACCTGATCCACTCGGGATAATATTAGCGTTTAATTTACCCAAGCAACAAATTAGTGTTAATGGTGTTGCTACAGTTGGAGTAAATGTTACTGAACTGTTATCTGCTGAATAATACAAACTGTTAAGTGCGATATTACCAGATAGAGGTAAACCACTCCAATAATAACTATCGAACCCAATTGCATCATTTGCATTATCACTAGCAACTTGATCTACTGAAAAAGTTACAGGTTGACCTGCAACTATACAATCTGGACCTACAATTTTTGGTAAATTAGTTGGTTGTATTAAAATATTTGCTGGATTTAATTGTACGCTTCCAGGAAATATTTTAAAAACTTCAAAGGTCATTGTATTTCCACAACTAAAACTGCCATTTACTATAGTAAAACCCACAGTAACACGCCCTTTACTTCGTGCCCATGCTGCCACATTATTTGGGCTTTGCGTTGAGACGTTTTCTGATGGTCTTAATTTTTTATTATACGTTACAATGTTGGTACTAACACCACTAGCTGTTTGTGTGGCAGCATTATAATAAGATAAAGGATCAAGCGGTATGGATAGCGCATTAACAGTTGAGAGGTCACCTTTTATAGTCCAACCAACAGCTGGTCCTATAATATTTGTCCCGAAAGCGCCAAAAGTAAAAGTTCCACCACCAGTTGGGTCAGGCATTCCTACTATTCCTCCATCGGTTACTTTTCCTCCAAGTCCATAAACTCCTCCAAGTAAAGTATTGGTGACAATTACGTTGCAATTTGAAGGTACAGATACTACTTGCGCAAAACCAAAGTTCACGCTCAATAACACAAAAGCAACTGCTAGTTGTGTCTTAAAAAAATGTTTAAAATTTTTCATAATAAATAATTTAAATAATTTGTAATTGAATTTTTAAATGTTACTCTTTTAGATTTCCGTGGATGAGGAGTAGTACAATCCTACGGTTATCCTCTTTTTAATTTTTACTTGGTTAAAATAAATTGTTTTCATTTTTATAATTTTAATTTTGTTTCACTTTTAGTAAGGTAAAAAAGGACCTCCACCTTGTTTTATTGGTGGCGTAGAATTGCCACCTATATCTTCTAAAGCAAATGATGTTAGTACAGTTACTAAAAGGACAACAATTTTAATAGTGATTTTTTTCATGGTTAATGATTTTTAAATAGTTAGAAACTTTTTATTCAAATTTCTTTTATATTTGTTTACCAAAACATCCCATAAAAAGGGGGTGATTTTTGCCTATGAAACCACAATTTTTAGTGTTTTTTTTATACTTTATTATTTATCAAAGTCAAGCTCAAAAAGGGTTTGAGGCAATTGATAATGATCTGGAAAGCTTTAATTCGCTAATTCTCTCAAAACCGCTAGAAGCACACTTTTTTTTAAATAAAGCAATAAAAAAAAGTATGGGTATAAACAACGATTCACTTCAAGCTAAAATTTTATGTAGCTTAGGATATTACTATTATCAAGTAAATAATAGTACAAGTGCAAAAAAAGTTTTTGAACAGTCAATACCAATTTCAAAAAAAGTAAAATATTATCGTATGCTAGATTATGCTTATAATCAGCTAGGGCTTATTGCAGTTGATAAAGGCGATTATAAACTAGCTTTATCGTTACACTTGGCGGCACTTAAAATTGCTAACAGCTATCAAATTGCTAAGATGAAATCCAATGCGTTAAACTATATAGGGAATGTTTTTTTAATACAAAAAGATACCATCAAAGCAATGGAGTATTATATCCAAAACATTTATAATGCACAACAATATAACTTAGACAGTCAATTAACCAATGGGTATTTGACTGTCGCAAACTTGTATATTTACTCAAATCCAATTAAAACAAAGGATTTTTACAAAAAAGCATTAGTGTTAGTTAAAAAGAACCATGATCTAAAAACCGAGTTTGTTATAGAAATTTGTTATTCAAATTTGTATTTAAGAGAAAAAACCAAACAATCGCTTCAAAAAGCTTTTAAAAATATTCAAAATGCCATAAGTATAGAAAGAAAATTGCAAGATGAATCTATGTTATACTACATTAATATGAATTTAGGAGATTATTATTATTTATCAAATCAATATACTCTTGCGGAAGAAAACTATTTGAAAGCAGAAACTAATTTTAATAAAGGAATTGATATGCACATCAAGTTAAATTTATACAATACCCTATCTGAATTGTATGAGTTTAAAAAAGAATTCGAAAAATCATTAGATTATAAAGAAAAATACCAAAGATTAAACGATAGTCTTTTTAGTATAGAAAAAAATAAAACACTCAATGAAATTCAAACCAAATATGAAGTAAGTAATAAAAATTTAAAGATTAATTTGCTTACTAAAGATAAAAAAATTCAAAAAAGAACAATTCAATTTTTGTCAATAACAGGAATATTATTACTTTTAGGAGCTGGAAGTCTTTATTTTTTTTATAGGTATCGAATGAAATTGCAACGAATCATAAGTAATAAAGAAAATAAAATTTATAAACAAGATTTACTTCGATTAGAACAAGAGCGAGAATTGAATAAAATAAACGGAATATTAGATGGTCAAGAAACAGAACGCAATCGATTGGCACAAGAAATCCACGATGGAATAGGGGCATCATTAGCAGGAATTAAATTAGAACTATCTCAAGAAAATGCAAAACTTAAAAATAAAAACTTAGATGCGATTGAACATAAAATGAGTAGTGCTTTTAGTGAGTTGCGATCTATTTCACACAATTTGAGTTTGAATTTTTTAGAAGAAAAAAATCTAGAATTTTTACTTAACGAATTAACATCTGGTTATAATAACAGAAATGAATTTGAAATAACACTTTTTGTTTTTCCAGTAGAAGATATTAATTCATTTTCTTATACCATAAAACTTCATATTTATAGAATAATTCAGGAATTACTATCCAATATTTCAAAGCATGCAAAAGCTAATTATGTAGATCTTACTATAACAAAACACCAAGGGAGTTTAAATATTATTTTGGAAGATGACGGTATAGGATATGCTGATCAAAACCAAAAAGGAATTGGTCTTAAAAATATAAACGAAAGACTAACTTTACTAGGCGGAACAATAAAAATTGAATCTAAAAACGGCACAACCATTGTAATAGATGTTCCATTAAATGAATAATGAAGATAAAATTACTATTGTTGTTGTAGACGATCACCAAATATTTTTGGATGGAATGATTGCTATTTTAAATGCACAAAAAAACTTTAAGCTATTGTTTACAGAAACTAGCCCTGTAAATGCCTTACTAAAACTAAATAATCTATTGCCGGATATAATTATCACTGACATATCTATGCCCGATATGAATGGCGTTGAATTTATTAAAAAAGTAAAAAAGAAATTTCCGCAAATAAAGATATTGGTTATTAGCATGTATGAGAATCAACAAACGTTTGATGGCATTGATGGTTATTTACTTAAAGAAACTAATAAAAAAATTCTTGTTGAAGCTATAAAAGAAATTGTATTGAATGGAAAAAAATATAACATTACAAATCAAAAAAATATAAATAATTTTAATTTCAATAAAAATATTTTAAGCCCTAAAGAAAAAGAAATAATTCGATTTATTTCAAATCAACATACAACAGATCAAATAGCAGAAAAATTGGAGGTTTCTAAATCTACTATTGAAAGTCATAAAAAAAATATTTTTTTAAAACTTAATGTTAATAGTGTTGCTGGATTAATAAAGAAAGCAATTTATTTAGGAGTAATAAAATAATTCATCATTCATCACTCATAATTCAAAATAAAAATATACTTTTGCACCCTTAACGAGAGGAGGTGTCTATATTATGTTAATTATACCAATTAAAGACGGAGAAAATATCGATAGAGCATTAAAGCGCTATAAAAG
>JAYTIV010000189.1:0-7229 GCA_043731625.1 Flavobacterium sp. | reverse complement strand
ATTTAATTATTTTCTGTTTTAAAAATAATCATTCGGGATGCCTTATTGGAATTGAAATTTTAATCAAAACATTCCATAAGCAACAAATCGCCTTCTGTATGAGTGATTTCAACGATGCCATCTTCTAAAACTTCGTTACTGCTTCCAGTTCTATAACCCATTGTTAGTATTTCGTTTTGCAAAGGATACATCAAATTTTGTGTGGTTATTCCGGATACGTTTCCTACTGGTATAAGTGAAATATTAGTTTTGGCAACATACCATTTTTGATATTTTCTTGGCAATAAAAATACTTTTGAGTGATCATCAAGAATCACTATTTTCAAATTATTTCGATATTGAACGATGCTGGTGAGATTGGTAATAGTATGATCGGTTCTTTTGCCTGTTGCCCATATGACATTTACTGCTGGAATTTTTCTTTCAATAAGATAATCAAATGCTTTTTCTAAATCGGTTTTGTTTTGATCTGGAGTATGGATTACTTCTATAGGTTGTTGCAATGCAATAAAGGAAGTAGCATCAAAATCATTATCAAAATCTCCTAACAAAATATCTACTTTTATATTGAGTTCGTGAACGCGTTCTATAGCATTATCTAAAACTATTACTAATGGAGACCACTCTAATAGTTGCCCTAATAATTCTGGATTGCACGAAGCTCCATTAGCTATTATTAATGCTGGTTCTTGATCGTCACGAACAATATGATGAGATGACATTTTAAATGTTGTTTATTGACTTTATAAATCTAATTGTTAATTTTTTACCACATAGAAACATAGATTTTTTTAGTAATAATTAAGTCGCTTTGCTCTATTGCAGACAACAATAACTTTAATAATTTATTTTCCTAAGTTTCTATCTGGTAAAAAGTTTAATGTAATATTAATTCAATTCAGGTTTGAATGCAAATTACGAATTTTTATATCGGAATTCATAATTTGAAGTTTGTGTTTTTAGCCGTGATAGCAATGAAAAGCAAAACCTTGTTATGAGCTTGGTTTTCTTATTTTTTGAAAGCGACCAAAGGAAGCTCTTGAAAAAATGTAGAAAACTGCTTATAACAAGGTTTTCTTGTAATGGATAGCGCGAATAGCTACTGAACAATATAGGTTGCAGCATCTATTTCTGAAAGATGAAAATAGCCCAGTGGATAATTGGCTGAATTGGTCTGATTGACTATGTTTCCTCGTAATGTTGCTGGTGGAGTTGCAAATGGACTTCCGCCTGTACCTCCAGCAATGCTTAGCAATTTGGTCATGTAGTTACTGTATTTTTCAGAAATTCCTTGTACGGAAAGATTAAGAACATCATCCTTTTTTAATTCTTCATCGATGTACAAACCAAACATAAGATTGCCTTGAAAAAACTCATCTTTTACGACGCCATATTCCGGAAATGCTTTTTTACTGTTTTTGAAACCTACGAGATAATTGTTGACTTCATTTCCGTTGTCTTGGTAGAAAAATTTTACTTGAATGACTTCGTTTCCGCCAAAACCCGCAACTAATGTTTGCTCTATATTTTCGATTGCTGGTGTTGCTAATAGTGTTGATGTTGAAGTATAGGTTTGTCCTTGATACTTAATAGTTAGTTTATAATTATCGCCGATAATTGGAGTAAAACTGTTGCAAACGTATTCTCCCGTAGCATCAATTTCGTTAAATATATATATCACTGCTAGAGGCGAAGAGGTATTAATAATTGAAACTGTTGCTCCTGTAGCTGGCGGAATTATATCTGAATAGAAATTGGTTGTGGTTGAAAGTTTTATTTTTTGCTCGTTGCCTGTTGAGCCTTTTTGCCAATTGATAACAGCATCAATTACTAGTTTTGGATTGGCTGTGTCTAATTTGACATCTACTACATCTTCGCAACTAACTAATGTGAATAATGTGATGATTATAGCGATATATATTTGAATCTTTTTCATGATATTAAAATTTAAAATTATAAGAAACCGATGGAACAATCCCGAAAATAGAAAGTCTAACTGCTTCGTTGTTTCCAGTGTCAGCATTTTCTCTAAAACTTATTGAAGCGGCGTTTTTTCGACCATAAATATTATAAACACTAAAAACCCATTCGCCTTGCCAACCTTTCTTTTTGTTTGGTTTGGGTATATAAGTTGCAGCTAAATCTAGATGATGGTAGGTTGGTAAACTATTTTTATTTCGAATACCATAACTAGGAACAGTTATTCCTTGATATACATATTGACCATTAGGATAAGTTACGGGTTGACCTGTTTGTAGGGTGAAATTTCCTCCAAAAGTCCATTTTTCACTTTTTTTATAGGTTGAAGTAATGGCAATATTATGAGTTTTATCATAAGCTGAACGATACCATTCTTCATTATTAATTCCGATTTCATCTGGAGTTCTTCCTGGTGTTTTTTGTTGTGATTTTGATAATGTATAGGCAATCCAACCGCTAAGTTTTCCTGAGTTTTTTCTGAGAAGAATTTCAAGACCATAGGATTTCATTTCGCCATTTAGAATAACTTGTTCTATGGCTTCGTTGGCGATTAAATCTGCACCATCAATATAATCGATTCTATTTTTTATTTTTTTGTAAAAACTTTCGATTTCAATAGTATAAGCATCATCTATGAAATTGTTGAAATATCCAATAGCAACTTGATCTGCAATTTGTGGTTTGATATAGTTGTCGCTAGGTGTCCAAACATCAAGTGGAGTAGGAGATGCTGTGTTGGAAACCAATTGAAGGTATTGCACCATTCGGTTATAACTTGCTTTGACTGATTGGTTTTCATTGAGTTCATAAGCTGCAGAAAAACGAGGTTCGAAATTATCAAAACTGGCTATGGTTTTATTTTTTCCGTAAAAAGTGGTGCCAATTGGTGTCGCTTTTTCGTAAATTTTTAAATCAGAATCATAATTTACGGGTTGATTATTGGCATATAAATTGACTGTGGAATTTCCTAATCTATAAAACATACTATAACGAAAACCATAATTTATGGCAAGTTTGTTGGTAATTTTTTGCTCAGCTTCTAGATATAATGCTGGTTCAAAAGCATATTTTCTGTCTAATTGTCTGAAGTTTATTGCTGAATCTGGTTTGCTAGGTTCAATTGTTCCTGGATTAAAATCGTAATAAGTTGTATTAAAACCATAATTCAGTTTGATATTGCTCGATAAATAATGTTTGAAATCATATTTTAAATTATAATTTTTGATTCCTGAATCCCAATTAAATCCTATAAAATCAAGTTTTAAACCGTAGTAATAATCACTATAAATTAAAGATAAATTTGAAAACAATTTGTCATTAAAGAGATGATTCCATCGAAGATTAAGTGTAGAATTTCCATAGGTGTTTACAAAACTTTCTGATAATGAAAATACATCACGACCAAAATAACCAGAAAGATAAACACTATTATTTTTGTCTAATTTGTAATTTAATTTTGTGTTTAAATCATAAAAATAAGCGGAGTTTTTATTGTCCGAAAGTTTTAGAAATAAATGAGCATAAGAACCACGACCACCAATTAGAAAGGAACCTTTGTCTTTTACAATTGGACCTTCAGCAAGCAACCGACTTGTAATTAATCCGATACCTCCATTTAAATGAAAATCTTTACTGTTTCCGTCTTTTTGATAAATGTCTAAAACAGATGATGCACGACCACCAAATTTTGAGGGAATTCCGCCTTTGTATAATTTTAAATCTTTTATCGCATCTGGATTAAAAACAGAGAAGAAACCAAAAACGTGTGATGAATTAAAAATAGTTGCTTCGTCTAAAAGTATTAAATTTTGATCAGCACCACCACCACGAACATTAAAACCAGATTGCCCTTCGCCAGCATTGGTAACACCTGGAAGAAATAGTATAGATTTGATTACATCAACTTCTCCTAAAACCACAGGCATTTGCTTTATGGTATTAATTGAAAGTTTATTCACACTCATTTCTGGTTTACGAATATTGGCTTTTGTTTTTTCGGTATTGATTACTACTTCTTTTAATTCTTCACCCGATTCTTGAAGCGAGAAATTTCTTTTGGTATTTTGAGTTAATGAAATTGTTTCAGAAATCGTTGCATAGCCAACATAACTAATAATAATTTCATAATCTCCTTTAGGTAAAGTTAGTGAGTAAAAACCATATTCATTTGAAATCGCAAAATACTTTGTTTCTTTAGCAACAATATTAACTCCAATTAGCGTTTCATTGTTACTTGTATCAGAAATTATTCCACTTAAGGTAAATTTTTGTTTTTCCTGATCACTATTGTTTTGGTCTTGAGAATAAATTAAGTTTGAAAATAAAAATATAAGGCTAAAAAATATTTTTTGTAGCATTTGCATATAGCTTTAATTAGTGATATTAAATAAGACGCAAAGTTCAGTAAAATATTACATAAACAGTTGTTAAGAAATGATTAATAAAAAAAGCAACTGTTTCCAATTGCTTTTTATATTTTTTTTTATCTTTTTAAAGTAAAATGCCCTTTCATTTCAGTGCCATTTCCTAGAGAAATTTTATACCAATAATCATTAGATGGCATTTGGTTTCCTAAATAAGTACCATCCCATTTATAATTTGGACCGGCATGTTTTAATAATTTACCATATCTATCAAAAATGGCAATAGTAGCTTTTGGATAATAGTATAAACCTTCAACTTCAAAATAATCTTGATAATTATCATTGTTAGGGGTGAAAAATTTTGGGATAACAAGTAAGAAAAAATATTTTTCATCTTTACCACAATTATTCAATCCTCTAACATATGCAATATGTAAACCGCCTTTTACATCATAAAAAGTATTTGATGTTTGATAATATACTCCATCAATTGAATATTCATAATTTCCTGGAACTGCTGTTAATATAGTGACTGTATCTTCGTTAATATCTACAGAACTTATTAAAGGAAATGTAATTTTTTCTACAGTTATAGTTTTAGTGTAAAAACAACCTAATGGGTTAGTTATTACAACACTATAAATTCCAGCAGTTGTTACTGTAATTTTTTGTGTTGTATCAGCAGTTGGTGTTGACCATAGATAAGTTCCATTTAAATCTTCAGCATCAAGATCTATTGTTGGTTGACTTTCGCAGAAATATACCGTTTGTTCAACTGGAGGATTTTGATTATTTACTACTAATTCAACAGGAGTACGAGTTGTATTTAGACAACTATTGCTAGGAATATATGCTTCGGCATAATAAATTCCAGCAGTTGTTGGAGTGTATGAAGTAGAATTGCTTTGAATTAAATTTCCACCTGTTAGTGCATCATACCAATTAACTGAATTTCCAGAACTTACAGTTACTGTTAATGCTGGAATTGTTTGCGCACTACAGATAGTAACAATAGGAGTAGTTGTAGTAGGCGCAGTTGGTTTTGGGTTTACAATTACACTAAAAAAATCAGATAGTGTGTAACAACTTGGATTATTTAGGCTGCTAACATTTTGTGCCACTTTTACTCTATAGTATTTGGTTGCAGTTATAGTCGCATTATAATTAAGTCCGTTTTCAGCAGTTATATCTGTCCAATTGATATTGTCTGTAGATTCTTGCCATTGATAAACGTGATTAGCACTATTTGCTATAATTAAATTTAACGGTAAAGTTACCGGTAATTCATTTTCACAATAAGTTTTTGTAGAACCTGTAATTCCTGGCGATGTAATTTTTGATAAATCGTTACAAGCAGTAAAAGCGATATCATCAATTGCTAAGTCATTACCACAACCACTTGGCCCATTATTAATTAATTTTAAAACAAGATCTGTTTGTCCTGGTAATGTTGAAAAAGTTAAACCAAATTGTGTCCAGATTGAAGTAGGTGTAGCATTTATTGAACCAGTAGAACCAGTTCTCAATAAGGTAGTTTCTGTAACATTCCAAATTTCGAAAGTAACATCTACAGGTTTAGAAGGATTTCCACTACAAAGAGGTAATGATGAATTTAACATATTTGTAATCCAAGAAGAGAACTCATAATTTGTATTATCACAAAGACCTGTAACTGTTTTTTTATAAAATTCTCCTGGAGGTCCAGCATTTATTATTAAACATTTCCCATTTAATCCATCAACTTCACTATCTGGTGTATGGTCTAAACTTGGGTGCCAATTTGGAGATTGATTCATTATGAAATAGATAGTATATTGACCGTCTACAGGTCTTAGATTTCCAGAATAGGCATAAGTAGTAATACCCGGAGCCAATGCAGGACCATGTGTCGTTCCACTTCCAAAATTTTCTATAAAAATAGGACTTCCTTTACTACCATTACATAATCCCAACTGACCAAACATGAAATGGGAGGTCAGTGATAATAATAGTATTATGATTAATTTTTTCAACTTTTTCTAGAAATAAATTTATACCAAAAACAATTTATTAAAAATATTATTTTTTTGAATAATGTAAAAGCTTATGCTAATTTTTTATCTAAATTTTCTTTTATTGCCTCCAAAAACTTTTCGGTTGTTAGATAGTCATCTGATGTCAATCCTTCAGGTTTTACTAACATTGCTAAATCTTTTGTCATTTTTCCACTTTCAACAGTTTCCACACAAACTTGCTCTAATTTTAGACAAAAATCAATTAAATCTTGATTATTATCTAATTTACCTCTGTGCTCTAAACCTCTTGTCCATGCAAAAATAGAAGCAATTGGATTGGTTGATGTGGCTTTTCCTTTTTGATGTTCTCTAAAATGACGTGTTACCGTTCCGTGCGCTGCTTCGGCTTCAACTGTTTTTCCATCTGGTGTTACCAAAACTGATGTCATTAATCCTAACGATCCAAATCCTTGCGCTACAGTATCCGACTGAACATCGCCATCATAATTTTTGCAAGCCCACACAAATCCGCCACTCCATTTCATAACCGAAGCCACCATGTCATCAATCAAACGGTGTTCGTACGTGATTCCATTCGCATCAAATTCAGTTTTATAGGTAGATTGATAAACTTCTTCAAAAATATCTTTGAATCGCCCATCATACGCTTTCAAAATTGTATTTTTTGTTGAAAGATATAGAGGCCACTTTTTGGTCAGCGCCATTTGGAATGAGGAGTGTGCAAATCCGTAAATAGATTCATCGTTGTTATACATCGCCATCGCCACGCCATCACCTTCATAATCATATACATGCCATTCAATTGGTTCGCCAACTTCTGGTGTAAATGTCATGGTTAATTTCCCTTTACCTTTTATAACTGCATCAGTTG
>JAYTIV010000188.1:0-46860 GCA_043731625.1 Flavobacterium sp. | reverse complement strand
GAACAGACATTCCTTTTGTTCATATGTCAACCAACAAAGTATATGGCGATGCTCCAAACGAAATAGCAATGAACGAATTAGAAACACGTTGGGATTATGCAGATGCAACCTATGAAAACGGAATTCCAGAAAGTTTCAGAATAGATCAGTGCAAACATTCACTTTTTGGCTCTTCTAAGGTTTCAGCCGATATTTCTGTTCAAGAATATGGGCGTTATTTTAATATGCCAAGTTGCGTGCTTCGTGGCGGATGTTTAACTGGACCAAGTCATTCAGGTGTAGAGTTACATGGATTCTTGAGTTATCTAGTAAAATGTAATTTAGAAGAAAAAGAATATACTGTTTTTGGATACAAAGGAAAACAAGTTAGAGATAATATTCACTCTTATGATGTTGCTCGTTTTATTGAAGAATTTATCAATGCACCTAGAATTGCCGAAGTTTATAACCTTGGCGGAGGAAAAGATAACACTTGTTCTGTATTAGAAGCCTTCGATATTATTTCAAAAATTAGTGGTAAACCAATGAAATACAAATATGATGAAACCAACAGAATTGGTGATCACATTTGTTATTACAGTGATTTAAGAAAAATGAAAGAACATTATCCAAATTGGGATATAACAAAATCGCTACAAACTACATTTGAAGAAATCTATCAAGCTTGGATTGAAAGAGAAAAAAACTAATTAAAACACGATTAATGAAAATTTGGTTCGTTTCTATTTTCGAAAATACTCCGTTAGATGATAACAAAAACACACGATATAATAGTATGGTTCGCGAAGCCAATACTAGAGGACACGATGTGGTATTTTGGTCATCAACTTTTAGACATAATGTCAAACAACAACGTTATGAAGAGTATCAAGTAGAAGAATTAAATGAAAAATTAAAAATTAAATTTGTTCCAGCAAAAGCTTACAGCAAGAACATTTCTATCGGAAGAATGAAATCTCATTATGTTTTGAGTAAGTCGATGATTTCTCAATTCCAAAAAGAAACGGAATTTCCCGATGTTATAGTGATTGCTTTTCCACCAATTTCTACTGCATATGAAATTCTGAAATGGGCAAAAACTAAAAATATTCCAGTTATTATTGATATTATAGATCCTTGGCCTGATGGTTTTATAAATCATTTTCACGGTTTAAAAAAAATAATTGCCAAAGTATTGAATTCACCTTTACGTAATAAAACTGCTTATATTTTTAAAAACGCTAAAGCCATTTCAGCCATATCTCGTCAATATATTGATTGGGCAAAAACATATAATCCTTCAATAAAAAATGAAGCGTGTTTTTATCCTGCAATTCAGTTTGAAGAAATGAAAAGTCAATTAAAAAAAGCCTCAAAATCAATTTCTAAAAACAATCAAGAACTTCATATTATTTATGCAGGAAGTTTAGGTTATTCATATGATATAGTAACAATTTTAGGAGCTGCAGCAATTTTGGATGAAAAATATCCAAACAAAATAAAATTTACAATTGCAGGCGAAGGACCACAACGTGAAAATATCGAAGAATATACGCAAAATCATGCAAATGTTGAATATCTTGGCAGATTGCCAAAAGAACAATTAATGCAAGAATACTATAAAGCAGATATTGGTTTGACTCAACATATAAAAGGTGCTACACAATCAGTTACCTATAAATTATTTGACTTATTAGCTTGTGGATTACCCATAATGAATTCACTCGAAAGTGAAATGAAAACCATAATTTTAGATAATAAAGTAGGGTTTCATAATAATCCAGGTGATGCAAACCAATTGGCAGAAAACATTATAAAATGTTATAATGATAAGGAATTATTAGCCTCAATGAAGCAAAATGCATTGCTACTTACTGCAAAAGAAGGAGATTCTGCTGTTGTGTATAAAAGAGCACTTGATTATATAGAACAGATGTCTAAAAATTAACAGCTTTTATGATACAATCTTTCAAAGAAAATCTTATTCTAAATGTCAAAAACATCATTGGTTGGAAAACTAAAAGAAAAATATTAGTTTTCTCTGTTGATGATTATGGCAATGTAAGATTAGATTCAAAAGAAGCACGTGAAAAATTAGATGCAGCGGGAATGAAAATTTATTCACGGTTTGATTTATATGATACATTAGAAACAAAGCAAGATTTAGAACAACTATATGAGGTTTTGTCTTCTGTTAAAGATAAAAATGGGAGACATGCAATTTTTACACCCTATGCACTTCCTTGCAATATCAATTTTGAGAAAATGGAACAAGAAGGATTTCAAAAATATCATTTCGAAACCTTACCAGAAACCTATAATAAGTTAGCAATAAAATATCCGAAAGCTTATCAAGATGCTTGGAGTATATGGCAAGAAGGAATTGAAAAAGGCTTTATGAAACCTCAATTTCACGGAAGAGAACATCTCAATTTGATTCTTTTTAATGATAAATTAAAAAAACAAGATCTAGAATTGCTAACGGCATTAAAAAACAGATCCTATACAAGTATTTCAGAAGAAGATTATCCAACAATTTCTAGCACAGCTGCTTTTGATTTTTGGGATCCAAAAGAAAACGAAGCATTTAAACCTATTCTAGAAGAAGGCTTGCATTTGTTCAAAGAAGTTTTTGGCTATAAAAGCAATTATTTTACACCACCAGTTTATAATATTCATCATTCGTTATACAAAAAACTTGTTTCAAATGGAATAAAATATATAGACTTAGGGCTTATTCGAAAAGAACATCAAGGATTTGGGAAGTATAAGACAGAAATTAATTATACCGGAAAAAAAACAAAACAAGGTCTCACAATAATGGTCAGAAATGTAGTTTTTGAACCTACAGAAGACAGAGGGATAGATTGGGTTGCTTTTACTATGAAACAAATAGAAACAGCATTTAGATGGAATAAACCAGCAATTATTAGTTCACATAGAGTGAATTTTTGCGGGCATATTGATATTAAAAACCGAGAAAAAGGACTTTTAGAATTAAAAAAATTATTACATCAAATAACTACAAAATGGCCAGATGTAGAATTTATGTCAGCAGATGAAGTTGCTGATTTAGTATCAAATTATTAAAATGATAAAAAGAGTTATATATTTAGGTTATTATATAAAAAAACTAGACTGGAATAAATTCTGGTTGTTTTTAAATTATACTTCAAAAAATTATAGTAAAAATAAAATTAGCATTATTCTAGATGTAATAGCTTCAGTTTTTATTTATAATGTATCTATTCTTGAATATTTTCAATTTCGTTTTTTTGAAAAAAATAAAGAAGAACGAGAAAAATGGGCAGGAACAGGATTTATGTATGAATATCAATTAAAAATGAATCCACAATCTGAAAGAAATATTCTAGATGATAAAACAAAATTTTATAAATTATACCATAGATATTTTATTCATGAAGTTGCAGATGTTGAAGCTTTAAAAGCAAATCCAAAAATAGTAGAATCTTTATTAAATAATCCATCTGGGAAAATAGTTTTAAAAGTAGCAGATGGAAAATGTGGTGTTGAGGTCGAAATATTAAAAACAAAAGACTTTAATGAAAATTCATTAATATCATTTATGGAAGAAAATAAATTTGACTTAGCCGAAGAATTCATCATTCAACATCAAAAATTAAATGAATTGTCTCCTTCTGCTGTAAATACAGTAAGAATTTTTACTCAAATTGATAAAAATAACAATGTAGTATTATTGGGTTGTAGACAAAGAATATCTGTAAATTCTTCTGTAGATAATATGGCAGCTGGAAATATGGCTGCTCCAATAGATGAGTTAACTGGAATTATAAATGGAGTTGCAGTATATAGTGATATTACAAAAAAAGATGAAACAAAACATCCAGTTACAGGTGCCGAAATAATAGGATTTCAAATACCATTTTGGAATGAAACAATTCAAATGGTAAAAGGAGCTGCATTATTACATCCTCAAAACAAATCAATTGGTTGGGATATTGTAATTACCGAAAATGGACCAGGGTTTATAGAAGGAAACCACGATTGGTGTAAATTATTATGGCAATTACCTGCCAAAAAAGGTTTGAAATTTTTACTAGAACCTCATTTGTAAATAATAATGTATCATTTATTTTTTAAACGTTTTCTAGATATATTAATTTCAATTTTGGTATTAATAATTGCTTTTCCTATCCTTTTTATTGTTTATATTATATTGTGGAAACAAAACAAATCAAAAGTATTTTTTTATCAAGAACGTCCAGGCAAAAATCAACTTCCTTTTAATATCATCAAATTCAAAACAATGACTGATGAAAAAGACGAAAACGGAAAATTATTACCTGACAATAAACGAATTACAAAAGCTGGAAGTTTCATCAGAAAACTATCAATTGATGAATTACCTCAATTGATAAATGTTTTAATAGGCAATATGAGTTTAATAGGGCCAAGACCATTATTATTTAAATATATTCCTCTTTATTCTCATGAACAGCTTCGTCGACACGAAGTTAGACCTGGAATTACAGGTTGGGCACAAATAAATGGTAGGAATACTATTTCTTGGACAAAAAAATTTGAGTTAGATATATATTATATTGATCATCTTTCCTTTTGGTTAGATTTAAAAATTTTGTGGATGACTTTTATTAAAGTTCTTAAATCTGACGGAGTCAATCAAACAATTGATAGACCTATGAACCCATTTGATGGAAATAATTGAGAAAAATATTTTAAATAAAATTATTTATAAAAAAAGCATGAAATTAAAATATTTTAAAAACTTAGATGGATTAAGAGCCATTGCAGCAATCGGGGTTGTTATAGCTCACTTTTTTAGTATTGAAAGGTTGCCTAATTTACCTCAAATTGTAAAAATTGCACAATTAGGAAATTCAGGAGTTTCATTGTTTTTTGTTTTATCGGGTTTTGTTATTACTAGAATATTATTAAACACTGTTGATGGTAAAAACTATTTTTTAAGTTTTTATGGTAGACGAACACTAAGAATTTTTCCTTTATATTATTTTGCATTATTATGTTATAATTATTTACCATATTTATTAAATATACATCCAACTTTTGGAAGTTTTGATAAACAATGGTATCATTATTTATATTTACAAAATTTTGCTAGAACATTTAATTGGGATTTTCAAGGTCCAGGACATTATTGGTCTTTGGCTGTTGAAGAACATTTTTATTTAATATGGCCAACCTTAGTTTTTTTAGCAAATACTGTAAATAAAAATAGACTTTTAATAATTTCTATTTTGTTAATTGTGTTTTCATTTGTATTGCGATTTGTAATGTTAGGCAATAACTATGAAATTGACACTTTTACTTTTACAAGACTCGATCAATTAGCATTAGGTTGTATTTTAGCAATTTTAGAATATAAAGGAATTTTAGAAAAAATAAATAAAAATATATTTCTTTCATTAATTTTTATAGGATTAATTTTAGTTGCTTATACAGGAACATTTAGTTATTTTAATTTAAATTTATATAAGCACAACGCATATGGGATATTGTATTTTGGATTAATT
Source organism: Flavobacterium sp. (assembly GCA_043731625.1). Classification (GTDB taxonomy): domain Bacteria; phylum Bacteroidota; class Bacteroidia; order Flavobacteriales; family Flavobacteriaceae; genus Flavobacterium. Next base: position 41,347 of record JAYTIV010000188.1, on the reverse strand, counting down.
GGATATTGCATATTATCAAAGCAAACTATACTATTTAATCGATTTTTAACATCAAAAGTAATGCAGTTTTTAGGTAAGATTAGCTATGGAATATATGTTTGGCATATATTAGCAATGCTTTTTTTAACTCATTATTTTAACTCTATAAATATTTTATTTGATTTTGGACTGATGTTATTGATAACAATAATAATGTCAACTTTATCATTTTATCTCATAGAAAACAAATTTTTACAATTAAAAAAATATTTTAAATATTAATATCAAAACAACTCTTTAAATCTTTCTAAATAATTGATTTAAGAAAATAAATACATTCACATTAATGAAAATATTAATCACAGGAGTTGGTGGGCCAACACCAAGAAGTTTTGCAATCGCATTAAAAAAATATTCATTCTATAAAAGATTTGAACTAATAGGAACCGATATTAATCCGCTTGCTATTGGCTTATATCAAAATGATTTATTCAATAAAACTTTATTAGTTCCACCTGCAACAAGTCCGGATTATTGGTCGGCAATTGAAAAGCTTATCAAGGAAAACAATATTGACTTCGCCGTTATTCTACCAGAATTGGAAGTAATAGAATGGAGCAAAAGAAAAGAAACAGGAAGTTTGCCTTGTAAAGCACTTATTCCTGATTTTTCAATGGCAGAATTATTGGTTGATAAATCAAAAATGACAGAAATTCTTAAAGATTTAGATATTGTTCCTCCTTCTGTAACATTTTCAAGAGATACAACAAATTTGAAAGAGGTTTTTGATGTTTTAAAAGGAAATTTTTGGGTTAGAAGTACAAGTGGTACTAGTGGTTTAGGTTCTCTAAAAGTTGAAGATGAAGATTCATTAAAAAATTGGATTCAAATTAACCCTAAAGTAGATCAGTTTATTGCCAGTAAGTTTTTGCCAGGAAGAAATCTAGCTTGCAAAATGTTATATCATAATGGTAAATTAATGAGAACTGCCTGTGCAGAAAGAGTTAATTATATTATGGCAAAAGTTGCTCCATCAGGAATTACAGGAAATACTTCTTTTGGAAGATTGTTAAATGAACCAGAATTAGTAAAAGAGGCAAAACGTGCAATGGATCATTTGTTTGAGTACACAGGCGCAAAACAACATGGTTTTTTTACAGTTGATTTTAAAGAAGATGAAAATGGAAAGCCTTACATTACTGAAATAAATGTACGTCATGTTGCATTTACACAATGTTTTGCAGCAGGTGGCGCAAATTTTCCATCAGACACTATTCGATTAATAAGTGAAGATCCAAGTTTTGATACCAATTATAAAATGTATGAATTCGAAAAAGATTTAATCTTTTTAAGAGATGTTGACTCTTTGCCTATTATGATGAAAGAGAGTGAGTTGTTAAAATAATTTTATTATTTTTTATTTAAATTTATAATAAAAACAATTGATTCTTAAACGAATATTTGATATTTTATTTTCATTAATAGCAATTATACTTTTAAGTTGGTTGTTAGTTTTATGTTATTTAATTGCCTCATTTGATACAAGTTCAAATGGATTTTTTTTTCAAAAAAGAGTAGGTCAATTTGGTCAATTATTCACGATTATTAAGTTAAAAACATTACATCCACAAACAGGAAAAATTTCTAAAATAGGAATGTTTCTTAGAAAATATAAACTAGACGAACTTCCACAGCTTATTAATGTTTTATTTGGCGATATGAGTATTGTAGGACCAAGACCTGACATTTCTGGATACTATGATAAATTAGTAGGCGAGAAAAGAAAAATTCTAGAATTGAAACCAGGAATAACCAGTCTAGCTTCAATAAAATATTATGATGAAGAAGAAATTTTAGAAAAACAAGATAATCCATTATATTATAATGATACTGTGATTTTTCCTGATAAAATAAAAATGAATTTAGATTACTTTTATAAAAGAAGTTTCCTATTAGATTTAAAAATTATACTAAAAACAATTTTCAAATAGAAGTCTTTAAAAAATCAAAATATGATAATAGATTTTGTTATTATATATTTGCAATCCGATAAAATAAAAAATAAATGAATAATTCTAAAATTTGGCTTTCTTCTCCACATATGGGTGGAAATGAACAAAAATTTGTTCAAGAAGCATTTGAAACAAATTGGGTTTCACCTTTAGGGCCAAATGTTACAGGATTTGAGCAAGATATTGAAGCTTATATAGGAAATAAATCCTTTGTTGCAGCATTGAGTTCAGGAACAGCAGCAATTCATTTAGGTTTAATATTATTAGGAGTTAAAGCTGGTGATGAAGTAATTTGTCAAAGTTTTACTTTTTCTGCTTCAGCAAATCCTATTTTATATCAAGGTGCAGAACCTATTTTTGTAGATAGTGAATCAGAAACTTGGAATATGTGTCCAAAGGCATTAGAAAATGCAATTGTAGATAGAATTTCTAAAGGAAAAAAGCCAAAAGCTATTATTGCTGTTCATTTATACGGAATGCCCTTTAAAGTTGAAGAAATTAGAAAAATTGCTGATACTTTTCAAATTCCAGTACTTGAAGATAGTGCAGAAGCACTAGGAAGTACATATAAGGATCAAAAATGTGGAACCTTTGGCGATATTGGTGTATTATCATTTAATGGAAACAAAATTATAACAACCTCAGGTGGTGGAGCATTAGTTGCAAAATCTAAAGAAACAAAAGAAAAGGCAGTATTTTTTGCAACTCAATCAAGAGATAATGCACCACATTATCAACATTCTGAAATAGGTTATAATTATAGATTGAGCAATATTTGTGCAGGAATAGGTAGAGGTCAAATGGAAGTTTTAGATAAACATATAAATTTGCGTAGAAAAATGCACGATTTTTATGTGAATTATTTTCAAAACATAGAAGGAGTAACTGTTTTTGTTGAGCCAAATTCTGATTTTTATTCAAATTATTGGTTGAGTGCCATAATAATAGACTCATCAAAAACAAAAGGTAAAACGAGAGAAGATTTAAGGTTGGCTTTAGATAAAGAAAATATTGAAAGCAGACCATTGTGGAAACCAATGCATATGCAACCAATTTTTAAATCCTATCCTTATTATGGCGATAATGTGGCGCAAAATTTGTTTGAAAACGGATTGTGTTTGCCATCAGGTTCAAATTTACAAGATTCTGATATAGAAAGACTTCAAAATGCTTTTGATGTTTTTTTTAATAAAAATTAAAATATTAATTTTAAATGTATTATAGTTGTTATAAAAAAGTTAATTTTATAATAATTATAGACAAGTTAGCTTATGGTGAATTCTATTTTTGACGTATTAAAAAATAGTATTTTAGGGCAGAGATTCCGTAACATTGGTTATTTACCAAGATGGATTATTTTTGCAATAGATGTATTTATTGTTTTTGTTGCAAGTATAATTACCTATTTAATTATATATAGTTTAGCAGGTATTTCTTATGATAACATTAATATGACTGCAAGATATGGAGTTATTATTTTTGTTAATGCAATATTCTTTTTAATATATAGAACCTATTCGGGGATAATTAGACATTCCACTTTTATAGATGGAGTAAAACTTTTAGTATCTACTACAACTTCTTATTTTGTATTGTTAATTTTAAACTATACTTGGTATTTTTTTAATGGTATAGAGATATTTGCTACTGCAGGTTTATTTATAAGTTATGTAATTTCATTTTTGTTATTGTTTTTATTTAGAATTCTAATCAAATATATTTTTGAAAAATATATGAATTTTGAAGATAAGAAAAAGAGAATAAATGCAGTTATTTTTGGTTCAGATGCAAATGCAATATCAGTAGCCAATGCATTAAAAACAGAAACGCCGAGTCGATTTAAATTATTAGGATTTGTTGATAAATTTAATCAAAACAAAACCTCTAAAAGTATTCTTAACTTACCTATTATTAATCAAAACAAAAAAATTCATGTCATTTTAAGGGCAATGAAAGCTGATGCATTAATTATTGCTGAAAAAAGTTTAAGCAAAAGTGAAACTATAGCAATCGTTGAAGAATGTTTAGAATTTAATTTTAAAGTATTTACTGTTCCATTAATTACAGATTGGGAAGATCAAAAACAAATTTCAAATAAAGTAAAGAATTTTGAAATAGAAGATTTATTAGATAGAAAACCAATTGTATTAGACACTAATTCAATTTCGGCTCAATTAAAAGGAAAAACTATTTTAATTACTGGAGCAGCAGGGTCAATTGGTAGTGAAATAACTCGTCAAGTATTAAGTTTCAATCCAACAAAAATTATTATTCTAGACCAAGCAGAAACACCTCTACATAATCTAAGATTAGAAATAAATAATATTTCAAAAAATGTAAAAATTCGTTCAGTTCTTACTGATATTAGGAATCTTGAAGCTTTAGAAAAAGTTTTTTTAAATTATAAACCTGATGTAGTCTATCATGCTGCAGCCTATAAACATGTTCCTTTGATGGAAGAGAATCCATCACAAGCAATTTATACGAATGTATTAGGAACAAAAAATTTAGCAGATTTGTCTATAAAATATAAAGTCGGACGATTTGTTATGGTGTCTACAGATAAAGCTGTAAATCCTAGTAGTGTTATGGGAGCAAGTAAAAGGATTGCAGAGAAATATGTACAAGCACTACATCATAATCTACTAAAAGAAGATGATCATAATTTAACAAAATTTATAACAACTCGATTTGGAAATGTTTTAGGGTCAAATGGCTCAATAGTACCCTTGTTTACAAAACAAATACAAGAAGGAGGTCCGATTACAATTACCCATCCTGAAATTATTAGATATTTTATGACCATTCCAGAAGCTTGTCAATTAGTATTAGAAGCTGGAACAATGGGTAAAGGTGGAGAGATATTTATTTTTGATATGGGTCAGCAAGTGAAAATTATTGATCTTGCCAAAAAAATGATTCGATTGGCAGGATTTATTCCAGATAAAGAAATAGAAATAAAAATAATTGGCTTAAGACCAGGTGAGAAACTTTATGAAGAACTCCTAAATGATACTTCAAAAACATTACCTACACACAATGAAAAAATAATGATTGCTCAAGAAATTCAAGATAATTATGATAAAATTCAAAAAGCTACATTAGACTTAATAGATCATACAGCTGAAATTACAAATGAGCAAATTGTTATTAAAATGAAAAAAATTGTACCAGAATTTAAAAGTATGAATTCAATTTTTGAAACTTTAGATGTTTGATTTTTTTTAGTAAAACCTTAAGCGCTATATTTGCCAAATTACAATTAATAAACATGAAACAAAAACACTTAAAATATTTAGTTTTATTAATAATTTCAATATTCTTTTTTTCTTGCGGATCAAGAAAGGATATAGTTTATATGCAAAACATTGAAGATGTTAAAAGTTATGAATCATCAAAACTTTATGAACCAATTTTACAGCAAGATGATCTTTTAAGTATAATTATATCAGCAGAAAATCCTGAAATTACTGTTCCATTTAATTTACCACAAATTCAAGGAAATTATGAGATAAATAATAATCAGAATGGTATAAAAACTTACTTAATAGATAATCAAGGTTTTATAGAATTTCCTGTAATAGGAAAGATTAAACTAGCAGGGTTAACAAGAACTGAAGCAAATAAAAAGTTAGTCCAAAATATATCGGAATATATAAAAAACCCGGGAGTAAATTTAAGAATTCTTAATTACAAAGTATCTGTTATAGGAGAAGTTGCTAAACCTGGAAGTTTTACAATACCTAATGAAAGAGTTACTATTTTAGAAGCATTAAGTTTAGCTGGTGATATGACAATTTATGGAATTAGAAAAAATATATTAATTATTAGAGAAATTGAAGGAAAAAAAACCTATAATAGAGTTGATATAACTAGTTCAGATTTTTTAAATTCCCCTTTTTATTATTTAGCTCAAAATGATGTGGTTTTTGTTGAACCAAATAAATCAAAAATAAATTCTTCTGTAATTTGGACAAATTCAAATTTAATTTTGTCAGGATTGACAGTATTAATATCTCTATTAATTTTTTTAAAATAGTAAATAAGAATGCAAGAAAATAAATCATTTATGAATGATAAACAAAATGATAATCTTGATTTACGAGATTTAACCGAAAGATATATTTTACAATGGAAATGGTTTGTTTTTGGTGTAACAGTGTGTTTGATTCTAGCTCTTTTATATTTAAGATATACCATACCTATATATAGTGCATCAGCAACAATACTGGTTAAAGATGAAAAAAAAGGAGGTTTACAGTCTGAATTAGCTGCTTTTTCAGATTTAGGCCTAATGACTGGTGTAAAAAGCAATGTAGATAATGAGATTGAAGTAATAAAATCAAGAACAATAGTCAAAAAAGCAATAAAAAAATTAGGATTCAATATAACGTATCAATCTGAAGGAAGAGTTAAAACATTTGAAGAATATAATGAAAGACCAATTGACTTTAATTTTTACAATTATAATGAATCTTTTTATTCAAATAGAAAATTTTTTGTTTTTAATTCAAAAGATGTTAATGAATTTGAATTACTATATAATGGCAAAGATTTGGGCAAATTTAAATATGGTTCAATAATAAATTTAGAAGATTCAAAATTAGTTGTTAATAAAAATTTAAATAATTATAGTAAAAAACCAAATAATTTTACAATTCAAGTTAATGTAAATAATATTGATAATATTACTGAAAGTTATAAAGCAAGATTAAATATTGCCGCACTTAGTAAAAATTCTAGCGTTGTAGCTTTAACAATAAATGATCCTGTAAAAGAAAAAGCCATAGATTTTTTAGATGCTATAATTGAAGTTTATAATGAAGATGCTATAGCAGATAAAAAATTTATTTCAGAGAATACTTTAAATTTTATTCAAGATAGGTTAAAAATTATAACATCAGAACTTGGTGATGTTGAAATAGATGCTGAAAGTTTCAAAAAGTCAAACCGAGTTACTGATATAGTATCTGAAGCAGGATTATATTTACAAAATTCTGTTGATTTTGAAAGAGCATTGATTGAAACAGAAACTCAAATCAAAGTAATAAATTCTATGAAAGAGTTTATGAAAACCAAACCAAAATGGGATTTAGTACCAAGTAATATTTTATCTAAAGAAGGTGATGAAACATCTCAATTAATAATACAACATAATGATTTAATAATACAAAGAAATAGAATTGCAAAAGAAGGAACTTCAAAAAATTCAATAGTTGCAAATTTAGAACAGAAAATTGATGATTTAAATAGAAATATATCAGAAAATCTTTCAAGAGTAAAATCTACTTTAATAATTAAAAAAGGTGACTTAGAAAAACAAGAAAATTTAATTAAAAGTAAAATTTCTCAAATTCCAACTCAAGAAAGAGAATTCAGAATCATTGATAGACAACAAAAAATCAAAGAATCTTTATATTTATATTTATTGCAAAAAAGAGAAGAAACTGCTATTACTTTGGCTGTTACTGCTCCAATTTCTAAAATTATTGACCCTGCTTTTGCATCTGGTAATCCAGTTTCTCCAAAAAGAAATATTATCTTTTTGTTGGCCTTGGCTTTAGGTATATTAATTCCATTTACAATAATATATATTATAGATTTATTTGATAATAAAATTAAATACAGACAAGATGTAGAAGGTAAAATCTCAGTGCCGTTTTTAGGAGATATTCCTAAATCTGAATCTCAAGATGAAATAATAAATGCAAGTAGTAGATCCAGTTCTGCAGAAGCAATTAGAATAATTAGAACAAATCTTGAATTTATGTTAACAAAAGTTCAAGAAGGAAGTTCTAAAACTATTTTTGTTACATCATCAATACCGAAAGAAGGTAAAACATTCGTTGCCATAAACTTAGCTAGTACAATTGCACTTTCCGGGAAAAAAGTATTACTTATTGGTCTTGATATTAGAAATCCAAAAATTGATAGATATGTTAAATTACCTTCAAAAGGATTAACTAATTATTTATCAAAATCAAATGAAAATATAAATGATTATATAGTTAAAATCGACAATTTTGATGATTTGTATATTTTACCTTCTGGTGCAGTACCACCAAATCCAGTTGATTTATTGATGAATAATAAGATAAATACTCTTTTTGATGAACTAAAAAAACAGTACGATTATATTATTGTAGATACAGCTCCAGTGAGTTTAGTTACGGATACTTTATTAGTAGCAAAAAATGCTGATGCCTTTATATATGTCATGCGAGCCAATTATTTAGACAAACGATTTTTAAAGTTAATTGAATCTTTTTATAAAGAAGATAAATTACCTAATATGTCAGTCTTGTTAAACGATACCGTATGGAGAAAAACTTATGGATATGGATATGGGTATGGTTATGGATATGGTTATGGGTATGGGTATGGTGTAGAAGTAGAAAAAGAACCATGGTATAAAGATATTTTTAAAATAAAAAAATAAACTAAAACCTAAAAAACTGATTGTTTTCTATTGCTATTTTTAAAGGTTTTATATCCTTAATAACTACTCTTTTTTGAAAACCTGCTATGTGGTTTTGGTGGTGAACATCAGAACCAACATAATCTATCATACCTTTTGACAATAATTTTTCGGCGGTTTTAGCAACATCTACACCATAATATCCAATAGTTGATAATAGATTAAGTTGAAATAAACACCCAGCATTTTTCAACTTTTCATATTCATTAAAATTATAATGATAAAAAGTATATCGCTCTGGATGTGCTAGAACAGGTTGATAACCTTCAACCTGTAATTCAAAAATAATGTCATATAGTTGTATTGGAGGATTTAAATAGGACATTTCAATCAAAACATAATTATCCTTTAAAACTAATAATGGTTCACTTTGAAATAATTTTACAAAATTAGAATCTATCAAATATTCTGCGGCTGCTTTAAGTGGAATTTGTATATTATTTTTTTCTAATTCAATTTTCGTTGCATTCAAATTTTTTTCTATATCCAATCTAGTATTTTCCCAAACACTTTTCATTACGTGAGGAGTTGTAATACACTGTTCAAATCCTAAATTCTTCATTTCATTTATCAAAAAAAAGGTGTCCTCAATAGTTTGAGCACCATCATCGATTCCTGGTAAAAGATGCGAATGAAAATCTACATGATTTGAAGGAATCAAATCTTTAAGAAAAGGTTTTTTTTGAAAAAAATGAATCAAATTAAAAGTATATTAAATGTTTTATGCTTTGCAAATATAAATCATAAATACAACTTATACTAAAAGCTACTTTTTTATAATAATTATTATAAAAGTTGTAATTTTAAAACAATGAAGCATGTCTTAAATTACTATATTTGCAACCTAAAATTATTAAATAGAAACTAATTAAAATTCTATTTCATATTTAAAATAAGCAATATAAATGAAAGAGAATAAAGAATATGAAGATTGGACACTTGTTATAAAAGGTCATACTTCATTATTTGATATAAAATTCAATGATCTTTGGAGGTATAGAGATCTTTTATTGATGTTTGTAAAACGTGATTTTGTAAGTTTTTATAAACAAACAGTATTAGGACCATTATGGTTTTTTATCCAACCCATTTTCACAACTTTGGTTTTTACTTTTGTATTTGGAAATCTTGCCAAAATCAGTACTGACGGATTGCCACAACAATTATTTTATTTATCAGGAATTACAGCTTGGAATTATTTCTCTGATTGTTTGACTAAAACAAGTACTGTATTTAAAGATAATGCTGCTATTTTCGGCAAAGTATATTTCCCAAGATTGATAATGCCATTAAGTATAGTAGCCAGTAATTTAGTTCGATTTGGGGTGCAATTAGTTTTGTTTTTTACAATGATGGCCTATTTTGGGATACAAGGAGCAAATTTTCATGTTACCTATGCAATCTTGATTTTTCCGTTATTGGTAATAATGATGGCACTTTTAGGATTAGGTTTAGGATTGATAATAACTGCTATGACTACAAAATACCGAGATTTATCTTTTTTAGTAACTTTTGGAGTACAACTTTTAATGTATGGTACAACCGTTATTTATCCTTTGAGTGCTGCACCAGAAAAATATAAAAAATTTATCGAACTAAATCCAATGACTGGTATTATAGAAGCCTTTAGATATGCATTTCTTGGTAAAGGTGAATTTACAGTTTGGAGTATTGGCTATTCAGCAATAGTTACCATAATTGTCCTTTTTATAGGAATAGTTATTTTTAATAAAACAGAAAAAAACTTCGTAGATACCATATAATGTCAGATATAGTTATAAAAGTAGAAAATTTATCAAAAGCTTATCAAATAGGTCAGATAGGTACAGGTACAATATCTAGAGATTTGGAGCGATTTTGGACTACCAAAATTATGGGTAAAGACGATCCTTTTCTGAAAATAGGCCAAGTTAATGATAGAAGTATAAAGGGTGAAAGTGATATTGTATGGTCTTTAAAAGATATAAATTTTGAAATCAATCAAGGTGATGCAGTAGGAATCATTGGTAAAAATGGAGCAGGAAAAAGCACTTTACTTAAGTTATTATCTAGAGTTACAAGTCCTACAACTGGAGAAATAAAAGTAAAAGGCAGAATTGCTAGTTTACTAGAAGTGGGCACAGGATTTCATCCAGAATTAACCGGAAGAGAAAATATTTTCTTAAACGGTGCAATACTCGGAATGAGAAAAAATGAAATAGTAAGAAAACTGGATGAAATTATAGATTTTTCTGGTGTTGAGCGTTATATTGACACACCTGTAAAGCGCTATTCTTCAGGAATGTATGTGCGTTTAGCATTTGCAGTTGCTGCTAATCTAGAAAGCGAAATTCTAATTGTTGATGAAGTATTAGCTGTTGGTGATGCCGAATTTCAAAAAAAATGCCTCGGTAAAATGGGAGACATAAGCAAAGGTCAAGGTAGAACCGTTTTATTTGTAAGCCATAATATGGCAGCAGTAAAGAGTTTATGCTCAAAAGGAATTGTTTTGCAAAATGGGTTTGTATCTGCTATAGGAGAAGTAAATGATGCAGTAAACAAGTATCTGGCTATAGATAAAGATAATTTCTCAAAATTATTTTTTAATAACAACATTAAATTATTAAATAGTATCAAGAAAATTGAAATTTTAAGCAATGAAATATACCAAAATCACGAAAATCCAGTAAAAATTGAAATTGAATTTGCTAATTTAAAAATGAATTGTTTTGTTGGATTAGCATTATTAAACTCAAATAAGGTAAAAGTTTTTACTACTGTTTATGATTTAAAAGCTCAAATACCATCTGTTATATGTGAATTTCCTGCAAACTTATTGCTCAAAGGTCAATATAGTTTAGATGTTGCAACCTTTGAGGGAAATAAAGTTTATGAATACATAGAAGATGTTTGTACTTTTGAAGTAATTGATTTTAAGAATGATTATAAAATTTATTCAGGCAATATTGGTGATTTAAAAATTGAATGTAAATGGTTATCAAACTCATAAATTATATATCATTATTTTTTCGTATAGCGAAAAAAAATAAGACTAAAATATTTATTGATAAAACGGTAAAAGTTTACCCTAATGTTATAATGAATACAAATTATGGAGGATCGATTATCATTAAAGAAAAATCAGAAATTTTATACGGAGTTATATTTATGACTTATGGAGGAAATATCACAATAGGGAAAAATTGTTCAATAAATCCGTATACAATTTTATACGGACACGGTAATTTGATTATTGGGGATAATGTTTTAATAGCTGGACATTGCATCATAATTCCTTCAAATCATAATTTTTCAGATTTAAAAATTCCAATAAATTTGCAAGGAGAAACAAAGAAAGGCATAATAATCAATGATAATGTTTGGATAGCGGCTGGATGTAGGATTCTAGATGGAGTTACTATTGGCGAAGGTGCCATAATTGCAGCGGGTTCAGTAGTTAATAAAAATGTTTTACCTTATACAATTGTTGCGGGTGTTCCGGCTAAATTAATAAAAAATAGAAAATTATATGTTTCTAAATAAAGCAAAGAAGAAGATAAGATTAATTTTTTCTAAAAAGAGAAATCCTAATCAAATATTTGAGGATAAATTATTAAAAAACAGTCTTGTAAAATCATTTAAAAAATTTGATTCTTTATATGAATTAGATATTAATAACGAAAGTAAACTGATAATGAGAGATCATAATTTCAGTGATTATTTAGTTTTTAATCAAATTTTTATTAAAAAAGAATATGATCTAATTTTAAAAACCTTCCTCTTAAATGATTACTTCTCAAAAAAGAAAGTAATTATTGATGCAGGTGCAAATGTGGGTTACACTTCTTTTTGGTTTTTAAATTATTTTTCAAATGCAAGAATCTTTGCAATTGAACCGTCAGAAAAAAATTTTAAAATTTTAAATAAAAATTTAGAAAATTTTAATAATGCAAATGTCAAAACATATCAATGTGCATTGAGTGAAAAACAGGGTAACAAATATTCAATTCATTCCGATTTTAGAGACGGTAAAGATTGGTCATTTAATACTGTTGAAAATAAAAGTGGTGATATCACAGGAATTTCAATTAAAGAAATTATCGATAATAATAATTTAGATTATATATCATTGTTAAAAATAGATATTGAAGGTGCTGAAAGATTTATTTTTAAATCAGAAAATGACTTATCTTATCTGGAAATTACGGAAATTATTGCAATAGAAATTCATGATGAATTTAATATAAGAAATTCTATATGTAAAATTCTAAAGGAAAATAATTTTTTTATCTTTGATTCGGGAGAATTAACCATAGGTTTTAATCATAAACTACTTTTTAATCATCATTAAATGATATCTTCTGAATTTAACGTTAGCGTAATTATTTGTTGTTATAATAGCTTTTCTAGAATCGAGCAGACTTTAAATCATATTATAAATCAAGAGATTAAGGAAGATTTAAAGATAGAAGTGATACTAGTAGATAATAATTCGAATGATAAAACTGTAGAGTTTGCTAATAAAATTTGGAAAAATTCTAAAGTAACTATACCATTTAGAGTAGTTTGTGAATCAAAACCTGGATTGTCTTATGCTCGTAAAAAAGGGATAGACTCTTCAAAGGCAAATATCTTAATTTTCTGTGATGATGATAATTGGCTTGAAAAAAAATACATACAAACGGCTTTTGAAATTATAGATAAAAATCCAAAAATAGGAATGCTAGGAGGGATTGGTCAAGAAGTTATTGAAGGTAATAAACCCGCATGGTTTGATCGATTAAAAATAACTTATGCAATTGGACCTCAAGCAGATTTTGATGGTGATATTACCTATGTTAAAGGTTTTGTTTATGGTGCAGGATCAATTCTAAGAAAATCGGTTTTAGAAGAAATTTATAAAAAAGGATTTATAAATCAACTTTCAGACCGAATAGGAACCAGACTCGTTTCTGGAGGAGATAACGAAATTGGCTATATGATAAGTTTAAGTGGTTATAAAGTATATTACTCTTCAGAATTAAAATTTAAACATTTTTTACCTCAAAAAAGATTAAGTTTAGATTATTTAATCAAATTATCTATTGGACAACAAATCACATCTTATAAAATATTATGCTACGAAAGTTATCTCTTTAATAAAACATTTTATTTGCCAAAAAACAGGTATTTTAAGTTTTATAAAACTATAAAACAATTAATAATATTGTTAGTTTATTTTTTTTTAAGAAAAGTTTCTTATTTTGATTTTAGACTTAAATCTTCAAAATTAATTTTTAATCAATATTATTTATTATTTAATTATAAAAAAATTATAAATGATATTAAGTTAGTTGAAAAAAACATTAATTTAATTAAAAATTAAAATGGCAGACTTAATCTCAATAATTATTCCAACTTACAATAGAGCAAGTATAATTTCTGAAACTCTTGAAAGTATTTATAATCAAAGTTATACAAATTGGGAATGTATTGTTATTGATGATGGTAGTCAGGACAATACTTCTGAAATTTTAAAAAAAATTATTGAAGATGATAAAAGATTTAAATTTTATATAAGACCACAAGAAAAGAAAAAAGGAGCAAATGCTTGCAGAAATTATGGTTATGAATTGTGTAAAGGCAGTTTTGTGAAATGGTTCGATAGTGACGATTTAATGCATCCTGAATTTTTGAAAACTCAAATTAAGATTCTTGAAAATAATCCATCTTTAGATTTTTGCGCTTGTTTTACAAAAAAATTTTTTAACTCAACAAATGACTTACTTGAAGACTATAATCCTAAACATACCGATTTTGAAAATTCAATGTACAATTTTATAATTGGTAATCTTTTTTTTTTAACACCTTCGCCACTTTGGAGAAAAAGTTTTTTAGAAAACAAATTGCTTTTTGATGAAAGTTTATATAACGCTCATGAAACAGATTTTAACTACAGAATGCTTTTAGATGGAGCAAAATTTATTTACAACCAAGAAATTTTGGTTTATATAAGACGAGGGCATCAGAGTATTGATAGTGAATCCCATGGAAATGTTTTAAGTATACAATCACAGTTCGATTATTTTAAGAAAGTATTTTTTACGATTTCATTAGATAAAAGATTGACATTATTGGAAGTTCAAAACTTAAAAAAATATTTATTATACAGAGTTCTTATCATTTTTTACACTCTAAAATGTCTAGATTATAATAATAATATTAACAATTTTAAGAATGTCTTTGAGATGATTTTAAAAACAAAAATTTCTCTTCTATTTAAAGCAAGATTATTTTTAGGTACAATAATAGTTTTAATTTTTGGTATAGGTTATAAAATAATTTATATAAAAAAATTCAAACAAATCAACTAATATTTTTTTAGATAAAAATTAATAGTAATTCCTTCTATGTCTTTACCAAAAGTAATTCTCATCTCTGAATTTCCATTACCTTACAGCAAAATTGGCAGTTGGTCTACACTGTATAAAAATTATTTGTCTCAAGAAAATAGTATTGATTATATTGTTTGCGAACAACCAGAATATTTTTTCAGAAATGTAAATTATCAAATAGTAAAAAATAATTTTTTGACAAAAATTTATAAAAAAATCACCAAAAAACGGCATCAACCATTTATAAAAGCATTACATAAAATTGTAGATAAAGACGAAAAATATATGCTACAAATCATCGATAATTCTGGATTTCTTACCGCTTTAGAAGCTTATTTTGAAAAAAAAGGAAACAGAAAACAATTTTATATTCAATACTTCTATCACGGATATGTACCCGTATTTAAAAAATATGGTGAAGAAAAATTCTATAAAAAAATTGATGAACTAATTTTATTAACTGATAAAGCTGTAAATAAAATTAAAGAAAGTAAAAGTAGCTTGCCAAATACTATTTCTTATTTGCATAACGGAGTTGATACAGCAAAATTTTTTGCGCTTTCAGAATCAGAAAAAGAGAGTCTAAAAACTGAAATGAATGTATCAGGTAAAAAAATCTTTGTTTGGTGCTCACAAGACAGACCTAAAAAAGGGTTGCAAATAATTTTGGATCTTTGGGAAAATAAGTACAAAAACAATACAGATTATGTTTTACTAGTAATTGGTTGTCAACCAAGAGAACAAAAAATAGATGGAGTACTATTTTTGGGTAAAATAAAAAATGATTTATTATCAAAGTATTATCAAATGGCTGATGTCTATTTATTCCCAACACTTTGCGAAGAAGGTTTCGGAATGAGTTTGATAGAAGCTATGCACTGTGGTTGTTATTGTATAGCATCAGCCTATGGTGGTGTTCCAGAAGTGCTGCAATATGGCAAATTAGGTAAATTGATAGAGCATCCAGAAGATATCAAAAATTGGGAATTAGCAATTGAAGATTATGTAAATGGAAAAGTAATAAAAACAGCTATTCCTAAAAATTTATATACATCAGATACTTGGAACAAAGAAATGGATCGTATCATAATAGAAGCTAAAAATAGATTTAATGAGTAAAACTATTGCAATAATTCCTGCGCGCGGAGGTTCAAAAAGATTACCAAACAAAAACATAAAACAGCTTGGCGAGTATCCATTGATTGTGCATAGTATTTTGTTTGCACAGAAAAATAATACTATTATTGATGATATTTATGTTTCAACTAATGATGTAGAAATTAAAAAAGTTGCATTAAAATTTGGCGCAAAGGTTATAGATAGACCAGAATCAATTTCTGGAGATTTTGAACCTACAGTAAGCGCATTAAAGAATGTATTAGAAAATATTACAGATAATGTTTCAAATGTGATTTTATTGCAACCCACAAATCCTTTGCGACCTTCAAATTTGATTGTAGATGCATTTCAAGATTACCAACAAGGAAATTATGATAGTTTATTTACTATTTCTCAAAATTTTCACAAATTTGGAAAAATAATTAATAATAAATTTGTCCCATTTAATTATACAATTGGTCAAAGAAGTCAAGATTTAGAACCTTTATTTTATGAAAATGGGTTGTTGTATATTTGTAATTCAAAATTAATTTTAGAAAATAAAATAATTTCCGAAAATGCTCATGCAAAGATTGTAAATCATATTTTTGCAAATGTTGATATTGATACCCAAGAAGATTTTGATTACGCTGAATATTTAATTACAAAAACTAAAAATGAATTATAAAAAAATAGCTAAAGACAATTATAAAAAATTTGCTTTTATAGACGGGAACCAACATATTGCAAGTGAATATGCATTAATAACGATATTAAAACTAATTGAAGATTTTAATGTAAAATCAATTTTAGAAGTTGGATTAGGAATAGGTTCAATATCAGATACGGTTTTTAAATATGCTAAAATTAATAATAAAGTTATTGATTATGCTGGTACTGAAGCTAATGATTTTTGTTTACAAGCATTGAAATCAAATGTTGACGATTATAATGCTATAGATTTATATGACGCTATTGCAGATGTAAAACAAGATAAAAAATATGACTTTATTATAGTTGATGGTTCTGATGCTTCTTTAAAACAAATTGCTGCTTTTTGTAATTCAAATACAATTATTTTTGTTGAAGGATATAGAGGTTCTCAAGTAGATTCATTAAAAGAGATATTCCCAAATTATAAACATGTAGAAATTGCATCTTCATATAAAAATCCAAAATACGGACCTTTCCCTTCTGAAAATTGGTCTGGTGGAGGACAACTTATTTTTACTAATCCCAATTTTTATAGAAAAATCTATTGGTTTAAAGAGAAAGTAAATTCGTTTTTGAATAGAAGATTAAGAAAGTTTAAAAAATAAATACATTATTGTGAATCCATTTATAGAAATTTCAGGTAGAAAAATTGGACAAGATTTTCCGCCTTTAGTAATTGCTGAAATAGGTATCAACCACGAAGGCTCTTTAAAAGTGGCCAAAGAAATGGTAGATGCTGCAAAAAGAGCAGGTGTTGAAGTAGTGAAACATCAAACTCATATTGTTGAAGATGAAATGAGTGGTGCTGCAAAAAAAGTAATACCTGGCAATGCTGATGTTTCTATTTATGAAATAATGGAAAGATGTTCATTAAACGAAGCTGATGAGTTAGAACTTAAAAATTATGTAGAAAGTAATGGAATGATTTTCATTTCAACTCCATTTTCTCGAGCTGCAGCAGAAAGATTAAAGAAATTTGATATTCCTGCTTATAAAATAGGTTCGGGAGAATGTAATAATTATCCTTTATTAGAACATATTGCTTCTTTTGGAAAACCAGTTATTTTAAGCACTGGTATGAACACAATAGAAAGTATTAGCAAAGCTGTAGCCATTTTTGACAAATACAAAATACCAGTTGCGCTATTACATACAACAAATTTATATCCAACACCTATACATCTTGTTCGATTTGGTGCAATGATGCAAATGCATCAATCTTTTCCTGATAAAGTTTTTGGACTGAGTGACCATACACTCAACAATAATGCTTGTTTAGGCGCAGTTGCTCTTGGTGCTTCAATTTTAGAAAGACATTTTACTGACCATATGGGCAGAACTGGTCCAGACATTGTTTGTAGTATGGATGAGAAAGCATGTCAAGAATTAATTATAAATAGTGCTGAAATGGCCCAAATGCGTGGTGGTATCAAACAACCTGCAGATGAAGAGCAGGTAACAATAGATTTTGCATTTGCAACAGTTTGTGCTATTGCATCCATTAAAAAAGGAGATGTGTTATCTAAAGATAATATTTGGGTAAAAAGACCTGGAACAGGAAAAATTTTAGCAGAACATTTTGAAAGTTTAATTGGAAAAATTGCAAGTCGAGATATCGAAAATGATGAACAATTAGATTTTACGGATTTTGAATAAATGAAGAAAATTCTTTTTCTAACAGGTACTCGAGCAGATTTTGGTAAAATAAAATCATTAATTCAAATTCTTGAAAATCATCAAGATTTTGAAGTTTTTGTTTTTGTTACGGGCATGCATCTACAAAAAGAATACGGATATACACTTCTAGAAATCGAACGTTGTGGGTTTTCAAATATTTTTACTTATGAAAACCATACTCACGAAACCACTATGGACTTAACTCTTGCTAAAACAATTGAAGGCTTATCCTCCTATGTTAAAGAATGCAATCCAGATATGATTGTAATTCATGGTGATAGAGTAGAAGCTTTGGCTGGTGCAATTGTAGGTTCATTAAATAATATATTAGTATCACATATTGAAGGTGGAGAAATTTCTGGAACAATTGATGAACTTATCCGACATTCAACAAGTAAAATGAGTCATATTCATTTTGTTTCAAACGAATTAGCAAAAAACAGACTCATTCAAATGGGAGAATTATCAGATTCTATTTTTGCAATTGGCTCACCAGATGTAGATATTATGTTTTCTAATGATTTACCGAATTTAGAAACTGTAAAAGAGTATTACAATATTACTTTTGATAAATATGCAATTGTAATGTTTCATCCTGTTACAACAGAATCAAAGGATATGAATGAATATGCTTATGATTTTGTTACCTCATTATTAGAAGATAATCATAACTATGTAGTAGTTTTTCCTAATAATGATTTAGGAAGTAGTGCAATAATTGAAAATTATAAATTACTTCAAAACAACCCTCGATTTAGAGTATTTCCATCCATTCGATTTGAATATTTTTTAACGCTTTTAAAAAAGGCTCAATTTATTATTGGCAATAGTAGTGCAGGAATAAGAGAAGCACCATATTATGGTTTGCCAATAATCAATATCGGAACAAGACAACATAATAGAGCACTGCATGCTGATATCATAAATGTAAGTTATGAGAAAAACAGTATACAAAAAGCACTCATAGAAATTGATAATCACATATCAAAACCATCGCAAAATGATTTTGGACAAGGGAACAGCGCTCAATTATTTTTGCAATCTTTAATGATGAAAAAAATCTGGAAGCTTAATCATCAAAAACAGTTTAGGGATATTTGATGGAAAAAGGAAAGTTATTTATTGTATTACCAGATGGAGTTGGAATAAGAAATTATCTTTATTCAAATATCTTTAATAAATTTAATGAAAATATAGTTTTATTTCATAATCTTGATTTAGGAACAATTGATTATTTAAAAAATTTCAATAATTCATATAATAATATATCAATTCCTAATTACAATGAGAGTCTAAAGGAAAAATATTTAAGAGAGTTAATATGCCTTTCTCGATTATATTATAATTCTAATAAAGTAAATAATAAATCAATTTTGACTAATTGGGTTTGGAAACAAAAAACATTTTCAAAAAAAATATTTTATAAGTGGATAGAATTTCAAGCTCAATTTTATTCAAATTATGATTCCATTCTTAAATTAGAATCAAAATATCAAAAAGAAATTAGAAAAAACCCTTTTTATAAAGAGGTAAAAGTCCTTTTACAGAAAGAAAATCCCAAAAGTATTATTTGTACTCACCAAAGAGGACTCAAAATGCCCACTATATTTGCTGCCGCTAAAGATTTGGGAATACCAACAACAACAGTTATTTATTCTTGGGACAATTTGCCAAAAGCACGTTTGGCATTACGTGCAGATAATTATTGGGTTTGGTCAGCATATATGAAAGATGAAATGGCAATTTATTATCCAGAAATTCCACAAAATAATATTCTTGTTACAGGAACACCTCAGTTTGAGTTTTATGAGGATAAAAATAATATTATTGACAAGAAGCTATTTTATGATACTTATAATTTAGATATAGATAAAAAAATAATCTGTTTTTCTGGAGATGATGAATTAACATCACCTGATGACCCAAAATATCTTGAAGATGTTGCCGAAGAAATTACTAAAGCAGGATTAGAAACCCAATATCAAATACTATTACGTCGTTGTCCTATAGATTTATCGGGTAGATTTGATGCCGTTATTAAAAAATATCCAAATTTAATCAAAGAAGCAGCTCCAGTTTGGAATTTTAATACTACTTCAAATTGGGCAACTATTTATCCTACTTTTGAAGATGTAAAATTACTAGTAAGTACTGCTTTTTATTCGGATATTGTAATAAATTTGGGATCTACAATGGCTTTTGATTTTGCAATGTTCAAAAAGCCTTGTGTTTTTATAAATTATGATCAAAAAAACAAGATAAATCCTGATTGGTCTGTTGAAACGATATATAAATTTCAACATTTTAGAAGTATGAAAGATAAAAGAGCGGTATTATGGTTAAACAAAAAGGAAGAAATAATAAATTTATTACATCATGCAACTTTTCAAGAAAGTAATATCTATATGGATAATTGGAAACATGTTGTATTAGGATACTAAAAACCTATAAATAGTAAAAACATAAGGACTAAATTAAATTAATATGCACATCTGTTTTATCACAAATGAATATCCTAAAAAAAACTATCCACATGGTGGTATAGGAAGTTTTGTGAGAACAACTTCACAAGAATTAGTAAAAAATGGTTTTAAAGTAAGTGTTATAGGTTTTAATTATACAAATAATTATGAAGAATATATAGAGGAAGGAGTAAATATATATCGTTTAAAACAAATAAATATAAAATGGTTCAAATGGTTTTTTAATTCAAATGTTATTAACTCAAAAATTAAAGAAATTCATTCTAAAAATGCAATTGATATAATAGAAACTTCTGAATTAGGATTGTCATTTATTAAAAAAAGGAAAGATATAAAATATATAATTAGGTTACATGGAGGACATCATTTTTTTGCTTTATCAGAAAATAGAAAAATCAATAAATGGAAAGGATTTCAAGAAAAAAGGTCTTTTTTAAAAGCAGATGCATTCATAGCGGTTTCAAATTATGTAAAAACACATACAGAACAGTATTTAGATTATAATAATAAGAATGTCAAATTAATTAATTATCCAATTAATACAGATTTATTCAAACCCCTAAATATTAAAGTAATTCCGAATAAAATTGTTTTTGCAGGAACAGTTTGCGAAAAAAAAGGAGTTCGCCAACTTATACAAGCTTTCCCATTAGTAAAAAAACAATTTCCTAATACAATTTTAGAAATCTACGGTCGTGATTGGACATACTCCGATGGTAGTTCTTATATCTCAATGCTTAAAGAGAAAGAGATATTAAAATTAGGAAAACTTGCCGAGGATATACATTTTAAAGGACCAATTTCTTATATAGAAATTCCACTAAAATATGCAGAAGCAGAAGTATGTGTTTTTCCATCACATATGGAAACACAAGGATTAGTTGCTCCTGAAGCTATGGCAATGGAGAAGACAGTTGTATTTACAAAATTAGGGCCAGGAACAGAAACAATATCTAACTTAGAAACAGGATTGTTATGTGATCCATTAGACCCAAATGATATTGCAGAAAAAATATTATGGGTTTTTAATAACAAAGAAAAATCAATAGAGATAGGTAAAAAAGCAAGACAATTTGTATTAGGGAAATATGATTTAAATAAAATAATAATTGAAAATATTGAGTTATATCAATCAATAATAAATAAAATATGATTTATGAATAAAAAATTAAGAATTGTAATAAAAATTTTATATGTATATAGCTTAATAAATGGAACTTTTTTAGCATTAAAATTTTTAACTACTAAGTTTGAAAATATAAAATTACTTAATATAAAACATCCAATTTATTTAAGAAATGAAACATCTGATTCCCCAACTTTTAAACAAGTTTTTTTAGATAATGAATATAATATAAAATTTAATAAAAGTTCAAAAACAATAATTGATGGCGGAGCTAATATTGGATTTTTTGCTTTGAAAGTAAAAAATGAATTACCTAATGCCAAAATTATTTGTATAGAACCAGATAAAGATAATTTTAGGATACTTCAAAAAAATCTTGAAAACTACAGTAATGTTTTTTTTGAAAATTATGACCAAGCCATAAAAATGGGAATCGAAGCTCGAAAAAGAGTGATAAACGAGTTTGATGTTACGGTATTAAGTAAAAAAAATATTGAGTTTTATACTTCAATTTTAAAAAATCAGTAATGAATACGTTTCAACTCATACATTCTGATTATAAGAAATATAAAAAATACGGTAGTAATTTTTTTGTAATTCTATTTTTAACACAAGGATTTTGGGCACAATTTCAATATAGAATTGCTCATTTTTTTCACGAAAATATTAAATGGCAGCCATTTAGAATTGTTTTTATGACTTGGATGTATTTTTGGCAAAAAGCGATAGAAATTACTACTGGAATATCAATTCCTGCATCGGTCAAAATTGGTCATTCGTTTTATATTGCACATTTTGGTGGAATTATACTGAATTCGAATTCAATAATTGGTGATAATTGTAATATTTCTCAAGGAACTACAATTGGTGTATCTGGTTTAGGAGAAAATAGAGGAGTGCCTATAATTGGAAACAATGTTT
Organism: Flavobacterium sp.; assembly: GCA_043731625.1. Taxonomy (GTDB): domain Bacteria; phylum Bacteroidota; class Bacteroidia; order Flavobacteriales; family Flavobacteriaceae; genus Flavobacterium. The sequence continues at coordinate 18,506 of JAYTIV010000188.1, read as the reverse complement.
ATATTGGTGCTAATGTAGTAATTGCAGGTAAAATAATTATAAGTGATAATGTGTTAATTGGTGCTTGTTCATTAGTAAATACTGATTTAAAAGAAAATGCAGTTGCATTTGGTGTTCCAGCTGTAGTTGTTTCTGAAAAAAGTTCAAAAGGATATATTTAATGAAATTTTTAATTGTATCTTCTTCTCCATTAATAAAAAAAGGCAATACCTATTTTGCTTATAGTCCTTATGTAAAAGAGCTAGAACTTTGGGCAAAATATTGTGATGAAATCGCTTTTACTTGTCCAACTTGGGAACAAGACAATGGTTTATTGATTTCAGAAATTCCTTTTAAGATTAATAAATTATACGCCATAAAAGGGTTCAACATAAAAACTTTTATGAATTTTATAAAAGCCATTCAATACTCGTTTTTAAATTTTTATTTAATTTATAAATCAATGTTGAGGGCAGACCATATTCATTTGCGTTGTCCTGGAAATATAGGATTAATGGGATGTTTGGTGCAGATTTTATTTCCAAATAAAATAAAAACAGCTAAATATGCAGGAAATTGGGATCCAAATGCCAAACAACCTTTGAGTTATAACATTCAAAAATGGATTTTGAGTAATACTTTTTTAACCAAAAATAGTAAAGTACTAGTTTACGGAGAATGGGAAAATAGTTCAAAAAATATAAAACCTTTTTTTACAGCAAGTTATTTCGAAAAAGATAAAATAAATGTTGCACCAAGAGAATTACTTGGAAAAATAAAATTTTTATTAGTTGGTACTTTATCTCCAGGCAAAAGACCTTTATATGCAATACAATTGATAGAAAAGTTAAAAGCCTTACATTTTGATGTGCAACTTTCAATTCTTGGTGAAGGAAAAGAAAGAAAAAATTTAGAAAATTATATTTTAGAACATCAATTAAATGAATTTATTTTCCTGAAAGGAAATCAAAATCAAGAGGAAATAAAAAAGGCGTATCAAGAAAATCATTTCGTAGTTTTACCATCCAAAAGTGAAGGTTGGCCAAAAGTGATTGCCGAAGGAATGTTTTGGGGTTGTTTGCCCATTGCAACCAAAGTGTCTTGTGTGCCTTCGATGTTAGACAAAGGAAATAGAGGATTGTTATTAGAGATGGATTTAGAAAAAGATTGTCAACATATTCAACAACAGTTAATCGATACTATTTCGTATCAAAACAAAGTAGAAAAAGCAATGTCTTGGTCTAGAAATTATACTTTAGATGTATTTGAAAACGAAATTAAAATGTTATTAAAGCAATGAGAATAATTCAAATGATTGATTCTCTAGAAGTTGGTGGTGCAGAAAAAATGGCCATCAATTATGCTAATGCACTTTCTGACCGAATAGAATTTTCTGGATTGGTTGCCACAAGAAAAGAAGGAAATTTAATCAATCAAATTGATACTAAAGTTTCCTATCTGTTTTTGAACAGAAAAAAACTGGTTGATTTAAAAGCAGTTAAGGCTTTAAAAAAATATTGTAAAGAAAATAAAGTACATTATATTCATGCTCACGGAACATCCTATTTTACTGCTTTTTTAGTAAAATTAATTTATCCTAAAATTAAAATTATTTGGCATGACCATTACGGAATGAGTGAATTTTTATCTGATAGAAAAGCTACTGTTTTAAAAATGTCTTCTTTATTCTTTAGCGGAATAATTACAGTCAATTTTCAATTAAAAAATTGGGCAGAAAAAAAATTGTATTGTAAAAAAGTAATCTATCTTCCTAATTTCACTAGCAATACAACAACTATACTAGCCGAAACAAAACTAAAAGGTGTTGATGGAAAACGAATATTATGTTTGGCTAATTTACGAGAACAAAAAAATCATTTTCTACTTTTAGAAATTGCAGAAAAAATAAAAACTAGCCATCCAAACTGGACTTTTCATTTAGTTGGGAAAGATTTTGGAGATCATTATTCAAAACAAATAAAAGAATTGATTTTAAATAAAAATTTAGATGAAAATGTTTTTGTTTATGGAACCAAAAACGATTCAGTAAACATCATAAATCAATCAGATATTTGTATTTTTACTTCTAATTCCGAAGGTTTACCAGTAGCATTACTAGAGTATGGTTTACAAAAAAAACCTGTAGTCTCTACCAATGTCGGAGAAATTCCATTAATTATTAAAAATAATAATAATGGTTATATTGTACCTGTAAATAATGCTGAAATTTTCACAAGTTATTTAATGAAATTAATTGAAGATAAAGATTTAAGAGAAAAATTAGGAACATCATTATATCACACTATATTGGAGAAAAATTCTGAAGAATTTGTTATGAATAAATATTTAAACTGGATTGATTCTCTATAATGAATGTAACTCAATACGATTTCAGAACAGCATTAGATGGATTAAAAAAATCCAAACCAATCATTATTACAACCTATTTGATGATGCTTTCTTATTTCTATAACCTTCCTGTAATGAGTTATAGTGCTAGAGGATCAAATGATTTATGGTTGTATGATTTTGCAGGATTAGGTATATTATATCTTTATGTACAACATTTTACTTTAGTCAATAGGCTTATTGATAATAACAGAGCATTAAATAGTTTATTTCATTTTTTGATGTGGGGAAATATTATGCTAGTGCCAACTATCATTGATAGTATACTTAATGATAAAATATTTTGGGCATTACAATCCTTAAAATACATGTACCATTTTTGGATATTTTTTTTAACAACCATTTTTCTAATTATTATCATACAAGATTTAAAGCAATTAAAACGGATTGTGAATTATTGTTTAATTTTCGGTTCAGTTGCATTTTTAATTATTGTTTTGCAAAATTTTGGAGTAATACCCTATTTATGGTCAAAAGTATATTCTGAAAATTATCAAGGATTCCTTTCTGGTACATTAGGACCAAATAAAATAGTTGCAGGGATGACTAGTTTGATGGTATTTGCCCTTTGTATGGGATTATTAAATGATAAAAAAATATTGATAAACAAAGCCTTAATATTAATTACTTTATGTTTGTCATTGTTAGCATTAATAATGAGCGGTTCCAGAACTTCTTATCTAGGATTATTAGTATTTGTTGTCTATTTTTTTATTAGAGAAACCGTAAGTTTTATTTATTCAGGAACAATTTTGGTTATTCTTGTAGTTATTATATCTTCAATAAATCCAGAAATCATTACAAAAGCTACTGATGTATATGAAGCAAGAGTTGAAAATAAAATAAAAAAACCAAAATCAATTACTGACACCAATGTTGACGAAGTTTATGAAGATTTAGGTTCTGGAAGAAAAGAATTATCAGTTATTTATATCAATTATTTGTTAGACAATCCTTTTATTATTCCATTCGGACTAGGTTTTAATAATAGATTGTCGTTATCATCATCTGCACACAATACATATCTTAGTCTTATAAATGAAGTAGGGCTGGTAGGTGTTTTTTTTTATTTTAGATGGTTGTTTGCTTATTTAAGTTTAAAAATGCCACGATTTCCACAAATGCGAATGGCATTAAAAGGAATTGTACTTTCCATGTTGGTTACACTAGCTTTTGGGGAACATCTTTATGTTTATCGACCATTATTTGGATTAGTAGGATTGTTTTTGTTGATTACAACTTTATTACTTTCTCCAACATTAATATTATCTGAGGAAAAAAAAAGTTAGATTATTAAATAATAAAATATTTTTTATATAAGAAAGCCTCTCAAATCGAGAGGCTTTTGTTAAATAAATTCAATAATTTTAATTGAAAATGATTTTTTTAGTATCAATGCTTTTACCATTAATAACTAGACTTACTATATAAATTCCTTTACCAAAATTATCTTTTTGTAATGTTTTTGTAATATTTGTATCTCTTTCATTAATATTCAAAGTACTTAAAACCAAACCATTTATATCGTGAACAAGCAATTTAGCATTTTGAACCACTTTCTCAATATTCATAGAAACTAATATCACATCATTTGAAGGATTTGGAGAAACACTAATAATTTTGGTATTCTCTAAGGTAAGTAACTCACCATTTTGGGTTTTGAAACTATTACTAGCTTGAGCTTTAAGTTCATTTATTTGAACTTGTTGCTCTTTAATTGCCTCTACTAAATAAGGCAATAACTCCATATAGTTTACTGCTTTATCACCGTTTCCTCCTGTAATAACCAAATGTGGTAATACTTTTTCTAATTCTTGAGCTAGAAAACCGCTGTGACCACCAGCGTCAAAATTCATTTCTTTGTTTTTTTCTCTATCCCATGAATATGTTTTGCCATCAATAGCTTCTATTGATTTTAAAGCATTTTCGATTGGTTTAATGTCTTTTTTAAATTTTTTGTCTGATGTTTGCCAAACACCTGTAGTTCTCATATTTCCGTTTACATGAAATTTAATAGCACCTGTTTGATTGATACTAGCTCCTCCATAATTTGTATAAAACGTATTTTGATAATTATAATTAAAAAAAGTTGGGTCTGTTGGAATTACAGAATAACCAACGCCTACACCTGTCCCGTTATCAAAAATTTGACTACAAGCTAATACATTAGGTGTAGAGCTATTTACTGGAACAAAATTAGATGTAGAGCAAGAGCTTGATAACCCATTAACTAATACTACATCACCACTAGAATCTACTGTTAGTACTTTACCATTTGATCTAAGGCTTGTGTCAGGTATATTACCACTTTTTAAATTTGTAAAACGCAAACCTGATAATCCTATTGTACCAGCAACGTAAGGAACACTGCTTGTTATCTCAGCTCTAGATAAATTTGTAGCTGAAACATTAAATTTTAATTGTCTGTTATCAAACTCTCCATAAATTAAAGGTTTATCATCTGTAATATTATGAATGTATAATCTATTTGAACAAACACCAGTTTCAGGAGGAGTTCTTGTTGGGCCAGCAGAAAATCCTAAAAAAACATTTCTATTCCCTGCCAATAAATTTCTTCCAGCATCAGACCCAATTGCTGTATTACCAAATCCATTAGTTGTAGCACCATTTGCAATTGGTGCTGGTGGTTCAGTTACTGTGATGCTAGTATTACTTCCTAAATCATTTAGGGATCTATAACCTATTGCACAATTTTGATTTCCTGATTGATTCCATTGCAAAGTAATTCTTCCAAAAGCAACATTAAGATTCCCTGTTGAATTATTATCCATAGCAGCTGCTCCAACTACTGAATTTTCAGATCCTGTAGTATTATGTCTAAGTGCCCTAAATCCGAAAGCTGAATTAAAGTCTCCCGATGTAAATAAAGTCCAATTAAAAGGTAATGTATTTGTTCTTGCTCCAAAAAGAGTATTATTTCTAGGAATAATAGGTGAAGTAATTGAACTTGTAGTGCCATTGTGCTCTAAAGTTGCCTGCGCTCTTGATAAAGTTAATACAAACATAAACATCGTCAAGAAAATTAATTTTGTTTTCATAATTAAAAATTTTAAATTGGGTTATAATAAATAATTTACGCTATGGTTAATTTTTTAACCATTGTAATATTACAAAATAAAAATTAAATAAAACAATTATTGTATTTTAAAATTATGATTATCATATCATTACATTAATTTAAAAAAAATATGATTTATCAAATAATTTTTTAAAACATTAATTTATTTAAATATGAATAAAAAAAGATTAAATATTTTATAATAAATGGACTTTAAAAGCTTTCAAGTTAATTATTAATAACTCACATAAATCTTGATGAGTTTTTAACTATTTTTGAAGATTTAAAATTATGTTTCTTTAAACAGAATAAATATATCCTTAAAAGAATAAATAATTTTTACTATTTTAATTAATAATTCATGAAAATATTTAAAAACTTGTTTAATAATGAAAATAAAATTTGGGGTTTTATTTTAGCTTTTACAGTATTGCCTTTTATTTTCATTTCTTTTTTCGCAATGCCAATGGGTGATGATTTTCACTTTGGTGATGTTGGAAGAAATAACAATACAATAAATGCTGTTAAGTTTTGGTGCAATAACTGGAACGGTAGGTATACATCAGATTTGTTTTTAACTATTTTTAATCCTTTGTCATACAATTGCTTAGATTATTTTTGGTTGCCACCTTTGGCTCTAATCTTCGGAATTTGTTTATCGGTTTATATTTTAATTAAAACAGTTGGAGGAAAAGAAACAAACCCAACAAATGGTTTAATTATTTTAACAACAATAGTATTTTTAATATTGAATATAATGCCTGAAATTGGCGAAACATTATATTGGTTAGCTGGAGCATATACCTATCAAACAGGAAATATATTTTTTATTCTACTAGTAGCAATAGTTTTTAGATTAACACAAAAAAACAGCATTTTTAATAATGTTTTTTTAGTTTTGGTAGCTGCAATATTAATTTTTTTGATAGCAGGAACAAATGAAATTTCAATGGCATATGTTTTTGGTTGCACTTTCTTATATGCATTTGTACATTTTATTATAAAACCCAAAAAGGCAACAATACCATTATTTTTATTTGTAATAGCGTCTGTAGCATCTTATATTTCGATTACATCACCAGGAAACTTTATTAGAGCATCTTCTACAGGAGGATTGCTGCAAAATATACCAAAAGCTTTTTTAGAATCAGCATTACGAGGAAGTATTTATATAGTATATTGGCTTCCAAGTGCACTAATTATGACAATAATAATTTGGAAACAACTAGGTAAAGTTGCAGACAACTATATAATTGAAAGAGAAATAAAAAGTAAAGAAATTTATTTAGTGCTTATAGTTTTCTTATTGGTAATAGTTGCTGGTTTTTTTCCGAGTATAGCATCTACAGGTAAAAATGCTCAAAGAACAATAGCTCCAATATTAATAGTTTTTATACTTTCTTATTTTGGAATTGTTATTTATTATTATCAGTATTTTAATTCACTTTTCATAAAAGCAAAATTAAATACCATACCAATTAATTATTTAGGAATTGTAATTATAATATTTGCATTTAGTAATAAGCATAATGTTATGAATGCTTATGAAGATATTGTTTCTTTGAAAGTTACAAAATATCATAAGGTTGTAAAAAGCGTATATGAAGATCTTGCAAATAATAAAAAAGACACAATATATGTAATGCCATTATTTCCAGAGCCTAATGTGCTTCCTAAAAGGTGGCCAAATCCTTATAATCATTTAGTTAATAAAGAATTAGAAATGTATTTTCATAAAAAAGTAGAAATGGTTCCTAATTTATAAATTATGAAAACAGCCCTAATTATACCTTGCTATAATGAAGAAAATCGTTTAGATACTCAGGAATTTCTCGATTTTTCTTTTGCAAATACAAATATTGATTTATGGTTTGTAAATGACGGAAGTACAGATAAAACTTTTGATATTTTGCAATTACTTATAAAAAAAAATACCAATCAGCTTAATCTATATTCTTTAAAAAATAATAAAGGAAAAGCTGAAGCAATAAGAGAAACTATTATAAAACTTACTGAGTTAAATAAGTATCAATATATTGGATTTATTGATGCCGATTTAGCGACACCATTAAATGAAATAGTTTTTTTCTTGGATGAAATGACAAAAAATCCTAAATTATTAATGACTGCAGGTTGCAGAATAAATATTGTTGGTAAAAATATTATTAGAAAACCAATACGTCATTATTTAAGTAGAATTTTTGTTACTTATTATTTTCAGTTTTTAAAGATTCCAAACTATGATGCTCAATGTGGTATAAAATTGTTTGAAAATAAATTTGCTTTGCAACTTTTTGACAAACCTTTTTTATCAAAATGGATGTTTGATATAGAACTTTTTGTAAGAGCTATGAAGTTTTTAGGAAATGAGAAATACCATATGCAAATAAAAGAAATACCTTTAAATAATTGGAGTGAAAAAGCAGGTTCAAAATTAAAAACCACTTCTTTTTTATTAGCACCATTTGAAGTCATAAAAATATACTTTAAATATAAAAATTAAAAAAAGGAATATATTAAACCTAATGTTTATTTATAATCTCTAATATAAGTGTTAATTTTGCAAAATGAACAAGAATAAATATTACGAATATAAAATAGCGGTTGCAATTCCTTATTATAATTCGGCTAAACAAATTTGTTTGGTTGTATCAAAATTGCCAGATTATATTCATACTGTTATTATAGTTGATGATAAAAGTCAAGAAATAATTGATAAAACTTCGATTGAAGCAGCTGTAAATAAACAAACACAAATTGTTTTTTTGCAAAACGAGGTTAATCTTGGAGTTGGTGGAGCATCAAAAAAAGGATTTCAATATGCCATTGACAATAAATTTGATTTTGTTATTAAAGTTGATTCTGATGATCAAATGGATACTAGTTTTCTTCCAGAATTGCTCCAGCCTTTAATAAAAAATAAAGCAGAAATGGCAAAAGGAAATCGGTTTAGAGATTTGAATTCTTTAAAAAAGATGCCATTAACAAGAAGAATCGGAAACCTTTTTTTATCCTTTTTAACCAAAATCGCTACAGGATACTGGAATAATTTTGACCCTACCAATGGTTTTATTGCCATAAAAACAGCAACATTAAAAGAAATTGATTTCTCAAAATTATCTAATCGTTACTTTTTTGAAACATCGCTTATTGCACAATTATATTTTGTAAAAGCAAGAATAAAAGACGTAGCAATGCCAGCAATCTACGCAGATGAAAAATCGAGTATGAAAGTCTGGAAAATGCCCATTATATTCTCAACCAGTTTATTAAAAGTATTTATTAAAAGAATCGTTAAAGAATATTTTCTATATGATTTTAATATAGCTTCTTTGTATTTAATAATAGGATTTCCCCTTTTTATTTTTGGAGTAGTTTATGGCATTTATAATTGGATTTACTATTCTTCAATTCGTATACTCGCACCTACAGGAACTATAATGTTGGTAACATTGTCAATAATTCTTGGTTTTCAATTACTTTTGCAAGCAATTCAGTATGATATCATAAATGCTCCAAAAGCAAAATAACAAATGACAAAAAAACAATTATTAATACTTATTTTAATAAATCTATTTATAGCTATTGGTTTTTTTTTAGAAAACAAAGGTACTGGTTTTACTCAATTATCTACAGATTTACATAATTCTATTCCAGTTTGTTACAAGATTGATGATCAGACTTTATTTCAAAAAGATTTGTATCTTTTTGATGTTAAAAACGTAAAATATTATACCCCTTTTTATGTTGAAACCATTCGTTTTTTTGCAAAATGTGCCAATGGAGATTACTTATTAGGAATTAATATTTTTGCAACTCTATTGCATTTAATTTATGGTTTTTTATGGTTTTGGTTGTTTTATAAAATCTTTAAAAATTTTTCAATTGCATTATTATTGTCTATATTAGTTAGAGGTGTTGTTTGGTTACCAGGTTGGGAATTATGGGGAATATCAGATTTATGGACAATGATGCCAAGAACAATGTATGCGGCGTTTTTGCCATTGCCTTTTATTTTATTATTCAATAAATCAAAAGCCTCATTTTATATTTCAGCTTTTTTAATTGGTTTTATTTTTAATTTACATCCTATAACAGGAATGGGTGGTATATTGATGTATGTTTTACTTATATTTTTTTATAATAAATTGTATTCATTTAAAATAAATTTTAAAACCATCGGTATTGCAACTTTGTTATTGATATTAGGAATGATTCCGTTTTTAAGTACTTATTTCTTACAAACAGATGCTAAAGTTGAATATGATATTTTAGAATATAAAAAAGCATTTTCTGCAAGAATTGAAGATTTATTTATTGATCCATTTCTATTTTTAGGATATTGGTTACGTTTTAGAATTTTGTTTTTTCTAACACCGTTATTACTTTTTTATGCTTATGCTCAATTTGTAGATAAAAAGTATTTTAAAACTGCATTTTTGTTAGTATCAATTTCTTTTTTTACGATACTTATTCCTACTTTAAGTATCTTTTTTGAAAACCATTTTAATGCGATTTTCAATAAAAATTTAAGAATGTCTTTTCAAATTATAAGGGCACAAAAAATTGCAATTCTTACAGGATTTTTTGCAATTGGTTTTCTGATGGAAATTTTCATTAAAAGAAGTCAATATTTTAAAAAAGCATTCAATATCATTTTACCAATATTTATTTTTGCATTAATTATTTCAAAAGAACCTATTTTTAGAAAAGTCCCTTTTTTTAGCGATGATATTGCAACAAGTATTTTTCCAGATTATAATTCATTTTTTGTTTCAAAAGACGAGAAATTAACAGATATGGATAATATGCTTACCTTTATAAATAACAATAGTAATAAAAGGGATGTGTTTTACGGTGCATTTATTGTAAGAAGTGCTTGTAAACGTTCGGTTGTTTTAGATGGAAAAGGTGCATCAATGCTAATAGAAGGAAATCCTGTGCAATTAATACAATGGAATCAAGAAACAAAAATTTATAAATCACTTTCGGAAAAAGAAAAAATAAAATTTCTGAAAATTAAAAAAGGAGTAACCCATATTTTATCTAAAGAGAATTTGGATGTAAATCAAACAAAATTAATTCATCAAGAAGGTGATATAAAATTGTATAAAACATTATAATTTATTTTTTGAAAACAATACTTTATATAGGGAATAAATTAGCCAAACATGGTATAAATCAAACGAGTATAGAAACACTTGGTGAATTTCTTGAACGTGAAGGATTCCGGTTATTTTATGCTTCTGAAAAGAAGAATAAAGTTTTGAGAATGATAGATATGATTTTCAAAACCTTTTATTATAGTAAAAAAGCGGACTATGTTTTAATTGATACATACAGTACTTATAATTTTTGGTATGCTTTAATAATAAGTCAGTTGTGTAGAATTTTAAACCTAAAATACATCCCAAAACTTCACGGAGGAGATTTACCAAAACGATTACAAAACAATCCTAAACTGTGTCAATTAATTTTCGCGAATTCATATTTAAATATAGCACCATCAGGTTATTTATTAGATGCTTTTAGAGAAAAAGGTTTTACTAAAACTATTTATGTTCCAAATACTATTGAATTAATAAAATACGAATTTAAAAAAAGAGAAATAATTGAGCCAAAATTACTTTGGGTACGTTCATTTTCTATGATTTATAATCCAGAAATGGCAATTCATGTTCTAAATCAATTAAAAAAAGAGTATCCAAATGCTGAATTATGTATGGTTGGTCCAGATCATAACGGCAATTTGATTAAAATGCAGCAACTTGCAAAAAAATTGAATTTAAATGTAAAATTTACTGGAAGATTATCAAAAGAAGAATGGGTTGAGCTTTCAAAAGAATATGATATTTTTATAAACACCACCCATTTTGATAATACACCTGTAAGTGTTATTGAAGCAATGGCACTTGGGCTGCCGGTTGTTTCAACAAATGTTGGAGGAATTCCTTATCTTTTAGAAAACAACAAAACAGCATTGTTAGTCAATGATGATGATGTTTTTCAAATGGTTGTATGTATTAAAAAATTAATAATAGAGAAAGAATTAAAAGACAGCATTGTTAAAAATGCTTTAGAATTAGTTCAAGATTTTGATTCAGAAAAGGTAAAATTAGATTGGTTTAAAATCTTAAAATAGCCGTTTTATTTCCCTTTTATTTACTAAATTGCACCTTTTTAAAGTGAAGTCAATCATTAATGGTAATCAACAAAAAAATACACTTTGAGATTTCTGAAAGAAAAATTCTATTACGAATTTTTGATGTTCTTTCAGTGATGCTTGCTTTATATTTGGTTAGTATTACATTTAATTTTAAATATTTTAGCATTTCTACAAATAACTATTATTGGACAATAGTTCTAGGTTTATACATCAATATGTTTGGAACTGTATTCGAAATGTATAATCTGCAAGTTGCGAGTAATCAATTTCAAGTCATAAAAAGTATCATTTTAACAGCATCAACAACTGTTTTGGTATACTTACTTACTCCAATATATACACCGGTTTTACCTAATAATAGATTGCAAATTCTAATTTTTTACGTTGCAATTTTATTAGCATTGTTTATTTGGAGAATATTTTACTTAAAATTTTTAGCATCAAGCAGATTCGAGAAAAAAGTTATTTTAATTTGTGATAAAGACCAAGCCAAAGAGCTTATTCTTGGATTAGAAACAGTAGATCCTCATTATAAAGTGATGGGTTTTGTTAATTCTGATAGTAATCAATCTGGTTCTGTAAAAGTAAATGGTGAAAATATAAAAAATATTAATATTGATAAACTTGAAAGCTTTGTAATTCAGAATTCAGTTTCTGAAGTGGTAATTGCCTCTCAAAAAACCGACGGTATTACTGTAAATCTTTATAATCAACTATTGCATCTTTTAGAGAATGGATATGTTATTAGAGAATATACTCAAGTTTATGAAAATATAACACAACGAATTCCAGTTCAGTATGTTGCGAGGGATTTTTACCGGTATTTTCCTTTTAGTAGAAATAACCAAAATCAGCTTTATCTACTCATTGTTAGATTACTTGAGATTATTATTTCTATTATTGGATTGTTATTTGGCTGTTTATTATTCCCAATAATACTATTAGGAAACGCAATCGGAAATAGAGGTAAATTGTTTTATACTCAAAAACGAGTTGGTAAAAACGGAAAGGTTTTCAAAATATTGAAATTGAGAACGATGGTAAAAAATGCCGAAACTGATGGTGCTGTTTTCACTACTGTTAATGATAAAAGAATTACATTTTTTGGTAAATTTCTAAGAAAAAGTAGAATTGATGAGTTTCCACAATTTGTCAATATTATAAAAGGAGATATGGCAGTTATTGGTCCACGACCAGAACGTCCGGTTTTTGTTAAAGAAATTGCAGAAGTAATGCCGTTTTATGAAACAAGACATGTTGTAAAACCTGGATTAACAGGTTGGGCACAAGTAAACTATACATACGGAGAAACCATTGATGATAGTTTGATAAAATTGCAGTATGATTTATATTATATCAAACACCGCAGTATTTTTCTTGATGTAAATATTATTTTCAAAACCTTTAGTACGGTTTTATTCTATAGAGGACAATAGATTTAACTTTCTATAAATTAGTCTAAAAAGCAAAATTATATTGGTGATTATAAATGGCATCATTATAAAAAGATGTATTTTATTTAACATATACAATAAATAAAATCCTAAACAACTCATACAGAAAATAGTGATATTCATAATCCATTTTGAATTGTTTTTTATCATAAAATAAACAAGAATTAGATATAAAGGATTGAATAGTAATACATTATAATTCCAACTTATTTCTTGATGAAAAGAATATAACCCCACCAAAGAAAAGAAAATTCCCAATAAACCTAGTATTGAAAAATAAAGAATATTAACTATTTTAGAATTAAAAATAAGTATTAAAAACAAAACAAGTAGTAAAGAATAGATACTATCAAAAAATGAAAAACCGATATCATTTCTTGAAGCTTTGAAAAGCGTTTTAGATCCTGTAACCAAAGGTTTATGATGATATGTAGTATTTTTTGCATTTTCATATAAATCAAATGGCAAGAAAATTTTCGTAGCAGTTTGATCGACTTTAGTTCCAAAAATAATATTAATTCCTAATTTTTGATAAAATACGTGTGCAGCATAAGGATATAAAACATCTCTATACGATTTATCCTCATCAATATTTTTCTTCACGATGGGGCTTTTTTCTAAAACCTCATTCAAAACATCATTTACTTTTGTTGTGCAATTTCTATCTATAAATTTGTAAGTATAGAATTTTGATTCTGGAGCTAAAGAAATATTTAATTTTTCAAATAGCTTTTGTTTTTCTGCTAAGGATAAATTTAAAACTTGTTCATAAATAGAACGGTTTTCTACACGATAAGAATACTCAAAATCTTGATAAGGATAGGCAGCTGCAAAGTACTTCATGTCGCCTTTTACAAATTTTAGCACAAAATTTTCGGTACTAAAATCAAACATTCCATAATTGTAAATAAAGTCAAAATCTGTTGAGACATCATTAATTCTTATAGCAGTATGACCATATAAAGAATGGGCTTCGTTGGAAGTACCTACTGTTAATAAACTTACTTTTGTGTTATTTGTAATTGGTGTAAGTTGAGAAAAACCGTAATTTGAAATTAAAAAAACAAAAACAAATAATATTTTTTTTACCATTATAATACGTTATCTAAAAATACTCAAATCTACTTTTACAGAAAAAATATTTGAGTATAATGCGGCACTTTGATTACCCAAATCGGTTAAAGCATAGTCTATTTGTATGCCTTTATATTTAAAACCTAAACCAATATTAGGTTGAAAACTCAATTTTTCAGTATTATCTATCTGTGTAATATTTTGGAAATTTCCAAACCCTGTTCTCAAAAAAACTAAATCATTATATCCATATTCAAAACCTAGTGCTGGCGCAATACTGACAAAATCAGTTGCAATAAGATCATTGGTTTTGTAAAATTCCATATTCAAATTTGCAGAAGCCAAAAGGGAAGTTTCGTTATGAAATTCAAATTTTTTAGACATTCCCAATTGTGCTTTTGGCAATGTAATTTCGGTGCTTTCCGGTAATTCTTGGTTTTCACCTGCAACTGTATTTTTTATTTTATTATATTCATCTTCATTAATATTCCAAATATTGTAGGTTGTTGTGATATCTCGAAGCATCAATCCAAATTTCCAATCATTTCGTTCAAATTGAACTCCTGCATCTATACCAAATCCCCAAGAATTTGCAAATTTTCCAATAATACGACGAATAACTTTGGCATTTACGCCATATTGCAAACCTTCGATTTTTAATTTTCGTGCATAAGAAAATGTCACACCATAATCGGCAGTCGAAAATTTACTAATTCTATTATAATCGATGTTACCTTGGCTATCAATTAATTGAGTAGTGTTTAAAATATCGTCAACACCAAACCGAATTACAGAAATTCCCCAAGCACTTCTGTCATCTATAGGAGTTGCAAAAGCAGCATAATCATATTGTGCAATATTGGCAAAATAACTAGCGTGCATTAAGGCTACTTGTTTGTCTTCAAGTGACATTAATCCAGCAGGATTCCAGTATACAGCGTTTACATCAGCACTATTTGATGTAACGGCATTTGCCATACCAAGTGCAGCGGCATCTACCCCAATATTCATAAACTCATTAGAGTATTTTCTAACAGTCTGACTGTAGACCATTGAAAAACCCAAAATAAAAGTTAATAAAAGAATTTTTTTCAAAGCAATTTTGTTTTCAAATCTAGATTTGACAATTTTTTTCAAAAATATAAATTTTTATTGGCTTCCTTATCTCAATTAACATATAAAACAGAGTTGTTCAAGAAGTAAATAAAATTCTCTTATCAAAACGCTCTTCTCTTAAACTTATTGTGTTAAATTTGTTTTCAAAATAAATAAACAATGAGCATAAAAAAATATATACCTAATTTTCTGACACTTTTAAACTTACTTTGTGGTTGTATTGCCATTGTTTATGTTTCAAATTTTCAATTTAAACTTGCTTTTTATTTTGTTTGTCTCGGAATATTTTTTGATTTTTTTGATGGATTTTTTGCAAGAAAATTTCAAGTTTCTGGACCATTAGGTGTACAACTTGATTCTTTGGCAGATATGGTAACAAGCGGAGTTGTTCCTGGTTATACAATGGTATATCTTATTTCTGGCCAATATTTACATACCAGTATTGAAGGATATTTGCCTTATTTTGGTTTTATTATTACACTAGGTGCTTGTTATCGTTTGGCAAATTTCAATATTGATACGCGTCAAACCGATTCTTTTATAGGATTACCAACACCTGCCAATACATTATTTATTATGAGTTTGCCATTACTTATACTAGATGATTATCTACTTGCATTGTTGTTTAATAAATGGGTTCTTATAGGAATTAGTATTCTTAGTGCTTTTATAATGAATGCTGAAATTCCTTTATTTTCATTAAAAATCAAAAAAATGAATTTCAAGGACAATCAACTTCAAATTTTATTTCTTTTATTTTCAGTTTTATTACTAGTTTATTTTCAGTTTTTGGGAATTCCTTTAGTTATCATTTCATATGTTTTGCTATCTGTGATTAATAATAAATTATTGAAAAAGTAGTTTCATAATTATGAGAAAACCAATTGCAAAAAAACCTATTTCTAAACGAAAACCAGCTTCAAAAAAGAAATCTTCGTTTTGGAATGGAAACAAAGGAAGCTTTATTTTAGGAATTCTTTTTGCAGTATTTCTGATTACAATTGCCTTTCATTATAGAAACGGATTGTCTTATTATTTAGGGTTTAATAAAGTAAATATATCTTCAAAATATGAAGAAAAACGAATTTCTGATGTTAGAAATTTTCAAATTCTAGAAAAATACAAAAATAAAGTTGCAGGTTTTGATGTGTCTGAATATCAAGGAAAAATAAATTGGGATGAGATTAAAGATATAGATAATACCTATCCGCTTCGTTTTGTATTTATTAGAGCAACAGCTGGAAAAAACAAATTAGATTCTAAATTCGATTACAATTGGAGTGAATCTAGAGCCAATAGCTTTATTCGCGGTGCTTATCATTATTATCGTCCCAATGAAAATTCGATTGAGCAAGCAGAATATTTTATCAAAAATGTGAAATTGAAGAAAGGTGATTTACCACCCATTTTAGACATCGAAAAACTTCCAGAAAATCAGCCTATTGATAGTTTGAAAATAGGTTTGAAACGATGGTTAGAAAAAGTGGATGCTCATTATAAAGTAAAACCAATTATTTATACCGGCGAAAAATATTATGATGCTTTCTTGAAAGAAGAATTTAGCAATTATACTTTTTGGATTGCCAATTATAATTTTTTTGTTGAAGATATAAAAGAGGATTGGTTGTTTTGGCAATTTACCGAAAAAGCATCTATTTCAGGTATAAAAGGGAATGTAGATGTCAATATCTATAACGGAACCCCAAAAATGTTGGAGTATTTAACGATTAATTAATGATGTCTGATATAATTAACTATTAGATAAATTAAGGTCATTATAGCAATTAATGCTAAAACGGATAACATATTTGCAAAATTGGTAGTCCAACCAAAACCTGTTCCTTCTTTTTTTGGAGGAAAAATTCTTTTATCCTCTTTATTAAAATATATAAAACCAAAACAACGCCAATATTTTGGGTTGTCATTCCAATCTTTTAAAATTTCAGGAGTAGGTTTGTTTTGCATTTATTTTAATATTTAAAATTCTAATTTCTTTTTACGTAGTTCAAAGTTTTGACCTAGATAAACTCTTCGAACCATTTCGTCTTCAACTAGTTCTTCCGGAATTCCTGCTTTTAAAATGCCACCTTCAAACATAAGGTAAGTTTTATCTGTAATGGCTAGTGTTTCTTGAACATTATGATCGGTAATTAGAATACCAATATTTTTGTTTTTTAATTGCGCAACAATACGTTGAATGTCTTCAACCGCAACTGGGTCAACACCTGCAAAGGGTTCGTCAAGTAAAATAAATTTAGGGTCAGTTGCCAAACATCGAGCTATTTCGGTTCTTCTTCTTTCACCACCAGATAGCAAATCACCACGATTAGTTCTAATATGTTCTAGTCCAAATTCAGCAATAAGACTTTCCATTTTTGCAATTTGTTCTTCTTTTGAATGACTAGTTAGTTGTAGTACACTTAGAATATTATCTTCGATACTCAATTTTCTAAAAACAGAAGCTTCTTGTGCCAAATATCCAATACCGTTTTGTGCACGTTTGTACATCGGATAATCGGTAATATTCATATCATCTAGATAAATATTTCCAGAATTTGGTTTTACCAAACCTACAATCATATAAAAAGAAGTAGTTTTTCCGGCTCCATTTGGACCCAATAAACCTACAATTTCTCCTTGGTTTACTTCGACCGAAATACCTTTTACAACACTTCTGCCTTTATAGGTTTTTACTAAGTTTTCTGCTCTTAATATCATTTTGTTTCGTTTAATCGTCTAATCGGTAAAATGTTTAATCGTTACAAATAAACGATTAAACGAATCAATAAATAAACCTATTAACAATTATTTAGACGTTTTCTTCTAGTGCTTCCCAAAATTCGTAAGCACGACGCAAATGAGGAATTACGATGGTGCCACCTACTAAAGTAGCAATACTCATGGCTTCCATCATTTCTTCTTTAGTAATCCCATTCTTGTAGGCGGTTTCCAAATGGTATTTGATACAATCATCACAACGCAAAACGGCTGATGCTACTAATCCTAAAAGCTCTTTTGTGCGAACATCGAGTGCGCCTTCGGCATAAGTATTGGTGTCGAGATTAAAAATCCTTTTGATGACTTTATTGTTGTCGGCTAATAATTTTTCGTTCATTTTAGAACGGTAATCATTGAATTCAGTTACTAAGTTGCTCATTTTGTTTTTCTTTTTTTACTACAAATACCGATATAAAGATACTGGCTTCATATATTAATAACATAGGAATTG